>CAKRQP010000022.1:0-25294 GCA_934393555.1 uncultured Lachnospiraceae bacterium
GGATAACGGCCGGTTCCTACAATGTCCTCACAGGTCATCAGCTCCGGCTGCATCCGACCTGTCATAACCACCGCAAGCTTCCGTGAGATCTCTTTATCTGACATTTTCTCCATAGATTTCTGATCCAGGAAAACGGCTCCGTCCACCAGCTTCAGCTGCCGGATGATACTCTTCAGGATCGTGGATTTTCCTGCTCCGTTTGGACCGATCAGCGTCAGGATCTGCCCTTTTTCCAGAGAAAGCCGGATATCCCGTATCAGAGCCTTTCCGTCATAACCCACAGTCATATTTTCTGTATAAACAAAACTCCTGTTCATGAGCTGCTCCCTTCTCTGTGCATTCCCGGTCAGCCCCGCTTCCGGTTGATCATGACATACAGCACCACCGGTGCTCCGAATACGGCAGTCACAGAACTGATGCTGAGCTCCGTCGGTGAAAAAACCGTCCGGGCAATGAGATCACAAAAGAGGCAAAACGCAGCTCCGCCCAGGAAGCAGGCCGGGATCACCAGGATCGGTTTTGCCGTTTTCAGAAGATTCTTCATCAGCTGGGGTACTGCAATACCCACAAAAGAAATGGGTCCGGCAAAGGCCGTCACGCAGGCGGAAAGCACACTGGAAAGCAGGATCAGTTCCACCCGGAAACGGCTGATGTTCACACCCATATTTCTCGCATAAGCCTCACCCAGCTGATAGGCATTCATCGGTTTTGACAAGAGAAAAGCAAGTACCAGGGCTGCAAAGACAACCACCGCCATGAGAAATACGTTGTTCCAGTTCATACCGGAAAAACTTCCCTGTGACCAGTTATGAAGGTTGACTATATTCGAATCATCCGCAAACGTCACTACAAAATCCGTCACAGCAGAGCAGATATAGCCGATCATGACGCCGCAGATCACCAGCATGGACATATTCCGCACTTTTCTGGAGACGAGAAGCACGAAACCCATGGAGATCAGCGAGCCGACAAAGGCTGCGAGGATCATGACCGCAGAACCGGCCGTGAGTCCTTTTCCAAGAAGAAAAATCATAGTCAGAGCTACCGTAAGCTTTGCTCCGGAAGAAATTCCCAGGACAAAGGGACCCGCTATGGGATTGTTGAAAAAGGTCTGGAGCAGGAATCCTGATACAGACAGCGCTCCACCCAGGATCAGTGCCGCCAGGATCCTCGGAAGACGGATGGACCAGATGATATTTCTGGCTGTCTCATCGCCCTCCTTTTGAAACAGGATCCGGAACACATCCCCGATGCTCACAGAGACACTGCCGGCATTTATGTTCCAGAAGATCAGAACTGCCAGCAGCACCGCTAAACTCACAAATGAAAAAATATAACGGATTTTTCCTCTTTTTTTCATATTACTCCAATCGATACAGGTAAGTAAGGCCGTCCGGATCATCCTCCGTCAGCATCCGGTGGATATCCATGATCACATCGCCAAGACAGGTGGTTTCCTGAAACATGCTCTTGGTCAGACACCAGACGTTTCCTTCTTTGACTGCCTTGAAATCCTTCAGAAGTTCACTTTTTTTCAAAAGCTCATCCAGTGATTTCAATTCTCCGTCAATGGTACTGTTATAAATGATATAATCTGCATCCCTGGCTCCTGCATAGAAATCTTCCATTCCCATATTCATGGTGGAAAGCCCTTCTTCGTCCGTACCCAGATCGTTGAAAATATAGTTTCCGCCAGCCAGCTCGATCATTTTCGACACATAATCATTGGATTTACGCACATTGGCAGAGCCCATGGAATTGATATAGAAAAAAGCCACCGTTTTTCCTGTATTCTCACTGTCTTTGATGGAATTCAGCTTCTCCGCCTGCTCCTCAAAGACGGCCTCCGCCTCTTCTTCTTTGTCCAGAAGAACGCCGTACAGCTTTACCCATTCCGTCCGGCCCAGAGGATGGTTTTCATAACTAGAGTGCTCGACCAGCACCGGAATGCCAAATTCTTCCAGTTTTTCCTTTACCTCCGGATTGTGGTAGATCATGGTGGATTCCAGGGCCAGATCACATTTTTTCGACAGGATCAGCTCATAATCCGGTGCGTTGTATTTTCCGGCAAAGGAAATCGCTCCGCTCTCCAGCGCTTCTTTCGCTTCATCGATATACCAGCCGTCCGCCTTGGTCCCGGAAAGGCTGATGCTTCCGAGCCCATCCAGTGCCCGGAAAAAGTCCATCGTGGAAGTCGCCACCAGATAGATATTTTCCAATGGCTGATGGATCACGGTAATGTCTTCATCCAGTCCTTCCGGTGCTTCTTTTCCCTCCGGCACCACAAGGAACTGTCCGCTTCCCACAATCGTGATCAGGGCGTAACCGCCCTCATAATAATCTACGGCAAACTGATCCGCATACTGAAGCTCCAGACTGTGATCATACTTAAGTCCCGCCAGATCTTCTCCCGGAATATCCGATCCGGCCGTTTCACTGCTTTCTTCTGCGGCAAGGCTCTGAACCGGAGCCAGTACCGCAGAAGAAGAAAAGATCAGAGAGAGACCCAGCAGCGCAATCAGAATCCGTCCTGTTCTTTTTCTCATTTATTCTGCCTTTTCCATGCTGGAGGAATCAAACTGCAGGGTATACTCGATCTCGTGAGGCTCGCTCATAGCTACGGTATCTCCAACGACTTCCATCGGATAATCAAAGCCGTCTACCGGGATCTCAAACGTGGAATTTCCCTCGGTGTTTACCGGCTCGTATTTTTCACCGTTTACCAGCATATAATCATAGTTCGGGCTGCTCCATACGATGGTTGCAGTTGCCTCGCCGTCTTTGATCGTGATGGTTGCCGGAGAATCTACGGTTGCTCTGCCGCTTCCGCCCTCCAGAGTTACCTCTGCGGTATAGTCGCCATCCTCCAGGTTCAGGTCTGCAACGGTCTTTTTCTCTGCGCCGTCCTCTTTCACCGGATTCTTGACGCTGACTTTGTGATCATACCATTTGCCTTTTTTACCAATGGCAGCCACCGTAAACTCTTCATCGATAGCCGGTACCGGGATATCGAAGCCATAAACCTCCTCAGAAGTTCCGTCTTTATAGGTTACGGTATCTGTGGTCGGGTCAAGAAGCTCTGCGCCATCTTTTTTTGCATCCTCGGCGCTACCCATGAAAAGATTCAGGAAGCCTTTGCCGCTTAAGGATACATGAATGGTCATCTCACCGTCTTTTACGGTCAGAACGCCTTTTCCGTCATTTGCCTCGTTGACATGGAACATGGAGCTGTCGGTATCAAACTCTGCGGTGTAGGTGCCGTCCTCCAGAACTCCCTCTGCCTCAGTTTCAGTCTCACTGCCGGTCTCTGTTTCAGCTTCGGATACCGTCTCGGTAACAGCGGTCTCTGTTTCCGTCTCTGCTGCCATGGCCACAGGTGCTGCCATCATGGCTGTGGCACAGATCAGTGATAAAAAGAATGTCATGGAACGTTTCATAATAAATTTCCTCCTCTTCTACAACAACTGCCCGGATGTCTTTGAAAACATTCCGGGCAGCTGAGATTTCTCTTTTTGTTTGAACGCAGTCGCGAAAGCGGATTACGAATGTCCGCTCTACGGATTATTTTGCGATAGAATCAATAGCTTCTTTTGTATGCTCTACATAAATCTGCTCAACAGCATCGATTCTTCCCAGTCCTTCGATCTGGCAGTCAACGCTGTCAAATGCTCCGGAGGCCTCGAACTGGCTCTTCCAGGAATCCTCATCGTCGCCTGCCATATCGTTGTTAGCGTGGTCACCAGCTACAACCATCAGCGGACGAAGAACAACTTTCTTGAAGCCTGCATCCTGAACCTTCTTGATAACCTCTTCACAAGCGGTATCTTCCGGCTTACCCTCTACCGTACCGATGAAAGCGTTGGTGAATCCAAGCTCTTCCATCTGGGTCTGCATCTGATCATAGGTTACATTTGCAGTATGGGAAGTACCATGACCCATAAATACAAATGCAGTTCCATCCTCAGCTGCTGCTTCCATGCTGTCATAACCGGCTGCTTTTACAGCTTCATCGGTGATCGCCTGGGCAACTGCCTTCTTGTCGTCATTGATAACGGTAGCGTCGTCGCCTACCTCGCCCAGCATCGGCTCTGCGATGGCTACGGACTCAAATTTATCTTTGTAACCGTCGATCGCTTCTACCATCTCATCGTACTCAGCGCCGTGCATCAGATGAGTCGGCTGTACCACCAGGTTTTTAACGCCATTGTCAACGGCACGCTGAAGAGCCTGATCCATATTGTCGATCTTCTCGTCATCTCTTGCCTGTACATGGTTGATGATGATCTGAGCGGTAAATGCTCTTCTTACAGACCAATCCGGATATGCTTCCTGCAGAGCATCCTCGATGCCCTTGACATCCTCTGCACGGCTGTCGTTGAAGGAAGTACCAAAGCTTACAACCAAAAGCTCGTTCTCACCGATCTCATCGCCGTTGCGGGGATCGTCTTTGGAAGCGTCGCCGGTGTCACGTCCGAAATACTCCGGGCTTGCCTCTTCACCTTCAACCAGCTCTTTCTGAGCGTCGGTCAGCTGATCCCAGGCTTCTTTGGCTGCGGTACAGTCTGCATCGGTGGTATCGGTTCTCTCCTGAACATAGATCTTATCGATCAGAGCTGCTACATTATCAGCTGCTGCCTGATCGTCGCTCTCAGAGCCTGCCTCAGTGGCATCCTCAGATGCTGCTTCGGTTGCTGCCTCTGTTACAGCCTCGGTTGCTGTCTCGGTCTCCGTCTCGGAAGCATATACGCTTGCGGAACCCATCATTGTGATGGTGGATACACTCATCATGATTGCCAGAGCTTTTACCATTTTGTTTTTCATGTTACTTCTCCTCCTTGATTCAGACACAGATCTTTATGGTCTGACGTCCTGATGTATATAAATTTTTGCATCAGCGGAAATCACAGGATACGGAGATAAGAAAAACTTCCGGTTTTTTCTGGAAAATTGCAGAAAAAAACCTCTTACATCAATATGTAAAAGGATCGCGGGAAAAAGATAATCGGTACAATCAATTACTCGTGACCCGGGATAATATCCCCGTACCAACATAAGGCAGGTTTCCTGGCTTACAGATCGTTGTCTTTGCCGCCTTCCCGGTTTCCCAGTGGCATCTTTGGCTCTGACTCCCTGTTTACAGTGACGAGATCGCGCAGGACTCTCACCTGCTTCTCTTTTACCCGTTTATCGGCAGCTTCTTCTGTCAAAAACGGCACCTCATGCTTTCTTATTTAATTTTCAACTGTTCGGAGCGGCTATGGATTCTTCACACTCTTAGTCGTATCATAGCACACTCCGATTCAAAGTACAAGCTGTTTTTCGTTCCTTCTGCCCTTGCTTTTTGTAAAGCGGAGATTCGCAGACGGCTGATGTATGGGCAGATCAGAAGCCCAGTGTATCATTGACCAGGATCACATGGATCCTGTCTGCATGACGGGAATATCTGGTGATCAGAAACTGACAGCAGATCGTGTCCGGTGATTTGCAGTCAAAGCATTTTCCGGTCTCCTTACAGGGAGTCTTAATGTCAAAACGCTGTGCATTTACCGGTGCTGCCACATTTCTGGCACGTTTCATCGCTTCATCGAGATCGGAACAGACTTTGTTCATTCCGACAATAAACACTACTTTTTTCGGTCCCTGTGCAATGCAGGAGACACGGTTGGCATTTCCGTCAATGTTAACCATAATACCATCGTTTGTGATGGCATTGGCGCTGGAAAGAAAAATATCCGCATCATAGGCAGCCAGAAGACCTTCTCTTGGTGCAAGCTTCGCCCTGTCAATATAGTTGTAATTGCCGTCTTCCAGTACCCGGATGAGGCCGATCTCCTGTGCACTCATACAGCCGCCCATCGCAATGCTGCTTCCTTCCGGGATCAGTTCCAGAGCGAGTTTTACCGCCTCTTCCTTATCTGCCGCATAATAACCGGACATGTTGCGGGATTTCAGACCCTTGATCACGGTCTGGGCAAGCAATTCGTTTCTTTTTCTCATGTTTTCATCCATGGATATGTCCTCCTTTGTGCATGAATATACTTCTTTTTTCATAGATATTAGCTGTAAAAATTCTTTTCCGCTCACTATGACTGCGGATTGTTCCGCTGCAAAGCAGCTTATAGATTAGTTTATCAAAAATCCGGTAGAAAAACAATGTTACTTCCCTTATTCTTTTTTCTGTAAATATCCCCCCCGGTAGCTTGTGAACAACTATGGACATGTTATAATTACACAAAAAATAATTTACCGAAAGCATTTTTTGGTAAATAAAGAACATTTCAGAGAAGGAGAAAACAAATGAAACGTTTATCGGTTTGTATGCTCTTCGGGTGTGTATTTGCACTTGGTCTGGGCGTATTATCATGTGAAGCAGCGGAGCAGGAAACACGGACATTAACAGATGCAAACGGACGTGAGGTTGAATTGAACGAGGATATTCAAAAGGCGATCGTATCTAATCGCTACAATCTGGAGATCATCCGGGCAGTAGGTGCGATCGATCAGGTAGAAGCGATTGATTCTCTTGCCTATACAAATGAAGCTTTCTGGCCGGAATTTACTTCTGATGATGTCTATGGAAAAGGCACCAGAGATTTGGATTATGAAAAAATCATTTCCTATAATCCTGATATATTTATTGTACTTCCAGGACAGTATTCGGATGAAATGGCTGAAAAACTGGGTGATTATAACATTCCTGTTTTTGTTTTAAATTGTGCCTCCGGTCAGACAGTGGAAGAATACAATGAGCAGATCGAACTGTGTGCAGAGATTTTCGGAAAAAAAGAAGGCGCTGAAAGAGTCATCGATTTTTGTTCTTCTATTCGGAGCGAAGTTGCAGAAAGGCTGAAGGATATGCCGGAAGAGGACCGAGTAAATGTTTATCTGGAATATTATGATGCCTATACTACATGTTTTGGAAACGAGAGCGGTTGGGGGCAGATGATCAATCAGGCCGGCGGACATAATGTGATCGAGTCTGATATGCAGGTAGAAGATTCCGATTATGCGGATGCAGAAGCAGTGATCAACAGTAACCCGGACGTGGTGATAAAAACCGTTTACAGAGATCAGAAGGACGGGATTATGGCAGATAATTATCTTCCGCCAGAAGAAGCAGACTATACTTTCGCAAAAGAAGAAATGAAATCCAGAGAAGGTTTTTCAAAGATGAAAGCCATAGAAGATGATAATATAATCATGTGTTCCGATTTCTGTCTGCGAGGCGGCGGAAATACAGTTGGTCTTGCTTTCTTTGCGAAATGGCTTCATCCGGATCTTTTTGAAGATTTTGATGCTTATGAAATTTTTGATCAGTGGATGACAGAATTCCAGAATATGGATGCAATTGAAGGTCATGTATATGAGGGATGACAGTCTGAAACTGGCACAGGAGTATCAAAAAAGAAGAAATAAGAAAATCGTATATTTGGTTCTGTTTTCTTTCGGAATATTACTTCTGGCATTAGTGGCCTGCTTTATAGGCGTTACGAATGTAACGCCTATAAAGCTTTTTAATACGATTTTTCATACCTCAATAAAAGATATACAGCCGCTCTCCGAACTGGAAACAGCCGTTCTGGTCAATATCCGTTTATGCAGGGTGACAATGGCAGTGGTTACCGGAGCAGGTCTGGCTGTCTGCGGAAATATCATGCAGTCCATTACCGGAAATGCCATGGCCAGTCCGTTTACGACCGGTGTATCCAGTGCAGCTGCTTTTGGTGCAGCTTTGGGAATTGTTTTTGGAGGAAATAAAGCTAATATTACCATTTTGCTGGCTTTTGCATTTGCAGCTGCTTGTACGATTGCTGTATATGGAATTTCCTTACTTAAGGATTTCAATGCAAACTCATTGATACTATTAGGCGTTGCTGTGAATTATCTTTTCAGTGCATTAAATTCCTGTTTACAGTATTTCGTAAGCGAACACCAACTGGCATCTATTGTTTACTGGACCTTTGGAAGTCTGACCGATGTGGTATGGTCTCAGGTCTTTATATCATTTGTGATTTTCATGGCAGCATTTCTGTTCTTTATGTGCCATAGCAAAGATTACAATATTATTGCATCTTCCGGAGATGAAAGTGCCAAAGCACTGGGGGTAAATGTAAAACAGTTGCGAAGCATCAGTGGAATCGCAGTTGCGCTTCTTGCTGCAACATTGGTGAGTTTTACCGGAGTGATCGGGTTTGTAGGACTTGTTGCTCCCCATATCGCAAAATTCATTGTTGGCGGTGAACATGGTCTTCAGCTTCCCTTAAGTGCTTTGATCGGAGCTGCCCTGGTACTTCTTTCTGATACCGTAGGACGCAGCATAATCAATCCGGTCATAATCCCTGTCGGTGTTGTGATCTCCATAATCGGTGTCCCCATTTTTATTTATATGATCATGAGAAAGGGGAAAAATTGAAATATGAATTTTGCGATAGAACATTTAAAATTTGCCTACAAAAAAGAAACACCTTTGATATTGGATGATATTTCTTTTTTCCTTCCAGAAGGCAAGATAACAGTAATCATGGGAGCAAATGGCGCCGGAAAAAGTACGTTGCTGAAATGCCTGAATCATATTTACAAACCGGTTGCCGGCTGTGTCCTTGCAGACGGAAAAGATGTCGGACGGATGACACCAAAGGAAAGAGCTTCCTTTATCGGATATGTCCCGCAGAATACAGAATTATGTCCGGGGCTTACCGTTTGGGAAACCATTTTATCCGGGAAAGGCTCCGGTTTTAAAGGAAAGCCTTCTTCAAAGGATCTTACAGAAGTGGAAAAAATTCTGAAAGATCTTGCATTGGAAAGATATGCATTTACCGATGTATGCAGTTTAAGCGGTGGTGAAAGGCAGCGTGTGCTTATAGGAAGAGCACTGGCACAGGATCCGAAAATCATTTTACTGGATGAACCTACCAGTAATCTGGACTTGCGTTATCAGCTTGAGGTGATGGAAATACTGAAAAGCATAAGTTCAGAAAAGAAAATGACAGTAGCTGTCGTGATCCATGATCTGAATATGGCATTGCAGCTTGCAGATTATATGATTATTTTAAATAAAAACAAGATTGTTGCAAAAGGAATTCCCGACCAAATATTAACAAAGCAGCTGATACAGGACGTATATAAAGTAGATGCGTCTATCATTGAAGTTTCCCGGAGAAAAGTGGTAATCCCTGAAAAACTGTGTTGTAACTGCTGATATGAGTGGGGACTTCCTTTGTTTTCTCATTTCCCCACCACCCTGCAGAAAATCACCGCCACCCCTGTACTCACTGCCGTAGCCAGAATGGCCGGGAATGTGATGGCGGCGGGGTTCACGCTGCCGTACTGGCTGCGGTAGGCGATCATGGTGACAGGGATCAGCTGGAGGGAGGAAATATTCATAATCAGGAAGGTGCACATTTCCCGGCTGGCGGTCCCGGGCGGCACCGGTTTGCTGTCCGGAAGTCTGCCGCTCCGCCGCTTTTCTTCCAGACTTTCCAGATCCTTCATGGCTTTCAGGCCCGCCGGTGTGGCCGCCATGCCAAGGCCAAGGAAATTCGCGATGAAATTCATGGAGATCGACTCATAAGCCGGATGGTCCGCCGGGATCTCCGGGAAAAGGAAACGGATCAGAGGCCGGATCTTCTGGCAGAGCTGTTCTGTAAGCCCCGCATCCTTCGCAACTTCCATCAGTCCCTGCCAGAAGGCCAGGATTCCCGTCATTGTCATGCAGAGTGTCACCGCCTCCCGGGAGGCACTTAAAACCGCATCTGTGATCTCCTGCATCCGCCCGTTAAACGCCCCGTATAAAATTCCAATAAGCAGCATACCGCCCCAGAGAAGATTCATAGAAAAAACCTCCGCACAGGATTTTTATATCCTATGCGGAGGTTTGGTAAAATATGGGTTCTCTCACTTAAGCTTGCTGAAATCAAGATACAGATCCTCGTAGATGCCCGCTTTGATTGTATCGCTAAAGGTGTATTGTTCAGAATCACTGGCATCAAAATTGTAAATCAGGATTAAATTCTTAACCGGATCCACGATCCAATATTCACGAACACCTGCAGTACGGTATTTAAACAACTTCGTGAAATAGTCCATTTTCCTGCTGGCCGGTGAGACAATTTCGATAATCCAGTCCGGAGCTCCATTGCAGCCTCTGTCATTGAGTTTACTTGTATCGCAGATCACAGCTATATCCGGCTCCACATAATTCTTATCATTCTCATTCAGAAATACAGCAAACGGAGCGATATCAACTTCACAGGAACCGCCTTTTTGATCAATATAATCCGCGATCACACGGCTGATGGAAAAAAGAAGGTTCTGATGTCTTCTGCTGGGTGGAGCCATATAGTAAATCTGCCCGTCGATCAGCTCTGCCCGGGTGCCTTCCGGTAAGGCATAAATATCCTCTACTGTATAATCTTCACGCTGCGGCAATGGCATAATAACACATCCTTTCCTGGCTGAATATCAAAGTGGGGTATTCTCTATAGCTAGAATAGATCAATCCGGTTATTATGTCAACCATGATATTATAAATCTTTTCACCATTTTTACTATGCAAAATCATTCTCTCATTCTACACCAGATTTTTCATCCATCCGGCAAAAAATCCGCCAGATGCTCCATCAGCGTCGTCTTTCCCGATCCGTTCCTGACAGGATACGTATGTGACCGATTCACACTCCATTCACCGGGGATCCTTTCCCGATCCTCACGGTCTTCCCTTCAAAGGCAAAGCCATAATGGAAAATTCTTTCTTTAGAAATCCCCTGAGAAAGAACTTCTGCATCATAATTTTTCTCTTCTATCTGCGTCAGGGCAGTCTGAACCGTATCATCCAACGTTTTTTCTCTGGTGCTGTTTCTCACCTTAAACTCAATAATAACAGCCGGAAGTGTTTCCTTTTTGGGCAGCATCAGCACATCATATCTGCCAAAACCGCTCTCTCTGTTGGATTTCAGAATATAATTCTCTGTCTGTTCTGCCATCAGTCCGAGAACAAATCCATGATAAAATTTTTCCGGCTCCTGACCGCCTACATCAAAATAACTGAAGCTTGCCAGCGCGATCTTGTTCATATAATAATTCATCTGCTCCACATCGCCACGGATCAGGGACTCTACAAAGTTCTCATACCCATTCCCTCTGCTGCGGAACCAGTCGCGGAACATCCGAAGAAACATGATCTTTGTTTCCTGATTTGTGATCTTCAAATGATACCAGGGCTCCATCTCCTCGCCCCGATACTCCACGTTCTCTGCTTTCAGATACCCACTCGCCATAAGCAGACTCCAGATTGCATTTTCATCCCACTCCAGCTGATCAAATACAATCTGCTCATCAAAATTTACTACAATCTCTGTTTCCTGCAGCAAAACTTCCATTTGCTGTTTTACCTGACCGGACGCAGTCCGAATCAGACGATCAATAAGTCCATTAGAACTGGTAGATGCCCAATAAGTCCGATACTGTCCCTTATCCAGAAAGCAGGTAATGGACCATGGATTATATACATCCCTCCTGCTTCCAAAAACAAAACCGTCATACCACTGCTTTACCCGATTTTTTTCTTTTTCCATACCAAAAGCATCCAACGCAGCAAACACTTCCTGTTCTGTAAAGCCAAAACAGCTACTGTACTCTTCGGAAGTTGTTGTCACAACATTCAGATTATTCAGATCGGAAAAAACAGACTCCTTGGAAACTCTGGTGATTCCGGTCATTACAGCACGATACAGGTATGGATTCGTTTTGAAAGTGGTATTAAACAGGTTTCGGATCAAAGAGGTAAATTCATTCCAGAAACCATGCACATAGGCTTCCTGCATAGGTGTATCATACTCATCCAGAAGAATCATCACCTGTTTTCCATAATAGCGGGCCAGACAGGAGGACAGGTTATTCAGTGAACGGAAAATTGCTTCATTTACGATCTGCTTGTCCGCAGAAATATCATTCACATACTGATCCAGTTGCGCAAAAAAACTTTTTTCTCCTTCCGTCAGGACGTTACTTTCCAGCAGATAAGCATGCGCCTGATAAGCGCTGTTGATTGCTGAAACGATGCTGTTTCTGGCATCCTGATAATTATCTCCTTTCACATTGGCAAAGCTCAGAAAAATCACCGGATAGCTTCCTTGAAGCTTTCGATATTCTTCTCTCTTCCAGATAGAAAGTCCCTCAAACAAATCTCCACGGTTTTGATACCGGTTTGAAAAGAAACAATTCAACATATCCATATTCAAAGTTTTGCCAAAGCGGCGCGGCCGGGCAATCAGTGTCACTTCATCCCCGGCTTCCCACCATTCCCGGATAAAATCTGTCTTATCCACATAAAAATATCCGCCGGCTCTAAGTTTTTCAAATCCCTGATTCCCTATAGAAACCACTTTCTTCATTAAGCCACACCTCCTTCTTACAAAAATTTACATAGAATCATTTTTCCGGATCAATGGTGATCCAGAATCTCTTGATCTTTTCGCCGTTTCCGTCAACAATCCCGTCAAAAACACCGCCATTTGCAAGAATCGTCTTTTCACTCGCCAGATTGCCGACCTTGCAGGTGATAAGGAACTTCCGGATTCCCAGTGCTCCGGCCTTGGGAAGAAGCTGGCGGAGCATCTCTTTGGCATAACCGTGCCCTCTCTCGGAAGGGCACACAGAATACCCGCTGTGACCGCCCCAGGTACCAAGTACCGGGTGATCGATGTGGTGTCTCAGGTCAATCAGGCCAACAATCCGGTTATCCGCTTTCCGGACTGCCAGATACATATGGGACGGCACTTTACCATCCTCACAGTTTTCTTCACTCTCACCAAGTTTCGTACGCTCGATCCATTCCTCTGCTGACGCACTGCTTTCAAGCCCTCCACAGCCTGCAAACTGATCCTTGCTCCCCTCATCCTTCTCCAGGATTTCCTGCCGGAACTGCCAGATGTCAGCGGCGTATTCAGGGGACGGAGTTTTTAATTCTATGATGTCCATTTGAAAATCTCCCTCCATTTTTTAAGAAGATTTGTAACTGTTCAGAACCACCTCCAAAATGCTACGCATTTCGTCGGTGTGGCGTATCCGCCAAATAGATTTCCCTATAAAAGTGTTCATTCATGCAAGCATGACTCACACTTTTGCATGAAAATCTGCTTGGATCTGAACAGTTACAAAAAATTTTCTTTCACTAATGCTTACATATTTTGCATATGACTACTTTTCCATTAATAGTAGTCTGACGTAAGCCCCCTATTTTCTGCGTGCCCTGGAAAGGGGGATGCAAGGGGGAAAACCAGGACTTGCGCAACTCCGATGGTTTTCCCCCTTGCAATATTTCCCCCAGCTTTCCTCAAAGCTGCGTCACGATCTCCGTCACCAGCTGTTCGAAGGTCGTCTTCACCCGGTCAGCGACCGCCTGCACTTCTTTGTGGTCCAGGGGCTGATCGAGGATTCCTGCAGCCATATTTGTAATGCAGGAGATTCCGCACACCTTCATTCCCATATGGTTGGCTGCCATGGCTTCGCACACCGTACTCATGCCGACGGCATCCACGCCCATTCCGCGAAAAGCTCTGATCTCCGCCGGAGTCTCATAGTTCGGACCGGAACACTGAATATAGATTCCTTCTCTGAGCGGGATGTTCAGTTTTGCTGCTGCCCTGCGGATCACTTCACAAAGCTCCGGAGCATACACATGGCTCATATCCGGGAAACGGGTTCCCAGTTCGTCGATGTTTTCCCCGCGAAGCGGACTCGGTACAAACGTGGAAATATGGTCAGTGATCATCATAAGGTCTCCCGGCTGGAAATCCAGATTTACACCACCGGCCGCATTGGTCAGGATCACCTTTTTGGCACCCAGAAGCCCCATGATACGGATCGGCATGACTACCTCCTCCATGTCGTAGCCTTCATAATAATGCACTCTTCCCTTCATAATGACCATGGGAACTTTGCCAACATAGCCGAAAAGGAAACGGCCGTCATGGCCTGCCACAGTAGAAACCGGAAAGCCTTCGATCTCCGAATAAGGAATCTCCGCTTTCACATCCATATTTTTTGCATATTCTCCCAGTCCGGAGCCCAGGATCAGAGCCACCTCCGGAACAAAATCCGTTTTTTCCCGGATCACAGATACACATTTTTGCAGTTTTTCATACATTTTACTCATAGTCAGTCCCCCTTTTTTTATTTTCCGTACCACAGCCGGATTTCTTTCAATATCCGGTCTTTTACACTGTCATCCGCAAAGGATACCTCCACGGCATTTTCCATCATACGCCTCACTTCTTCGTCATGGATCCCGTAGGTTTCCTGGATGAATGCCAGTTCCCCGGAAACCGTCGTATTGCTCACTGTCCGGTTATCCGTATTGACCGTCACCAGGAGCCCCTGATCCAGAAATTCCCGCATAGGATACTCTTCCGGACCATTCACGGCTTTGGTCTGAAGATTGCTGACCGGACACATTTCCACGCCCGTTCCGGTGTCTTTTACCAGCCGGATGATCTCCGGATGACCTTTCATGGCGATGCCGTGACCAATCCTTCTTGCCCCGCACTCTACAGCCTCCCGGATGTTTTCCGCACTGCCGCATTCACCGGCATGGATCACAAAAGGCAGACCAAGCTTCTTCGCCTCACCAAACAGACGGACAAAATTTTTCATGGGCCAGGCTGCCTCGTCTCCTGCCAGATCTCCGCAGCAGACGCCTTCTCCCAGGAAGGTCCTGGCTGCTTTGAACATCGCCAGATTTTCTTCCTCCGACTGATGACGCATGGCGCAGACGATCACATTGGATTCCGTGCCGAAATCCTTCCGGCCGTCTTCCAGACCGGTGAGCAGGGATTCTATGACCTGCTCTGTAGAAAATCCTTCATGGGCGGAAAAGAGCGGTGCAAAACGCACCTCCACATATTTCATGTTTTCCGCCGCTACGCTCCGGATAAAATCATATCCGGCTTCTCTCACACTTTTCTCCGTCTGAAGGCACCGGATGGGAAGATCAAATTTTTCCAGGTATTCCTTCAGGCTGCGGCATCCATAAGCCACCTGGAGCTCGGTAAGATCCACCTCTCTACCGAGCTCCCGACTGATGAATGTCTGAGAAAGTGAACCGTCCAGGTGGCAGTGAAGCTCCACCTTCGGCATGGATCTCAATTTCTCATATTCCATTTTTTTACCTCTTCTTTTATTTTGCTTTCAGATACGGTTTTCCGTTGGCAGCCGGAACCCTGGATTTTCCTACGAAGAATATCAGAGCCAGGATCGTCACCACGTAAGGGATCATGGAAATCAGATACGGAGAAACTATGTTGTTGGCTCCGAGAAGGGATTTCAGACCGTTGCAGAAACCAAACAGCAGGCAGGCCTTAAGGGTCCCCTGCGGGGTAAACTTACCAAAGATCACTGCAGAGATCGCGATAAAGCCCTGTCCTACGATAACGTTTGGACGGAACTGGCTTACCGTAGCCAGAGTCACGTAGGCTCCGCCCAGCCCTGCCAGAAAGCCGGAAAGGATCACGCAGATGTAACGGATCCGGAATACATTGATTCCCAGAGTCTCACAGGCCTTCGGATGCTCACCGACAGCACGCAGTCTCATGCCGAAGCGGGTCTTGTAGAAGACAAACCAGATCACCAGGACAAGCAGAAAGCTCAGGTAGGCTGCAGAATAAGTAGAAAGAACATTGTAGCCAAAAGAGCCTGCCGGGAAAACGCCGTTGAACATTTTCGGCAGTTTGCTCGCCGTTTCAAGAGCCGGTGAGTCAGAGGAGTTATCAAACATCGCCTTACACAGGAAGATTGCAAGACCCGGTGCGATGAAGTTCACCGCTGTACCGGAAATCGTCTGGTCTGCCCCGAAGCTGACACAGGCAACCGCATGAAGCACGCCAAAGGCAGCTCCTGCAAGCCCTCCGCAGAAAAAGCCGAACCAGCCGTTTCCCGTGTAATAAGCGACAACAGAGCCGACAAAGGCCCCAATCGTCATCATCCCCTCAATTCCGATGTTTACCACACCGCTCCGTTCTGAAAAGCAGGAACCAAGTGCTGCCAGAAGAAGAGGAGGCGTAGCGATCAGCATTGCATTAATCAGAAGACCAAGATCCTTAATGATGATACTCATTTTTATTTCCCTCCTTTTTTCCGGTTGAAGATCACTTTGAACATATGGGCAATGGCAATAAAGAAGATGATGATACCCATAATGATATCAACCACCTCTGCCGGTGCTTTTACCAGACTCAATTTACCGCCGCCGTATTTCATGGCTCCATAGAAAAGACCTGCGAAGATACAGCCCACCGGATGGGAAGAGCCGATCAGCGCAACCGTGATCCCCTGGAAACCGTACTGCTCCTGGCTGGCGAACTGGCTCACACGGCCTGCCATACCGAGAGTCTGGACAGCGCCGCCAAGTCCTGCCAGTGCCCCGGAGATCGCCATGGCGGTCAGGAACATTTTGTTGGTGTTGATTCCGCCGTACTCGGCTGCCGTTTTGCTGAAGCCTACGGCACGAAGCTGATAACCGAGCGTTGTCTTACTGATGATAAACCATACCAGAACGGCCGCCGCAACGGCAATGACGATCCCCCAGTTGGCTGCGGTACAGCGGGTAAGCTTCGTGATAAATTCCGGTGCAAGGATACGGGCACTGTCTGCCACATCTTTACTTGCCTCTCCGCCGCCGGTTCTGCGGATAGCTGACAGGTTTACAATATAGTTGGACAGGTAAAAGGCGATCCAGTTAAACATAATATAGGAAAGCACTTCATTGATCCCCCGTTTTACTTTCAGGAAACCGACAATGATACCCCAGACTGCCCCCGCTGCCACTGCTGCCGCAATACAGAGAAGGATATGAATGGGAGCCGGAAGATCAAAGAGGATACCAACGGTGCAGGCTGCAATGGAGCCCACTACAAACTGCCCCTCTGCCCCGATATTGAAGACGCCGGTCCGGAAGGAAAAGGCCACACTCAGTCCTGTGAGGATCAGCGGCGCTGCGTACACAACACTCCAGGTAAGGTATTTCACCTGGCCGAAAACGCCGTTTAAAAGTTTTCCGTAAGCAACTCCCGGGTTGATCCCGGCAACTGCCAGGAGCACGGCTCCTGCAGCAAAGCCGATGATTATGGCAATGAATGTATAGAGTGCATTCCCGTTTAAAATCTTATCTTTCCTGCTCATGTTTTGTACCTCCTGCCATCATGAAGCCCAGCTGGTTTTCATCTGCATCCCTGCCCGCTACACTTCCGACGATCTGTCCGTCGAAAATGACCTCGATCCGGTCGGAAAGGCTCATGATCTCATCCAGTTCAAAGGACACCAGCAGCACTGCCTTGTTTTTATTCCGCTGTTCTACAATGTATTTATGCACAAATTCGATCGCTCCCACATCCAGTCCGCGGGTCGGATTCATGGCGATAAGAAGCTCTCCGTCATTCGTTACCTCACGGGCAATGATGACCTTCTGCTGGTTTCCGCCGGAAAGCTCACCTGCCAGACGGTTTTCGCAGCCGCTGGGACGGATATCGAATTTTTCGATCAGCTTTGTGGCATGTTTCCGGATCAGATCTTTTTTCAGGATTCCTTTTTTGGAATAAGGCTCCTTACCGAAATTCTGGAGGATCAGGTTCTCTGCTACCGTAAAATCAAGAACCAGTCCGTGTTTCTGGCGGTCCTCCGGAATACTGGTCACACCTTTTTCAAAAAATTTCCGCGGCGTACTCCCGAAAAGCTCCTCTCCCAGAATCTCCACCTGCCCGGAGACTCCTTTTCTCAGTCCTGTAAGGATCTCCACCAGCTCACTCTGCCCGTTTCCATCCACGCCGGCCAGGCCGACGATCTCTCCACGGCGTACCTTCAGGTTCAGACCCTTGAGGATTTCCACGTCACGGTAATCCTTCGCATGCAGGTCTTTTACCTCCAGAACGGTTTCTCCCGGCTTCATTTCCTTTTTGGCCACCTGGAATTCCACATCACGGCCTACCATCATGGAAGCCAGCTGGTTTTCATTGACCTCATCCACATCCACCGTATTGATGTATTTACCCTGGCGGATAATGGTACAGTAGTCGGCGGCAGCCTTGATCTCCTTCAGCTTGTGGGTGATAAGGATCACACTCTTGCCGTCGGCTGTCAGATTGTGGATGATCTCGATCAGCTCCGTGATCTCCTGCGGTGTCAGGGACGCCGTCGGCTCATCCAGGATCAGATGCCTGGCTCCGCGGTACAGAACCTTCAGGATTTCCACACGCTGCTGCATCCCCACGGAGATATCCTCAATCTTCGCATCCGGGTCCACCTTCAGGTTGTAGCGCCCGGAAAGCTCCAGGATCCGGTTTCTTGCAGATTTGATATCCACAGCAATTCCTTTTTTCGGCTCCATACCAAGGACAATATTTTCGGTTACGGTAAATGGCTGGATCAGCATGAAATGCTGATGTACCATACCGATCCCCAGGTCGATCGCCTTCTGCGGGCTGTCGATGACCACCTCTTTCCCATTGACAGCGATGGTTCCTTCCGTGGGCTGGTACAGACCATACAGAATATTCATCAACGTACTTTTTCCAGCACCGTTTTCGCCTAAGATCGCATGGACTTCTCCCTTGTGGACAGTCAGATTGATGTGGTCATTTGCGGTGAAATCGCCAAATTTCTTGACAATCCCTGTCATCTGGATGGCCACCGTATGTTTATCAACGTTGCTCACCAATATTCCTCCTTCTCTTCCGTCTGACCGGATACCTTCCGTGGTCAGCAGTTTTTCTTTTCAGGCCATATTCCTTTCCCGTATCAGACAACCAGTACATCCGTCATTCCCTCCCGGCGGGCCAGTTCTGCCAGGTGATCCAGAAATGCCTGATCGGGCACATGGTAATGCGAATAAGCTTCCCGGACCCCCATGGGGCGGTAAGCAATGATCTTATAACGGATATTTCCCCTGCCAAGATAAGATGCAGCCAGGCGTGCAGTCTCACGGACGGTCTTTTCACAGTCGAAAAGCTCCGGTACCACTACGGTACGCACTTCGAAAAGCCTGCCAGAGGCTGCCAGATACTCTAAATTTTTAAGCACCCGCTCATTGGCCGTTCCCGTGACACGCAGATGGTCCTCCGGATCCCAGCTCTTGATATCCAGCATAACGCCGTCCGTCACAGCAAGAAGCTGCGGATACTTCTCAAAATCCAGGGTTCCGTTGCTGTCGATAAGGGTTCCAAGACCGGCTCCCCTTGCCAGGACAAAAAGCTTTTCGAGAAAATCCGGGTAAAGGGTACATTCCCCGCCTGACACCGTAATGCCCCGGATATAAGGCTGCTGCTTCTTTACCTCGGCAAAAACCTCTTCCGCACACATCATGCGGATCCTGGGACTGCAGCCAAAGGGACAGACATGGATGCAGGTATCGCAGCCACAGCATTTTTCCGGACAGAACCGTACCTTGCCGTCTTCATCCGTAAACAGGGCTCCTTTCGGGCATTTTTCCACACAGCTCCCGCAGTTCCGGCAGAGATTCCTGGTCTCCGGATTATGGCAGTAACGGCAGTCAAAGTTGCAGCCCTGCAGAAAAACTGCGGTCCGGTTTCCGGGACCATCCACCGCACTGAAAGGAATGATCTTGTTTACCGGTACCCGACCGCAGCCCGGTTCTGCTGCCGCCAGGACCTTTTCCTTCTTTTCCATGGTTTTACCGCACTTTTCTCTGGAAGACCCGGCTGTTGTGCTTGGCTCCCATGCCAAGTGCCGTGGTATCCTGAAGGACATTTTCACCCCGTTCCAGTTTCTCGATCTCGGATCTTTTCACCAGATAACCCGTGATACGGACGACATCGCTGTCTGCCGCATAGAAGGAAAGATAACGGATTCCCTCGCGGAAAGAGCCTTTGATGACGTCCAGAAGGAAGTCATGGTTCTTATGCACAGTCGTATCGATCGGAAAAATATCTCCGGTCCCGGACGGGAAGTATCTGTGAAACTTCTCACAGTGACGCAGATGATCGATAAGCTCCTCCGGCTCCTCACCGATGGGGATACGGGTTCCCGGAGAAATTCCCATGTCACTGTCGATGCCTACCTGCGCATGAAGAAGGAAATGGCCGTCTGTCGCCTCACAGTAGGGATTGACATGGGCTTTGTTGAAAGCATCGATCTCATCCATAATCTCCACTCCCAGAGCGTCTGCCTCTTCATCATGGCCATACCGGCCGGTCTTTCCCTGAAGCTCCATCAGATGGTTGACGCACTCAGCCAGACCGACCATACCAAACATGGCAGTAAAGCGGTCTCTTCTGATAAAGCCCTCTTTTGCCAGAAAGTTGTTTTCAAAAAAACCACTCTCTTCCACCTCAAAACGGATCCGTGCGTCCATATAGTCGGCCATCACCCGGCAGACATAAGGAAGCTGGTTCTTCTTGAAATCTTCCACACTGGAGGCGCGTTTTGCAATATTGCCAAGGAGCAGACGGCAGAGCGTATAGGAACCGCCGCCGAGCTTCAGCCCGTTGTAGCAGCTGGCAATGACATAATCCTCACCCAGCTCGCTTTTGAACATCTTATGATTTGCAAAGCTTGGTTTTGCGCTGCGTAAAGTGGTATTGATCCCCATAAGGGCAAATTCATCCGATGTGATATCTTCGTCATATTTCATCGTAATGTTCGGTACAGCCTGCTCCAGCTCTGCTTCCACCTCCAGGATGATCCTTCCTGCCTTGGTATCTCTCGGTCCCACATTGGCATGGGAGAAGGAATCCAGAACCGTGCGGTCTACATGGATCAGGAACAGGCGGATCATCTTTTTCGCCAGTTCTTCATCCATATCCTGTACAAATGGATCCAGAAGCTCATCCAGAGCACCCAGATATACGGGGAAATTCGTCACGCTGGGAACATGCTTGTAAAAGATCAGAAGGGAATTCAACGCTTCAAAAAGATCCTTCGGCGGATCCAGTTGAAGAAATTTACTTCCTTCTCTCATAAATTTCCCATAATCCGGGATGATATACCTGGGGCGAAGCGGTGCATGACCCTCTGCCAGGTCGCAGATGCATTTGGAGTCGATCGGCTGATCCATCAGGTCATGAAGCCCCTCCGGAAGATCCACTACCTCCAGCAGGGAATCTGCCAGGTTTGCCATCGCAGCTACCTTCTGTTCATGCGTCAGCACAGGACTTTTTACCGTTTCCAGCATTTTCTCTCTCGTCCCGTTTACCCGTTCCATATCAATATCTCTCATCAAAAATCCTCTCCTGTCACGGAAAAGGGGCAGAGTATGGCACAAAAGCCTCTCTGCCCGGATCCGTTTCTTTTATTTAATAAGCATCAGTCATCCAGCTGGTAAACATCACCATATTTTGCATCGAAAGACTCTTTGTCTGTCGGTACTTCGATCTCGCCGGAAATGATCTTTTCTTTTACTTCGTCTACCTTCTTCAGGACTTCCGGATCAATGTTGTCGGTGGTCGGAGCGATATCCACGCCGCCGTCAGCCAGTGTGAAGGTCTGGATACCCTGGGTAAAGCCGCCCTCCAGGATCTCTTTTGCTTCATCGTAGCAGGCATTGTCCACACGCTTCATGGCAGAAGTCAGAATGGTGTCCGGAGCTACCACGCTCTGGTCAGAGTCAACACCGATTGCCCAGATACCGGCTTCCTTGCAGGCATCGATCACACCAAGGCCGGTTGCGCCTGCTGCATGGAAAATAACATCTGCGCCGTCAGCGATCATGTTGTTTGCAGCGGTCTTTCCTGCTGCGGTATCGCCGAAGCTGTTTGCATTGTTCTGAAGGATCTTGACATCCGGATTTGCATCCAGTGCACCTGCACAGTATCCATAGCCGAACTGGTTCATGACACCGGTAGACATACCCAGAACGAAACCGATGGTATTGCTCTTGGTCGTCAGACCTGCCACATAACCTACCAGATAGGAAGCCTGTGCCTGCTCAAACATCAGGCAGGTAACATTGTCCAGATCTGCACAGGTTGCATCATCAACAATGGCGAATTTCTGATCCGGATTTGCTTCAGCCTCCTCGCGCATTGCATCAGCCAGCTGGTATCCGATACAGATGATCAGGTCATACTCTTCATCGATGAAGGTCTCCAGGTTCGGAATATAATCGGAATCGGTATGGGATTCCAGATAGTTGGTGGTGATGCCCAGTTCCTCATTTGCTCTCGTAAGGCCTTCCCATGCGGACTGGTTGAAGGAACCGTCGTTTACGCCGCCGACATCAGTAATAACTCCCACCTTTACGTCTGCAGGATCCTTTGCCTCGTCAGCCATGGCAACCACTCCAGTGGAAAGAATCATGGACAGAGATAAAACTGCTGCTAATACCTTTTTTTTCATTTTTTGAATTCCTCCTTTTTGTTTATAAACAATCCGGCAAAAGCCGGCCGTTACCGTATTTCCTGTGCCGTCTGTTTCAGATGGCTGTTGATATGATTCTGAAGCATCTCCATGGCAGTCTTATTATAACCGCCTTCGGGGATGATGATATTGGCATTTTTCTTGCTGGGCTCCACAAACTGCTCATGCATGGGCTTTACAGTATTGATATACTGGTTAATGACGGATTCCAGACTTCTGGCCCGTTCCATGACATCCCGCTGGATCCGGCGGATCAGGCGGACATCGGGATCCGTATCTACAAACACCCGGACATCCATCATCTTACAAAGCTCTTTGTTTTCAAAGATCAAGATTCCTTCCACGATCACAACCTTGCTGGGAACGATCGTGATCGTATCTTTGCTCCTGTTGTGAACCTTATAATCATAGATCGGACACTGGACCGGATGACCTGCTTTCAGTTCTTTCAGATGCTCGATCATCAGCTCGGTATCAAAGGCATTGGGATGATCATAATTCAGATTGGTTCTCTCTTCATAGGTCATATCATCATGAGCCTTATAATAATTGTCATGCTTCAAGACCGTCACATGTTCCTGAAACTGTGACGCGATCTGATTGGTCAGAGTTGTCTTACCGCTTCCGGAGCCTCCGGCAATTCCGATAATCAGCACATCGTTCATATTTCCTGTTCCCCTTTCCCGGGCAAGACCGGACATTTGTATTCTTATTGTAACATCCTTTTGCAGATTAGAAAATATATTTTTTTCAAAAAAAATACCGCAAAACCTGATTTCGTCAGTTTTGCGGTATTTTTCAGAAAACTTTTATCAAGCCTCCACACATTCCCGTGTTCTTGACCGGGCTGTGATGCTCCGGACTTTCTGACCGTCTGCGGCATAGCCGCAGGCTGCCAGACCGGTACGGATGATCTGATTCCACTTTTCTTCATTTAATTCGATCACCGTGTTGTCCTCCAGTTCAATGGTGCAGGCGTTTTCCTTTCTGCACTCCGGACTGCAGTCAACCTTATACATGTTTTTCCGGCTGATCGCTCCGATCTCCTCCAGTGTATTGATCATTCGATACACGGTAGCGGAACCGATCCTGCTATCCTTCTGAGATGCTTTATAATAGATCTCTTTACAGCAGGAGCAGTCTTCTTCAAGAATGATGTCCAGAAGGATCAGTCTCTGCTTGGTAATGCGAAGCCCCTGTTCTTTCAGTTTCTGGATGATCAGATCCTTCTGCATCTGTGTTCTTTTATAATCTCCCTGATTTCCTGGTTTCCTTTTTCCGGAATTCTTCGGCAATTTTTCACACCTCCAGAGGCTTACATGCTTTACTTTCCACAGTGGCATCCGCAATGTTTACATTCACCGCCGCATTGCAGAGACTTTCCGTTCTTCTTGTCACGGACCATACTGCGCACCACCAATGCTACAACCATCACTACTACCAGCCCTACGATTACTGTTCCCATTCTGCAGGACACCTCACTTTCCATGTTTCCATATCTGTTTTTTCCGTCAGACGGATCCTTTGCGCTTCATTCCGATTGATTTTATCTTGCTGTTGTCTTTACGTTCACCGTAAGAGTCTTGCTCTCCTTATAGGGTCTTACCAGAAGATAGATGAAACCGATCACAAGAAGGATGGCTACTACCGTTCCGATACCAAAACCGCCGCCGGTAAAGAGACTACCCAGCTGATAGATACAAAGAGAAACCACATAAGCAAGTCCGCACTGATAACCGATCGCGGTCCAGAACCATTTCGTATTGTTCATCTCTCTCTTGATCGCACCCATAGCTGCGAAGCACGGTGCACACAGGAGGTTAAATACCAGGAAAGAGTAAGCTGCGATCTGGGTCATGCTGCCTGCCAGCTGTCCCCAAACTTCATTACCATTTTCTGCTACCTCTGCAAATCCAAAGAGAACACCAAAGGTACCTACTACGTTTTCTTTTGCGATCAGACCGGTAACTGCTGCAACTGCCATCTTCCAGTCGCCCCAGCCAAGCGGGATAAAGAGCGGTGCGATGATGCTTCCGATCTTGGAAAGGATACTGTCATTCAGCTGCTCTGCCTCCAGCATTCCGAAGGAACCGTCAACCCAGCCAAAGTTCATCAGGAACCACAGAACGATGGTGGAAAGGAGAATGATGGTGCCGGCCTTTTTGATGAAGGACCATGCACGCTCCCACATGCTTCTCAGTACATTGCTGACGGTAGGCATATGGTAGGCCGGAAGCTCCATAACGAAGGGAGCCGGATCTCCGGCGAAGAGTTTTGTTTTCTTTAAGATGATACCGGAGCAGATGATCGCTGCGATACCTACAAAATATGCACTCGGAGCTACCCAGGAGGCACCGTCAAACAGAGCACCTGCGATCAGTGCAATGATCGGCAGTTTTGCGCCACAGGGGATAAAGGTGGTAGTCATGATCGTCATCTTACGGTCTCTGTCGTTCTCGATCGTACGGGAAGCCATGATACCCGGAACTCCACAACCGGTACCGATCAGCATCGGGATGAAGGATTTACCGGAAAGACCAAATTTACGGAAGATACGGTCCATGATAAATGCAACACGGGCCATGTAACCGCAAGCCTCAAGGAAGGCCAGGAAAATAAACAGTACCAGCATCTGCGGAACGAAGCCTAAAACAGCTCCGACACCGGCTACGATACCGTCAAGGATCAGCCCCTTCAGCCAGTCTGCACAGCCGATGGCATCCAGACCACTCTCGAGCACAACCGGAACGCCCGGTACCCATACACCGTAGTCCGCAGGATCCGGCTCGCCGGCTTCAACGACCTTCTCTGCGTCTGCTACAACGCTGTCGCTGATCGCTACTGTCTCAATGACTTTATCTTCGTCATCAACAATATCTACAGAAGTAACCTTGCCGTCTTCATCCACAGCGGCTACGATCTGGTCTGCGCG
>CAKRQP010000023.1:0-24723 GCA_934393555.1 uncultured Lachnospiraceae bacterium
TTCATGAAAAAAGGCATATTACACGTCAAAGTATAATATGCCTTTTTATTCCGGACTTCCTCGTCCGTTTGATAAATCCCGGATCAGTCCCCACTTACCGGGCACCGGCCGGCCATCCCCCGCGCAGGAGACCGGCCCAACGGGCTTACGCCCGGTTGTTTCTGTTACGCTTACTCAGCGATGGTATCGATACCCTGGATGGACAGCCAGTCCTCAAGACCCAGAGCGTACATGCCATCTACATATGCCTGCCATGTAGCGTCATCGTTGATATCCTGCTCACCTGCTACGAACATAGCCTGCTGCTGCTCAAAGTAGTCTTTGATAGCGGTGCTGATATCTGCATAAGTATCGATGCTGTCCATATCGATCCAGTTTTCCTCGATAACACCCTCAGTCAGGTTCGGCTCATATGTCTTCTCTACAGCATCTTTCTCATCGTAGTTCGGATTTGCCTCTACCAGACGGAAGCCAGCCGGCATATATTTGGAAACTGCCTGCGGCCACAGGTTTGCCCAGGAATATTTCTCCTGATCCTCTTCGGACAGAGTGGATTTATCGATTACATGATAGCCGTCATCCTCTTTGGTAACGATGGTGCCAACCGGGCCGGTGGAGATTCCGATACCGTTCTCAAGAGAGAATGCATTATCAAACCAGCGGCAGATCAGTTCCGGATCCTCTGCATTGTCGGTTACAACAACCTGGGTTCTGTATACGCTGAATCCACTGGTATCACGCAGCCAGATACCGCCGTTCTCGGTATTCAGTACCGGCAGAACGTCCCATACACTCTTCTCCGGTCCCTGTGCAATACCGGAGAACTCGTTGCTTCCGTAAGCGATGGATACGCCGTACAGATCTCTGCTTCCTTTTCCTTCCCAGGTGGAGCTGTCCTGTGTATAAAGCTCGGTATCGATCAGACCTTTCTGATACATGCCGCTGAACCAGGAAAGGAACTCACGGTATTTGGAGCTGACACCGCCGTATACGGTCTCACCGTCAACAATTGCCAGACCTTTTTTGTTCATCGGCATTCCGAAGTAACCAGCCATTGCCTCGATGTGTTTGTTGTTCGGGTCTGTGGAGAACGGGATCTCATCGGTGGTGTCTCCGTTTCCGTTGGCATCCTGGTCTTTGAAGGCCTGAAGAACTGCCTCAAACTCATCGGTGGTGGTGGGCATCTCAAGACCCAGATTCTCCAGCCACTGGCCGTTGATGTACGGTGTATAACCAACAAGATCATCTTCTACTACATAAGGAATGCTGTAGATATGTCCGTCCGGAGCAGTCATTTTCTCTCTGACACCCTTGAGGTTCAGGATCTCGGTGATCTTCGGGCAGGAGTTCTCGAAATACTCCTCCAGGGGAACAAATACACCCTGGTTTACACCGTAGGTCAGGATCAGGTTATCGCTTAAGGTCCAGCCGGCGATAACGTCTGCGTAGTCACCGGAGTTCAGATCCAGGTTCAGTCTCTCGGTAGCGGTCTCGTACGGGAACAGACGAAGCTCAACGTCTACATTGGTCTGTTTCTTCAGCTCGTCCATCATTACGAACTCACCGGTAGCACTGGAATCATCTACGAACATGGAGAAGCTTGCATCTCCCTCGTTCGCTACCAGCGGAAGCTCCTGTGTGGTCTCAGCGGTGGTTGCTGCGACGGTCGGATCCAGATCTTCTGCCTTGGTGATCGGCTGACTCGCATCTGCCTCAGCTGCTGCTTCTGTAGCTGCTTCTGTAGCTGCTTCT
Organism: uncultured Lachnospiraceae bacterium; assembly: GCA_934393555.1. Taxonomy (GTDB): domain Bacteria; phylum Bacillota; class Clostridia; order Lachnospirales; family Lachnospiraceae; genus Limivivens. Next base: position 1,753 of record CAKRQP010000023.1, read on the forward strand.
GTAGTAACTTCTGTGGTTTCCTCGGTGGAATCACTTGCTGCTGCGGGCATTGCCATGCTTAAGATCATGGAAGCTGCCAGTAAAGCGACAACGGTTTTTCTTTTCATTGTTTTGTCCTCCTCATAATAAAATGTTCCATTTATCATACCGCCGACATCCTTTATGGGATGACTGGGTTCGTACTGTCAGACGCCGGCGGAAAATAAATCGTTAAGAGTTTCCGGTGTATCAGCCCTTTACAGAACCGATCATAACACCTTTTACAAAATGCTTCTGTACCAGCGGATACATGATCAGGACCGGCACACTACTGATGATGATCAGAGAATATTTCATAACATCAATGAGCTGCTGCTGTTCCTGCAGGGCTGCACGTGCTGCTGCGGTGGTAGCCGTCTGTGAAAGAGCCGTCTGGTTGGTGATCAGAATGTTTCTCAGTACCAGCTGTAAGGGGTACTTATCCTGATCGGAAATATAAAGCAGAGCTGAGAAATAGCTGTTCCAGTGGCCAACCCCATAATAGAGGACCATGATCGCGATGATCGCTTTGGACAGCGGCAGTGCGATCTGGAAGAAGAATCTGGACTGCGTACAGCCATCGATCTCACCCGCCTCATAAAGCTCCTCGGAAATATTGGATTTGAAGAAAGTTCTTGCCACGATCATGTTGTATACGCTTAAGCAGCCCGGAAGCACCAGCGCCCAGATCGTATTCAGCAGCTGCATGTTTTTAACAACCAGGTAAGTCGGGATCATTCCGCCGCCGAAGAACATGGTGATCATGTAAAATACGGTGATCGGTTTCTTTCCGGAGAAATTGTCACGGGAAAGCGCATAAGCGGTGGGAAGGGTAACTGCCAGGTTTACACAGACACCAACGAAGGTGATCACGATGGAGTTGAAGAAGCCCCTCATGACCTGACTGTTTTTAAATACCTCTGCATATCCCTTCAGGGTAAAACCCATGGGACGGAGCAGAACCTTACCGGCAGATACAGCTGTCGGATCGCTGAAGGAAGAAATAATAACCCAGTAAAGCGGATAGGCCACAACAAACAGGATCAGCGTCAGGATGATGAAGATGACCGTATCGAAGATCACATCTTCCCTGCATCGCTTTACAGGTTTTGTTTTCATATTGTAATTTTCTTTTTTCATGTTCAGTTTCCTCCTACCACAGACTGTTTCCTGACATCTTGTCGGATGCCTTATTCACAATGATCAGCAGCACCAGGTTTACAACGGTGTTGAAAAGACCAATGGCTGTGGAGTATGACATATCGTTATTTACCAGACCAACCTTATATACATAAGTGGAAATGATCTCGGATACGCTTCCGTTCAAGCTGTTCTGCAGAAGGTAAGCCTTCTCAAATCCGATGGAAAGGATGCTTCCGCAGTTCATGATCAGAAGGATCGTTGCTGTCGGAAGGATAGACGGAAGATCGATATAACGGATCAGCTGGAACTTGGTCGCTCCGTCAACCTTTGCCGCCTCATGAAGCTCCGGACTGATGCCTGCCAGAGCCGCAAAGTAGATAACGGAACTCCATCCGGTACTCTGCCATACGCCGGTCCATACATAAATATGTCTCCAGTACTCTTTCTTCGCCATGAAGTTCACGGTATCGATACCCATGGATTTCATGATCTGGTTGATCACACCGATCGACGGGGAAAGGAACAAGGTGATCATACCACACATAACTACGGTAGAAATGAAGTTCGGTGCGTAGGTTACGGTCTGAATGACTTTACGGTATTTTTTGAACCGGAGAGAGTTCAGCATCAGAGCCAGGATGATCGGAAGCGGGAAGGATACGATCAGGCCATATAAGCTCAGGATCAAGGTATTCTTAATGGTTGTTCCGAAATACGGGGATGAGAAGAACCTCTGGAAGTAGTAAAGACCTACCCACGGGCTTCCCAGGATACCGGCTTTCGCATTGTACCTCCGGAAGGCCAGCTGGATACCGTACATGGGAATGTAGCTGAAGATAAAGGTCAGCACCACACCCGGCACACAGAACAGCCAGAGCGACAGATCTCTCTTGAAAGCTCTGACCGTACGGCCTTTCTTTTTCACTTTGGTTTGATTTGCTTTCATGTGTTTCTCCTCCTTTATGGATTTGTGTTGCTTTTGTAACTGCCCTCCGGCATCGTACTCCGTTAAGTGAACATTATGAACATTCTTATTCTGTATTCTCTTTAGCAAATATATTGTTTTGTATAATGTTACCAATCCAGTTTACATTTTTCGTGGATTACTAGGGCTTTTGTTGTTTTTATTTTAAGTTTTAGTTCACTTTTTGTCAACTACATTTTATCACTTCTTTACACTTTTTGGTGTTTTTCACAAATTCGGTTATCGCTTTTTCACTATATTGCCCAAAGAAAAGAATAAAAAATAGGGCGCAGAGAAGTTTTTACGCTTCTTTGCGCCCGTTTTTCCTAATGTTTTAACAGTTTCAACTGTTTTGTTCACTTGTTGTTTTTTATATTATCGCATTGTTTTGAACATGTCAACTGGAAATTTAAGCAAATACTGGAGACATCCGCATCTCCACACACGTTAAAGTATCATTTCTTCTTTCCAGCACTCATCTTTTCCTTCTGTGAGCATCAGAAGCACCCGATTTGCCCGGTCTGCTCTCCGCCCCGGCACCTTCACCGGATCAAGCGCACTTCTCTTTACCGTCAGGGAAACTTCTTTTTCTTCTCCTGCCTTCAGTTCTACTCTGGTGAAAGCCTTCAGCTCCTTCACTCTGGGAACAGGACTTCCCTGCAGCCGTCGGCTGAAAAGCAGGGGAACAGCCGTCCCTTTCTGGTCTCCGGTATTTTTAACCCGGAAGCTTACCCGTATCCCGGCATCCGCATCCAAATGCTTTTCCTCTGTTTCCACAAAAGCAGTCCTGACATCAGAAATGGAAAATTCCGTATAGCTCAGGCCCTCGCCGAAGGTGTGGAGAGGCAGGCTTTCCATATCCCGGTAGGCCGCGGTAGAAGAAGACCTGGAATTGTAATAGACAGGAAGCTGTCCGACATGGCGCGGAAGGGAGGCCGGCAGTCTGCCGGAAGGACAGCAGTTTCCATAAACCAGGTCTGCCAGGGCTTTTCCTCCCATGGGTCCCGGATAAAAAGAATAAAGCACCGCATCGGAAGCTTTTTCGATCTCTTCTATACAGTAAGGTCTTCCAGCGATCAGAAGCACCACCAAAGGTTTTCCCAGTTTGGAAAGCTCCAGGATCAGTTCCTCCTGGGCAGCCGGAATATGGCACATGGCGCTGTCCATCCCTTCTCCGCAGTCCATGGAAAGGCTTCCGCTCTCTTTGGAGACGGCTCCGTTTCCATCAAAGACCGCTCCGCCGAAACGGGAAGAGGAGCCTCCGGCCGCCACGACGATAACATCACTTCTTTCTGCCAGCTCCAGTGCTTTTTTCCGTTCCTCCTCATCAGAAGAATTGAAACCGGAGCCCATGGCATATTCCACAGAAACGCCGGCGGGCGCCTGTTTTTTCATACCGGAAAGGATCGTCACACAGGCATCTTCTGGTACCGGCGGCGTATAGTCTCCAAGCATGGCATACCGGTCCGCCGCATGATAACCGATCAGGGCGATCTTCTGATAACAGTCTTTCAGCGGAAGGACAGGTGCTGCTGTTCCCCGGGCCTCATTTTTCAGGAGAACCGCCGATTCTTCCGCAAGCCTTAAGGAAGCCTCAGGAATCCCTGCCTCATCTGCCTCCAGCATATCCTCCTCCATATAAGGATGCTCAAAAAGACCTCGTTTAAACTTCAGCTCCAGCACGCGCAGGACTGCTTCATCCAGAAGCTTTTCCTCCACCAGCCCTTTTTCCACTGCTTCCTCCAGTCTGGAAAAGGACTGGTCCCAGAGCCCTACATCCACGCCGGCTTTGAGTGCCGCTGCCCCTGCATGAAGGGTATCACCTTCTGTATTTTTCAGGAAGTCCACAGCCAGGCCATCGGCCATGACAATGCCTTGAAAGCCCATCTCTTCCCGGAGCACATCTCTTAAAAGCCAGGGATTGCTGTGGCAGTAAACGCCGTCGATCTCATTATAGGCAGCCATAACGCCATCCACACCGGCATCGCAGCAGGCCTGCATGGCAGGAAAATGGATCTCCCGAAGTTCCTGTTCTCCGATCCTCGCCGCACTGGCATTGACTCCTCCGGTGGTCTCTCCCTGACCGCAGAAATGCTTGGCAACACAGCTGACTCCTTCCGACTGCATGCCGGTCACCGCCGCTGCCGCCATCTGAGAAGAAAGATACGGGTCTTCGGAATAACATTCCTCACTTCTGCCCCATCTCGGATCACGCAGCACATCCAACGCAGACATCAGTGCCAGTTCCACATGGCCGGATCTCAGCTGCCGGCCGCAGGCTTCATAGCCTTTTTTCAAAGCCTCCGGATCGAAGGTCGCCCCGGCTGCCAGGTTGACCGGAAGCAGGCCGCCGCCCAGAGCCTGATGGCCATGCGGACACTCACTGCTCATCATCACCGGAATGTGCAGGCGGGAATGCTCCAGCACATATTTCTGAAGGGAATTGTAGGCTTTTTTCGCAAGTGCCGGTGTGATCCCGGTCTTCTCATCCTTATCTGCCCAGGGATCCGCCCGGTAGAAACCATATAAAACGCCAAGGCCTCCCATTTTTTCCACTTCCTCATAGAACTCGTCGGTAAATGTGACCTTCTCGCCGTCTCTTTCATAAATGCGGAAGCCGTAAAGCCGCTGGTTCAGCTGGCCCACCTTTTCCTTCCTTGTCATTTTTCCAAGAAGATCCTCTGCTCTTTCCCGTGGTGAAAGAGCTGCATTCTGATATTTTTCCATGCTTCCTCCTCTTTCTGCGCTTCAGGCGCTCACATGATGGTGTCATCATACCTTTTTTTTTAGATTATGTCCACAAAAAATTTTTTTTCGTTCATTTTGTTGTTTTTCACGCAACAAAATGTTATGATAGCGTTATAGAAACTAACGGGAGATATGCGGTTTTTCCCACTCTGCAAAGCCGCCTGCACTTCTGAACATCTACAGAAAACAAAGAGAGGTATTTCACTATGAGTCAGATTCGAATTCCCATCCCGGCAGTGGATTTTAAACCGCCGGTTTACATCTGCCGCAGGGCAGAAAAACCCTTCCAGCTGGACGGAAACATCAACAAACCCTTCTGGGAGAACGCTCCTTTTACGGATGCTTTTCTCGATATTGAGGGCAGCCACATGCCGGTTCCCCGTTTTCTCACCCGGGCAAAAATGCTCTGGGATGATGAAAATTTCTACTTCGCTGCCCAGTTGGACGGCAACGAGATCTGGGGCACTGTAACCAGAAGAGATGATGTCATTTTCCAGGATAACGATTTCGAGATCTTCATTGACCCGGATTCTGACACCGCCCAGTATTATGAATTTGAAATGAACGTGCTGAACACGGTCTGGGATCTTTTCCTGCCCGTAGCTTACCGTGACAACGGCGATGCCCTGAACGGTTATGATATCCACGGTCTTCAGACGGCTGTTCATGTAGAAGGTTCCATCAACGATCCGGATGCAGACAACAAGACCTGGAGCGTGGAGGTTGTGATCCCCTTCGCAGCCATCACGGAATGTCTGAAGGAGCGCCGTGCCCCGAAAGACGGCGAATATTACCGCGTAAACTTCTCCCGTGTCCAGTGGAAAACCGATGTGAAAGACCATTCCTACCAGAAGCGCACCGATGAAAACGGTAAGGTCCTTCCCGAAGACAACTGGGTATGGGCTCCTACCGGTGTGATCAACATCCATTATCCGGAACAGTGGGGCTTTGTCTTCTTCTCGGAAGATCCCGGCCGCAGCGATTACGCCATTCCCGAAGATGAATACCGGAAATGGGAGCTTCGGAAATGCTACTATGCCGAGCAGATCCTTCTGGATACAAAAGGAAGCTTCAGCAATGACTTAAACGAGCTGAAGGAAACACTGAAAAACTTTGCACCCAACGAAGCAAATACTTCTCTTCGTGAAGATCTTCCCATCACCGTGGAGACCACCAGCCGTACCTTCCTGCTCTCCTGCCCTGCAGCCAATGACAACCATGTACTTCTTCTCCATTCCAACGGAAAAGTGGAATGTGTACCGAAAGGATCGGTTACCGCATGAAAAAAGTAACGCTTCAGGAGATCGCCGCTTCCCTTGGCATTTCCAGAACAACCGTATGGAAGGTTTTCAGCGGGCACGAAGGTGTTTCCGACTCTCTCAAAAGCCGGATCATCGCAAAAGCTCAGGAGCTCGGCTATGAATTTCCGGAGGATTTCCCTCTGGATCCGCTTCCGGAGGATGAGCCTCCGGTAAATATCGCCGTGGCTGTCTGCCGTCCGGAGACTTCCCTCTTCTGGATGAATATCATCCATCAGATCGCAAAGGAATTTTCTTCCCGGAACATCAATCTGGTATATGTATATCTTCCTACTTCCATTGATGAATCCTACGTACTCCCGCCCGCCCTCACCGGCGGTACGGTCCACGGAATGATCGTGCTCAATGTATACAATCCCAGGCTTCTCCATCTTCTGGCAGATGCCCGGATCCCCAAGGTCTTTCTGGATACGGCAGATTCCGTACCGCCGGAAGAACTGAACGGTGACATGATCCTCATGGAAAACAAGAACAGTGTATACAAGATCACCAGCCATATGATCGAACAGGGCCGCCAGTCCTTTGGCTTCATTGGTGATATCTCTTATGCAAAATCCAACCATCAGCGTTATGACGGATTTCTGAAAGCCCTGGATGATCATGGCCTCTCTCTGGATCCTTCCATGACCCTGACCACTCCCATCGGTATCGATACTTACCGGGAAGAGATCGAGAGTTTTCTGGAAAGCCTTTCCAAAATGCCGGATGCTTTCGTCTGTGCCAACGACCACGTAGGCTGTATTCTTCTCCAGCTTCTGGAAAAGCGTGGTCTTCGGGTCCCGCAGGATATCGCAGTCTCCGGTTTTGACAAGAATATCGAAAATCCGCTCTCGGAAAGCCTCACCACTGCAGAGGTTCCCACTATGGGACTGGGACTCCGTCTGGCCACCCAGATCCTTTTCCGGATCCAGCATCCCGATGACCCCTTTGAGGTCATTTATCTGGCCACCAAGGTACTCTTCTGTTCTTCTACAGAATCATAAAATGATGCCAGTGGATTTTTTCTATTAATAACAGAAACAGCTGCTTCCCGATGCTTTTTGAGGCATCGGGAAGCAGCTGTTTTTTTATTTCTGAGATCCTTTCATCTGCAGACGCAGAGTCAGTATCTCGTAAGGTTTGATGGTGAAGGAAACGGTATGATCCGTCACCTCCAGTTTTCTTTCTTCTGTCGGATTTTCCAGAAGATCTGTTTCCCTGGCTTCGGAAAGCTTTCCGGCAGAGGCCAGAGTCACCGAAGTTCTGGAATTGTTCACTTCATAAAGACGGACAATGATTCCGTTTCCGTCCTCAGCCTTCTTCACCGTCTCCAGGATCACATTTTCCTTATCCACACTTAAGAAGGACCAGTTTTCCTTTTCCGCGGCTCCCTTTACGGCTCTTGCTTTCACATTCAGGTTCAGTGCCTCCCGGACCGTACCGCCGGTTTTCCAGGTTCCTTTATGAGGATAAAGGGAATACGTGAAGAAATGCTCTTCCTGGTCGGTGTGCGGATTGGGTTCAGTACCGGATTTGATAAGCGTCTGCGTCATGACACGATGTTTCATGGAGAAACCGTATTTGCAGTCGTTCATCAGGCTGACTCCATAATCTCCTTCGGAAAGGTCGGCCCACTTATGGCCGCAGACCTCGAATTTCGCCAGATCCCAGCTGGTATTCTCATGGATCTTTCTTGTGAGGTTACCAAACTGGATATCATAAGTGGCTTCATCTGTATGTACATCGACAGGGAAATGGACTTTCAGAAGGTGCTCGCTGAATTTCCAGTCCACATAGGTCTCAAAATCGATCCTTCTGTCCTCACCGTAGAAATGGATCTTCTGACGGATCACGGTGCCCATCAGCTCTCTCTCTACCAGGAGCGTTGCCCGTACCGGACCGTTTTCCAGCCACTCCATGGAACGGACATTTTCCACACGCCAGGATTTTTCCTGATGGAAAATATCGGTGTTCCAGTTGCTGTAGCAGAGCGGTTTGTCCTCGTAGATCCGAAGCTCGTTTCCGGCCTTGCCGTCCTGAAGCACCTGACGATCATTCTCTTTATCAAACAGAGAGGTGAACTCACCCTGCTCGTTGATGGCGATCTCATAAAACGGAGTTTCCAGGCAGAATCCGCCTGCCGGACGCTCTTCGATCCGGAACGTTTCTTCTTCCGGAGCCGCCTCCGCACTGCGGAGAACTACATATCCTTTGGAAGGAATTCTCTTCACATAGGCAACTGCCCCGTCTGCTGTCTTCTGGACCGGATAAACATCCACGCCGTCTGTCAGTGCACTGCCGCTGAAAGCAGAAAGCTCTACCAGGTCATTTCTCTCATGGCCCAGAGTGTTCCATACCGTAATGGCCTCTTCCTTCTCATCCGTAAGACTGGCCAGACGCTCATCGATCAGCTCACCGGAGGTCTTCTCGATATCAGCGTATTCTTTTTTCGTCTGGTCGTAGACTTCTTTAATAGAAGAACCAGGCAGGATGTCGTGGAACTGGTTGGTCAGGATCATCTCCCACATGCGATCCAGTTCGCTCTTCGGATAAGCAGGAGCCTCTTTTCCGGCCATCTCTGCCAGAACAGAGAGAAGCTCCAGTTCCATCATGGCATACTCACTCTTACGATTGGAGCGTTTGTTTCTCGCCATGGAGGTATAGGTTCCACGATGGTATTCAAAGTACAGTTCACCGACCCATTCCGGCAGTCTTTTGTTATCCTTTACCCGCTCCCAGAGCTCGTCAAAATACTGACCGGCAAAGGCCTGGCGGACCTTGGGAATGCCTTTGATCCCCTTATCCATGCGACCGGACATTTCCATCATATCTCTGGTCGGGCCGCCGCCTCCGTCACCGTAACCAAAGCAGACCAGAATATCGTTGTTGATATCTTTATTCTGATAACGGTTCCAGCCGCCCATGATGGCATCCGGGTGGAGCATGCCGTTATAGGTCGTAAAGAAGCTGCTCTCGGACTGACCCACGCCAAGGGTCGTGATCAGATGGGTAAAGATGCGGCTTCCATCGATGCCTTCCCACAGAAAACTGTCGTAGGGATGCTTATCAAACTCATTCCAGGCAAGCTTGGTGGTCATGAAATACTCGATGCCGCATTTTTTCATGATCTGCGGAAGAGCTGCACTGTAGCCGAATACATCCGGCAGCCAGAGGATCTTGTTCTCCACACCGAATTCTTCTTTGAAAAATCTCTTACCAAACTGGAACTGGCGGACCAGGGATTCTCCGGAGGTCAGGTTACAGTCTGCTTCCACCCACATGCCGCCTTCCGGTTCCCAGCGTCCCTCTTTGACGCGATCCTTGATCCGCTGGTACATCTCGGGATGACGCTCTTTTACGAAAGAATAGAGCTTTGGCTGGCTGGACATGAAATGATAATCCGGATACTCTTCCATGAGTTTTAAAACAGTGGCAAAGCTTCTGCAGGATTTCTGACGGACCTGATCGACTGTCCAGAGCCAGGCCACATCGATGTGCGTGTGTCCGATACAGGTGGCAATGACTTCCTCATAACCGCCCATTTTCTCATAAACGGCTTCCTGGATGTGTGCCTCTGCCGCTTCCACAGACGCATAAAATTCTTTGCTGTAGGGCATCCGAAGATCCAGAAGGTTGATCGTATCGGTAAGTGCCGTCTCGAGATCCAGACGGATCTTGTCATCCTCTTTCATACGGTTCAGGCCATACATAGGAACTGCAATGTCATAGTAAGCTTTCCGGAGCTTCCGGTCATGCTCCTCCAGATCCACGATGAGGTGGAACTCGTCGTGGAGGGTTCCGGTGTAGGACTGAAGATCCATGCGGAAGGTCTCGCCTGCTTTCGCGTTGGCTTTTACAAAAACCTCACGATGGTTGATATCGAGTCCCTGAATCACCTGGCCATTGATGAAAAGGAGGAACTGGGGGTTCCGTCCGTCGTCCCAGTCATTCAGGCCGGTGTGGATCCGGAGCCAGAGCTCTTTTCCGTCAAAGCTCTCCGGAACCGTCACCTCTGTCCGGAACCAGTAATGACGGTCCGGACCGTACCAGTGATCTTTTCCCATGTCAAAATTTTTCCACTCGCCCGGAGCAGCGTCAGCCTCCGCCGGAGTGATAAAGCATCCTTCTTTGACCTGCATGCTGTCCAGATGCACTTTCTGCACGATGGACCAGCCTTTTAACTGATTGCAGATCAGATTTACCCGCTCTTTGGCAAATTTAATCATTCCAATTTCTCCTGTTTTAAAAAAGGCTGCCTATGTACACACCTGTACGCAGGCAGCCTTGGTCACGGTCTCATGTTTTCAGTCGTTTTTATAAGCTGTTCTCTTTCATATAGCTGATGAGTTCGTCTACGGTGGTAAATGCCAGACCGGTCACGGTATCGGCACAGCCATAGTAGATCGCGATCCTTCCGGTATCCGCATCAGCCAGGGTAGCACAGGGGAATACCACGTTGGGAACATCGCCCATGCACTCATAAGGCATCGTCGGAGCCATGATGTAATCCTTGGAACGGTATTTCACTTTCCAGGGCTCATCGATATCCAGCAGTGCGCAGCCCATACGGTATACATAACCGTTACAGGTGGTCAGTACGCCGTGATAGATCAGAAGCCATCCCTCATCTGTCTCGATGGGAACCGGGCCTGCACCGATCTTGGTGCTCTGCCATGCGGAAGCATCTCCCTTGTAAGCTCCCATCATATAACGATGGCGTCCCCAGAACTCCATATCCTTACTCTGGCTGACAAAGATATCACCGAACGGTGTATGGCCGGTATCACTCGGACGGCTCATCATCATGTAGTAGCCGTTGATCTTTCTCGGGAAAAGAACCCCGTTACGGTTGAAGGGAATGAATGCATTCTCCAGCTGAACGAATTTCTTGAAATCATAGGTGTAAGCCACACCGATGGTCGGACCATGATAACCGTTACACCAGGTCACATAGTAACGGTCGTCGATCTTGCAGACTCTGGGATCGTAGCGGTATTCACGGTTCAGGATCTCCGGATCTGCTCCCTCAAATTTTACCGGTTCATCCTCGATGGTCCAGTTGATTCCGTCCTTACTTCTTCCAACAAAGATGTCCATGCTGATGGAACGGCTGTCGCAGCGGAACACACCGATATAGCCATCTTCAAAGGGAACGACTGCACTGTTGAAAATGCTGTTGGAGCGCTTCTGCTCATAGCGGCCGATGATCGGGTTTGCGTCATAACGCCATACCGGCATGATCTCTCCGGCCGGCTTGTCCTGCCAGGGCATGTTCGGCAGGCTGTTGCCAATAATCTTAGTCATAAGTATTTTCCTCCGTTTGGTTGTTATAAGGTAATATTTATACTTTTTTCCGAAAAAGTCAAGTACTTTTGTTCAATCTTGTAAACTTTTTTCTTTTCATGTTCACATCGCTTTTCATACAGGTGTGTTGCACACTTTCCCAAAATTTTGAAAAAGCTTGAGAAATCCAGGGATTTTTAGTAGTTCAGAGATGTTGACTTTTTTGTTCATAAAAAGAGGCTGTCGCAAAATCATCAAAATAGATGATCGGACGACAGCCCCTTCTCAGTTTCTATCTTATTCTGCTCTCATAAACACCTTCAGTACACGCTCTACGCAGATCTCCAGATCTTTTCTGGTAAGGAGTCCTTTCTCCAGAGCCTCCATCAGACGCTCCGGATAGCCGGTTCCCATCTTGATATCGTTTCCGGCCAGTGTCTCTTTGTAATGTTCTCCCTTGGTCCACCAGTCTGTCGTTACCAGTCCCTGGAAGCCCCACTCGTCACGGAGGATTCCGGTGAGAAGATCTTTGTTCTCGGAAGCCCGGTGGCCGTTGATCAGGTTATAGGAAGACATGATTGCCCAGGGATCTGCCTTTTTCACGATGATCTCAAAGGCTTTCAGATAGATTTCACGGATCGCACGCTCAGAAACCCGGGAATCACTGTTTTTCCGGTTGGTTTCTTTATTGTTGCAGGCAAAATGCTTCACAGTGGCTCCGATCTTCTGCGACTGGATACCGGTCACCATAGCAGAAGCCATTTCTCCGGTAAGATAAGGATCCTCGGAATAGTACTCAAAGTTACGGCCGCAGAGCGGACTTCTGTGGATATTTACGGCCGGTGTCAGCCAGAAGGAAATATTATTCTCTTTCACTTCTCTGGCGGCTGCCGCTCCGACCTCCTCTACAAGGCTGCGGTTCCAGGTGCAGGCAAGCATGGTGGAACAGGGCCATGCAGTGGTGCAGACACCGCACTGAGGAGCGATACGAAGGCCCGCAGGACCATCGGCTGTCATCAGGTTCGGCACACCGTACTCCGGCAGATTTCCGAAGCCGAAGGTATTGGCCACGCCGGTGTTCGGCTGTCCGCCAAGAAGCTCTGCCAGTTCACGATCCGTCAGCTGAGCCATGAATTCATCCAGAGAGGCACGGCCTTCTGCCACATCGATGAGCATGATCTTTTTTACTGCTTCCTGTCCCCAGAGCTTGTAACGGGCTCTTGCACGGACTGCGGGAGCATCTCCTTCCACCTCATACTCCGGCCAGCCAAGGCCGTTCTCCATGAAGTCATTCGGCGTTCTCTGCGGAAGCTCTTCAAAGCTTCCGTCTGCCAACATTCTTTTCGTTAACTGGGAGGGAACCATTTTTTCCGTAAGCTGGAGCGTCACCTGATCCTCATCAAGGGTCCAGACAAAATCCAGCAGACCTGCATCACGGACGGAATTTCCCAGATAGAAATGATACTCTCCTTTTTCCAGGACATATGCCGATTTCTGTACCTTGCCAAGGTCATCGTAGGAAGCCATGGCTGCCGTCGGGAGCGTAAGGACAAGCGTCTCTGTCTCACCGGGCTTCAGCTCCTTTGTTTTCTCAAAAGCCCCAAGGACACGGGCCGGTTTTCCAAGAAGCCCCTGCGGTGCGCCGTAATAAAGCTGCACGACTTCTTTTCCCGGAAAATCACCGGTATTTGTCACCTGTACATTGACAAACACGGTGCCTTCTTTTTCTCCGCTCCAGACAGGCTCAATGGAAAATTCTGTATAGGAAAGACCGTAGCCAAAGGGATAATTGACCTTCTCTTTTGCGTCTTTCATGGTTTCAAAATACCGGTAACCCACATAAATGTCATCGGTGTACTCCACATAATCGGGAGACTCGTGGAAATTTGCTGTGGAAGGATAATCATCCAGACTTCCTGCGAAGGTATCGGAAAGTTTACCGGAGGGGCTGACTTTTCCCATAAGGACGTCCGCCATGGCAAGGCCGCCTTCCATTCCACCCTGCCATGCCAGAAGCACAGCCGGAAGCTTTTCATCGTCGATGAACCAGGAGGTGTCTACCATACCGCCCACATTCAATACCACAACGATCCGTTCAAAGCGTTCTTTTACTTTTGCAACGAGTGCTGCTTCTTCATGCGTCAGACAGAAATCACTGTCCTGAAAGATTTTTTCACTGAGTTCCGACTGACGTCTCTCATCAGAGACCTGTCCTTCATAGCGGACACTCTTTCTGTCCCAGCCCTCGCCGGAAAAACGGCTGATCACGATCAGCGCCGTATCCGTAAACGCTGCCGCACCGTCGAAAAGCTCTGCCGGAACGGCCGGTTCCACGGTCATCCCCGGAACGGCTCCGCCGGCGTACTGCTCCTTTACATTTTCCCGGTAAAAATCTGCCAGCGGCTCGTAAATCTCAGCCAGACCTTTTTCCTCCTTGAGGCCGTCGTAGAGATTTCTCACATGAGAAACCGTTACATCGCCGCTTCCGCCGCCTCCTTTTACATAATCAAAAACGCCTTTGCCAAAAAGTGCCAGTCTGGAGCCTTTTGCCAGAGGAAGAAGCTTCCCTGCGTTTTTCAGAAGCACCATGCCTTCCGTTCCGGCTTTTCTCGCCAGAGCCAGATGCTCCGCACAGGCTGTCACCTTTCTGCCGTCTCCGCCCAGTGGAAGATTCGGCTGGTAGTTTGCTCTTGTCCATTTTTCCATTGCTGTAATTCCTCCTTGTAAGTCTATGATGATACAGATCGTTCCCGACTTTTTAATGGAAGCTTTCAGCCCCCGAAAGCCTGCAGATCCTGTTGTAAAGCGGACATTCGCAATCCGCTGCCCCACCGCTTAGTGCTCCGCGCACTTGAAGCGGGGGAATGCTTATTTTATCTTCAGATTATCACAATCCTGCATGAAAAAACAGTGTCTTTTTTTTCGTATTTCATGACTTTTTTTGCACTTTTGCAAGACAGATCCGGTCTGCTTATGCCGTATGCGTCACCTTCTCCAGCATCTCTTTGGAAAGGATCTTCCTGATGTTCAGAAGGAACAGCGCTGAAGCGATCGCAACGGAGATCAGGTCAGCTACAGGCTCTGCGTAATACACGCCCATCACACCGAAAAAGTGCGGCAGGATCAAAGCCATCGGGATCAGCAGGAACACTTTTCTAAGAAGCGCAATGCAAAGAGAGATCTTCGCCTGGCCAAGCCCCAGAAAGGAGCTCTGGATACCGCTCTGGATGCCGAAAACAGACATTCCGCACAGATAGACCGGCAAAACCTTTTTTACCAGGGCGATGAGTTCCTCATCTGTGGTAAACAATCTGGCAAAGACGCCGGGACGGAGCATGGCAAAGACCACATACAGAAAGGCTGCCAGGAAGGTGACGGAGATCATCCGGCGAATGGTCATTTTTACACGGTCAAAGGAACCTGCACCGAAGTTGTAGCTGATGATGGGCTGCACTCCTGTGGTAAAGCCGTTGATCGGTACAAAAACCAGTTGTAAAACACTCTGAAGGATCGTCATGGATCCGACATAAAGATCTCCTCCGTAAACCTGCAGGCCATGGTTCATCACAATGGTGATGGCACTTTCCGTAGCCGCCATGATAAAGGGAGAAACGCCAAGTGCCATCACCTGACGGAGCAGAGCAAAATCCGGCCGCATACCGGACAGCCTCAGGCGGATGCCGGATTTCCCAGAGCAGAGGAACTTCAGGACCCAGGCGGCACTGAGAGCCTGGGAAAGAATCGTTGCCACAGCGGCTCCGGCCACACCCATATGAAAAACGAAGATAAAAAGCGGATCCAGTGCAATGTTTACAACTGCGCCGATCAGCACGGAACACATAGCTGTCCTGGCATGTCCCTGACAGCTGATAAACGTGTTCAGGCCTACCGCCAGCTGCACAAAAACCGTACCCAGAAGATAAATACTGATGTAGGTCGAGGAATAGCCGATGGTATTGTCACTGGCCCCGAAAAGATACAGCAGCGGTTTTTGAAAGACAAAGAAAAACAGCATCAGAAGCGCTGAAAAGAACAGAAGCAGCGATGCGGCATTTCCAAGGATCCTTTCTGCCCGTTTCCGGTCGCCCTGGCCCAGGGCAATGGATGCCAGTGGTGCGCCTCCTCCGCTGGCAAAGCCGGAAAAGGCAGAGATGATGGTAATGATCGGGAAAGTGACTCCCACACCAGTAAGCGCCGCAGCCCCCACACCGGGGATCCGGCCGATATAGATCCGGTCTACAATGTTATAAAGTACGTTTACGATCTGCGCCAGCACAGCCGGGATCGCCAGCGAGATCATCAGCTTCGTGATGTTCTCTGTTCCCAGCCTGCTGTCTTGATTTTTCTGCATGAAATATGCCTCCTGGTTTTAGATTTTCTTCGATTTCCTCCACTACAGCTTTCCGGTTTGCTCCGCTCTTCTTCCCGCTTTACTGTATGCTTTGAAAATCCTGTGCTTCAGCTACGGCTATTATAGCCCACAATCCGCCAGAAAGCTATGCTTATACAGAAAAAAGCCCGTGCATCCTTTTTTCCGATGCACGGGCTGTAAATCTTATATTCTGTTTTTTGCTTACTCAGCTGCAGTCTCTGTTTCTGTCTCGGTCTCTGCTGCTGTTTCGCTTTCTGCCTCAGAACCGGTCTCAGTCTCGGTCTCAGCCTCACTGTCATCGTAGGGGATAACGGCTCCGTCATAAGTCTCATTGATGTAGTTTCTGATCTCATCGGATTTCAGAACATCTACCAGAGCCTGAACGCCCGGATTCTCTTCATTGCCTTCTTTTACGGCGATGATGTTTACGTAGGTCTTGGCTGCCTCAGAGTCGGATTTCTCATAAGCCAGAGCGTCTTTTGCTACGGAGAAGCCTGCTGCCAGAGCGTAGTTTCCATTCAGTACCACATAAGCAGTCTCATCAACCACACGGGCTACCTGTGCTGCCTCCAGCTCTACGATATCCAGGTTGTACGGGTTCTCTTCAATATCGGTTACGGTAGCGGTAAGACCTGCACCGTCTTTCAGTTTGATCAGACCGTTATCCTGGAGAAGCAGGAGAGCTCTTGCCTCATTGGTGGTATCATTCGGAACTGCAACGGAATCGCCGTCAGCCACATCATCAAGGCTGGATTTGGTTCCCGGGTAGATTCCAAAGGGCTCATAGTGGATGCCGCCTACGCTTACCAGATGGCTGCCTTTTTCCTCATTGTACTGCTCCAGATAAGGAAGATGCTGGAAGTAGTTGGCGTCCAGATCACCACTCTCTACTACCTCATTGGGCATGATATAATCATCAAATACAGTTACCTGAAGGTCATATCCTTCCTCTGCCAGGATCGGTTTTGCCTGCTCCAGGATCTCTGCGTGAGGGGTTGCGGATGCTGCTACTTTGATCGGTGTGAGATCGCCTGCGGTCTCTGTCTCAGTTTCTGCTGCCTTTGTGGAAAGACCGGCACCTCCAAGGATAACGCCTGCGGTCAGAACGCCGCTTAATGCTGCTGCAAGTAATTTTTTCATAATAGTTTCCTCCTCTTATATATGCTTTATTTTTTATCTTCTCTTGTCCAGCCGGTTGGCCAGGGTTGTTCCGATCATCTGGAAAATCTGTACCAGAATGACCAGAAGTACTACCGTGACGACCATGATATCTGCCTGGTAGCGGTGATAACCGTACCGGATCGCGATATCTCCCAGTCCGCCTCCGCCAATGGTTCCTGCCATGGCTGAGTAGCCCAGGATGGTTCCTACTGCAATGGTTGCTCCGTTAATTAAGGAAGTTCTTGCCTCCACCAGGAGCACTTTCATGATGATCCTTAAGTTGCTGGCTCCCATGGAACGGGCTGCCTCGATGACACCCTCATCAACTTCCTTTAAGGAAGATTCCACCATTCTGGCGATGAAGGGGCCGGCCGCGATGACCAGCGGCACTACCGTAGCTGTGGAACCGTAGCTTTTTCCAACGATCATACGGGTGAATGGAATCAGTAAGATCAGCAGGATCAGAAACGGAATGCTTCGCACGATATTGGCAATGACGTCCAGGATGCGGTAGAGCACCCGGTTCGGTTTTAAACCTTCCTTATCAGATACTGCCAGGAGCACTCCCATAGGAAGTCCGATGACGTAACCCATTAACGTGGACAAAAGCGTCATATACAACGTTTCCTGGATTCCTTTCAGGATCATATCCACTACTTCTTTAGTCCACACTGTCCGTCACCTCCCCAATGGCAAGTCCGCGTTCCCTTAAGTACTGCTTCATGGCTTCCGCCTTTTCGCTGTCACCCGGGAATTGCAGGATCATTTCGCCCTTTGCAACGCCACCCACGTTTTTCGTGTCGGCTTTTAAAATGTTGACCGGTTCATGGAATTTCAGGATCATATTTGCGATCACCGGCTCAAATGCCGAGTTCTCGGAAAATACGATCCGGACTTTGTCTCCGCTCCGGATCAGAGGCTTCAGGTCTGTTTCCTGGCTTCCGTCGGTGAGGATCAGTTCCTTCGCTACCTGGGACTTGGGATGATTGAAGATTTCTTCTACAGAACCTTCCTCTACCACCTCGCCGTCTTTTAAGATGGCAACCTTGGTACAGATCTCACGGACTACGGACATCTGATGCGTAATGATGACGATCGTGATCTGAAGATTCCGGTTGATCTCCTCCAAAAGTTTCAGGATAGATGAGGTCGTCTGGGGATCCAGTGCACTGGTGGCCTCATCACAGAGCAGGATCTTCGGGTCGGATGCCAGTGCTCTTGCAATGGCTACCCTCTGCTTCTGTCCTCCGGAGAGCTGTGCCGGATAGGCCTTCGCCTTGTCCTCAAGTCCTACGATCCTGAGAAGCTCCATAGCCCTTTTCCGGGCCTCCCCTTTTCGTTTGCCCTGAATATATAATGGAAAACAAATATTCTCCAGAACGGTTTTCTGCATCAGCAGATTGAAATGCTGAAAGATCATTCCGATCTTTTCCCGTTCTTTACGAAGTTCCTTTTCCGACAGGTCACTTAACGCTTTTCCCCGGATGGAAACCGTACCCTCCGTGGGCACCTCCAGGAAGTTCATACAGCGGACCAGGGTACTTTTTCCTGCTCCTGACATTCCGATGATTCCGAAAATGTCGCCCGACTCAATGGCCAGATTTACATTTTTCAGAGCCTGCACCGAGCCGTCTTTCGAAATATAAGACTTTGAAACGTTCTCGATTAAAATCTCTGCCATTTCTTTTCTTTCCTTTCTTCGATGGAATCTACTATAACACTTTTCTGGAAAATGTGTTAATCCGAAAAAATTACAGCCAGCTATAGTTTAACACTATAACTGGCTGTCTGTAAACACTCAAATCCTAAGGAAAGTTATTTCATCACTTTTGCAACCACACGGAGCAGGTTGATAACGCAGAACTGTACATCACCAAGCGTCAGACGATAGCCGTCCAGCTCTTTTCCGGTCTTTACCGCTTCTACGATATCATCCACATTCTTCTGGCAGCCCGGCATCTGCAGGTCATTTCCCGCATAAACACAGCCGGTGGAAGCAGAGATCGGATAGATATGACCTGCTCCGGAAATGGCAGGCACATCCTGGGAGGTGAACCAGTCCGTCATCACAACTCCCTCAAAGCCCCACTCATCACGGGCAGCCGCCTGAATGAGGTCATGGCTGTTTGCCGTGTGAAGACCATTGATCAGGTTATAGGAGGTCATGATGGAAAGCGGCTGAGATTCTTTGACTGCGATTTCAAAGCCTTTCAGATAGATCTCACGGAGTGCTCTCTCACTCATATGATTGTTGGAGAACATCCGGTTATCCTCCAGATTGTTCGCTGCGAAATGCTTGATGGTCGTACCACCCTTGCCATCCTTCTGTACGCCAAGCGTCATGGCAGCCGCACATTTTCCGGCGATCAGCGGATCCTCGGAATAATACTCAAAGTTTCTTCCGCAGAGAGGATTCCGGTGGATGTTCAGAGCCGGCGCCAGCCAGAGGTCCACATGGAACTCCTGCATTTCTTTTCCCACCATGTAACCGATCTCCTCGATCAGCTCCGGATTCCAGGTCTGAGCCAGTTCGGTTCCGATGGGAATGGCCGTGCAGTACTGATAGTGGTCGACCGCATCTGCCGGGATCCTGCTCTCATCAAAGGGAGCAAAGATGTCTCCCATGCCTTCGCCTCCCGGAAGGAGTGTTCCCTCTTTTGTCGTCTTAAAGAGAGGCTGGAGACGAAGACCTGCAGGACCGTCTGCCAGGATCAGATTCTTCACACCGCGGCTCTCCCAGATGATGGAGGAAGTATCTCCTGCAGCTCCCGGTACGGTAGCAGAGGCATTTCCGATCACATTGTCTTTTCCCTCCGGATCGCCGCCCATACTGGTGCGAAGAGTTCCGACACAGAGATCTGCCAGCTCTTCCACGGTAAGCTGTGCAGCCAGCTCTTCCACAGTTGCTTTTCCGTCAATGACATCCTGGATCGTCAGCTTTTCTGTCTTATCTGTAGTCAGGATGGGGCGTGCTTCCTGATAAACCACGGTGCGAGTCTCAACAGCGTCAGCAGGAACAAGGATACGCTCTGCGTTCTTTATTTCCTCCGCTTCTGTTTCATAGGTATAGGCTTTCCGGCCTTTTCCGGAGATCTCGTTCAGCTCTTTGTCCCCGTTAAAGAGATTCTTCAGCTGCTCGGTCCGCTTCTCTTCCTCCACCGTCAGAACTGCTGCAACATGCGTATTTCTGGAGCTGTTGCCCACACGGATGAGATACTCGCCGGGCTCCAGGATCCAGGCGGCTTTCTCCTCGGAATAAGAGGCCATATCTTTCAGTGCAAAGGTAAGCTCTGCTGTCTCGCTTTCACCCGGAGCGAGAAGAGCGGTCTTCTTGTATGCCTTCAGCTCCTGATACGGTTTCTCCAGAGCCCCCTCCGGAGCGGAAACATATACCTGGACAACTTCTTTTCCGGCATACGCTTTTCCGGTGTTGGTGACCCTGGCAGTTACTTTTACGCCGGAACCTTCGACAACTGCTTTCACGTTTTCGATGGCAAAATCCGTGTAGCCTTTTCCGTAACCGAAGCAGTAATGCGGCTCGATGCCAAAGGTGTCAAAATAACGATAACCCACATAGATGCCGTCGGTATAGTATTCATCATCAATATTTCCGTTGTTGTGGCTGAAGCCCTCGGAGGACGGATAGTCGGCATATGCTTTGGCCCAGGTATCCGTCAGTTTTCCGGATGGAACCTGTTTGCCCGTAAGCACATCTGCCACGCTTAAGCCCCCGGAATTGCCCAGCTGACCGGTGAGCAGGACCGCATTGATACCTGCTGTTTCTTTAAGGACTGTGGCATCAATGATTCCGCCGATGTTCAGAAGTACGATGGTTTTCTCATAATGAGCGCCCAGAAATTCCAGAGCTTTTACTTCTCCGTCATTGAGCAGATAATCCCCTTTTTTATTCCAGCGGTCCGCGCCTTCTCCGGAGTTTCTGGCGATCACCAGAACAGCCGTATCGGTGTCGGAGGCTTTCACATCCTCCTCCGTGATGGCTTGAAGATCCGGTTCTTTGAAGGGAAGCTCAAACTCGATGATAAACGGCGGCTGCTGTCTTTCCTCCGCCAGACGGTTTACTTCTGCCTGATGAGCTGCTTTTGTCTCTTTGAGAAGCTCATCATAGGCCGTCAGCCAGCGGTCTGTCGTAATGGTAAAACCGGCATCCTTCAGTCCCTGTTCGATGTTGATGACTTCACGGGAGTTGACATCACCGGAACCGGTACCGCCCTTGATGGTATGTCTTGCTCCCGCTCCGTAAAGAGCGATCTTTCCGGTATTTTTTAAAGGCAGAGCGCCGTCATTTTCCAGAAGTACCATGCACTCGCCGGCTCCTTTTCTCACCAGCTGCATGTTTTTTTCTTCACGCTCCGTTTTTTCCGGAGTCAGCGTTCCGTAAAACTGTGTCATTTTAAAAAATCCTCCTTTATCTCTGTCAGTGCTGGATATTTTCTGAATCCATCCACGTCATTTTTCCATATTTTTCTACCAGCGGAACCAGCTCATGATCCACGTTATGACGGATCTCACAATCGACATCCAGGATCATCACCGGTTCGTCTCCTTCTGTACAGGCCGGCCAGTCAACGCCCTCGATCACCGGCTTTCCGGTCTTTGCAAAACTTATCCAGGCTCCGAAGATCTCTTCTTCCAGTTTATCGGTCTCTCCTTCTTTATTAAAGAGAGGTGCCAGCTCCGTATTATGGAAAACGAAAGGAATCTCCGAACAATGCCATGCAATCTTACCGTCCAGAAGCGGGAACTCATACGTCAGCTGATAGGAATAAGTGACACTTTCCGGTGTTTTGGAACGTTCTTTGATAAACTCCATGGTGGGCAGACGGAAAATGGTATCCACTGCAAGAAGATCCACCGGAGATTTACCCGGATACGCTTTTTCGTAAAGAGCCAGCAGTTCTTCCGTGTGTTCTCCATACTTTTTCTTCAGCATCTGAATAGCCTCTTCTCTTGGAATGCTGTGTTTTCCCGGAATAGCCGGTCCGAAATCAAACTCGCCAAGTGCCGTTCCGATCAGAAGCGGGATCGTCTTTGCATGCTCCGTAAAACCATGCTGCACCGGATCACCCAGATACTCTTTTCCGACATGAGGCATATTTCCTATGTAACCGCCCGCTGCCGCAACGGCAGGAGAGGTCTTTAGATAAGCTTCAGCAAGCTTTGCATAGGGAATCGTCTCCAGTTCTTCCACCTGGTCTTCTGAAAGGCCAAGTTCTTTCAGCATAGCCGTCACGATCTCTCTGCCATCCTGTTCTTCCGCATCCCGCTGAAGCCAGTACACGCCGCTCTCAATGATTCCTTTATGGAACAGACCGTCTGCCTCAGGCATCTGCATGAGCGTCCAGACCTTTGCCCCGCCGCCGGACTGGCCGAAAATGGTCACATTGTCCGGATCTCCGCCAAAACCGCGGATGTTGTCACGCACCCACTGAAGAGCTGCAATGATATCCAGATTTCCTGCATTGGCAGAAGCCTCATACTTTTCTCCAAAGGGGGAGAGATCCAGATAACCAAGCACGTTCAGCCGGTGGTTCAGAGACACCACGACCACATCTCCGTGTTTTGCCATATTGGCACCTTCATACGTGATATGTTCAATGGAAGAACCGGCAGAGAAACCGCCTCCGTGGAGCCAGACCATGACCGGGCGTTTTGCTTCCGGGTCGATAGAAGGCGTCCAGATATTCAGTGACTGACAGTTTTCATCCATAGGCCAGTACATATGTGGAACAAGGAGTTCACTGTTTGGCCGGTCCTGCGTCATCAGCGGGCAGACCATTCCATAGGAATTGGCGTCCTTGATCCCCTCCCAGGGCTGTACCTTTTCCGGACGCATAAAACGCTTCGCATCCGCGTATTTGACTCCTTTAAAAATGACACTTCCATCCCATTCGTATCCACGAAGCTTGCCTGCTTCCGTCTGAACAACAGGATAGTCCTCTCTGCAAACAAATTTTTTCATGATG
>CAKRQP010000024.1:0-23055 GCA_934393555.1 uncultured Lachnospiraceae bacterium
ATGAACCGGGAAATGTCAAGCACTTTTTTGAAAATTTTTGAAATTTTTTTGAAAGTCGCATTTTCATGAAAATTCCGCAACCGTTTAGAACATCAGCGAAACAGCGTTGTCTTTAAATCAGCGACACTTGTACGTGTATCTGAGAGAAAAACAAAATAAGAAAAAATGTACGCAAGACACGGAAAAATGCTTGCTTTTTTTTCTCCTATCTGCTATGATGAAATCACCTTAAACAGTAAGGAAAAGAAGACGTGTAAGGGGACTTCGTTACAGGGACACCGGGAATTTCGGGGGATTTTCAGGACGGTGGAGAACGGAGCAATAGCCCCCCTTCCGGCAGTTAAGGAGGAAAAGGTAATGGGTGAAATGATGTGGGCACTGGTAAAAGAAAAAGCAGACGTAGGTCTCTGGATGAAAAAAGTACCGGTACCGATGGTGGGAAAAAATGATGTGAAGATCAAAATTCACAAAACGGCGATCTGTGGAACAGACGTACATATTTATAACTGGAATGACTGGGCACAGCACACGATTCCGGTTGGTCTGACTGCAGGTCATGAGTATGTGGGAGAGATTGTAGAGGTTGGAGAGAACGTGGAAGGCTTCAAGGTAGGCGATCTGGTATCCGGTGAGGGTCATATCGTCTGCGGAAAATGCCGGAACTGTCTGGCAGGTATGAAGCACCTCTGCAAAAACACTCAGGGTGTAGGCGTGAACAGAAACGGTGCTTTTGCTGAGTATCTGGTAATTCCGGCAGCAAATGCATGGCACTGCGATCCCTCTATCCGTGAGGAGCTCTATTCCATTTTCGATCCGCTGGGAAATGCGGTTCATACAGCACTTTCTTTCGATATGACAGGTGAGGATGTCCTGATCACAGGAGCCGGTCCGATCGGTATCATGGCAGCAGCTATTTCCCGTCATGTGGGAGCCCGTCATGTTGTGATCACAGACATGAACGATTATCGTCTGGATCTGGCAAAGAAAATGGGTGCGACCAGAACGGTCAACGTGGCAAAAGAGAATCTGACCGATGTGATGAAAGAGATCGGCATGAAGGAAGGCTTTGACGTAGGACTGGAGATGTCCGGAAGCCAGCCTGGTTTCAACAACATGGTTGATAACATGAAGAACGGCGGAAAGATCGCTCTTCTGGGACTGCAGAGAGCAGATGCCCGTATCAACTGGGAAAAGGTGATCTTTAATGGTCTGACGATCCGTGGTATCTACGGACGTAAGGTATGGGAGACCTGGTACAAGATGTCTACCATGCTTCAGAGCGGACTGAATGTGGATGATATCATCACACACCGTTTTGATGTACGTGACTTTGAAAAAGGCTTTGAAGCTATGAACAGCGGTATGTCCGGAAAAGTAATCCTTGACTGGACGAAACTGGAAGAGGAAGCTTAAGGTTAGGAGGCAAAGGAAAATGGCAGTAAAACAGGATATTTTGGATATTTACGCAAAAGAAGTAGAAGGTATCAAAGAGGCAGGTCTTTTCAAAGGTGAGGCACCCATCGCTTCTCCCCAGGGAGCAAAGGTAAAACTGGAGGACGGAAGAGAAGTGATCAATATGTGTGCCAACAACTATCTGGGTCTTGGAGATGACAAACGCCTGATCGAGGCAGCCAAGAAGACCTATGATGAGAAGGGCTACGGACTGGCATCTGTTCGTTTCATCTGCGGAACCCAGGACATTCACAAACAGCTGGAGAAACGGATCTCATCCTTCCTTGGAATGGATGACACCATCCTTTACTCTTCCTGTTTTGATGCCAACGGCGGTCTTTTCGAGACCATCCTTACCGCAGAGGATGCGGTGATCAGTGATGAGCTGAACCATGCCAGCATCATCGACGGTGTTCGTCTGTGTAAAGCAAAACGTTATCGTTACCACAACAACGACATGGCTGATTTAAGAGCAAAACTGGAAGAGGCTGACGCAGCAGGAGCAAGGATCAAACTCATCGCTACAGACGGTGTCTTCTCTATGGATGGTATCATTGCAGATCTGAAGGGTATCTGTGATCTGGCAGATGAGTTCCATGCACTGGTTATGGTTGATGACAGCCATTCTGCCGGTTTTGTCGGAAAAACCGGTCGTGGAACTGCGGAATACTGTGGCGTACAGGGCAGAGTGGATATCATCACCGGTACACTCGGAAAAGCTCTTGGCGGAGCCAGCGGCGGATTCACCAGCGCACGGAAGGAGATCGTAGATCTTCTTCGTCAGAGAAGCCGTCCTTACCTCTTCTCCAACACTCTGGCTCCGGCTATCGCAGGTGCCAGCATGGAAGTCTTCAATATCCTTGAGAAGGATACCAGCCTTCGTGACCATCTGGAAGAGACCACAGCTTACTACAGAAATCAGCTGACAGAAGCCGGCTTTGATATCATCCCGGGTGTACATCCCATCGTTCCGGTAATGCTTTATGAAGAGCGTCTGGCCGGCGAATACGCAAAACGCATGATGGAAAAAGGCGTTTATGTGGTAGCTTTCTCCTATCCGGTAGTTCCCAAGGGAAAAGCAAGGATCCGTACCCAGGTTTGTGCGACCCACACCAAAGAAGATATCGATTACATTGTAAAATGCTTCAAAGAGGTTCGTGACGAACTGTCAAAATAACAGCAATAGGCATTGAAAAATACTCTCCCTTTCGTGTATAATGAAATTATGCAGAACCCTGCAGATCTCCGGCTTGGAACAGGGACCGGAAGTCCGCAGGAACCAGGGCTTTCTGCTGGAAGCCCGCATGATTTCTATAATGGAAGGGAGAGTTTTTATGAGTGGAAAAAAGAAATGCTGCAGCCGTCTGCTGATCTTTGTGAGTCTGCTGTTTCTGCTGGCCTGTCTGCCGCAGAACGCCTTACATACGAAAGCAGCGGTAAAATTAAGCCGGACCAAACTGGTCCTGACAGAGAAACAGAAGCTGCGGCTTCGTGTATATGGTCTGCCGAAGGGAGTCTCTCTTGTCTGGAAATCCAGCAGACCTTCCGTAGCGACCGTATCAAGGGGAACGGTTACCGCGAGAAGACGCGGAAATGCCGTCATCAGTGTCAATGTATTGAAAAACGGAAAACGCCTGGCAAGTCGGGTGTGCAAGCTCCGGGTGGCAGAGGCTCCGGTGGTAGTCGCTTCACTTGGCGTGAGCGGAGAGGAATCTGAGCACATTGCGGAGATTGGATTTACGGTTATTGGAAAGAGAAGTGCACTTCTGACCAACAAGATCGTTCTTCAGACGCCGGGACAGAGCTGGCAGAATCTCTATCTTCTTGATGTGGATAAGATCAACAGCAGCAATGGAAATCAGCTTGGCTGGCTGAAGGGCAAAACCATACCTCCGTATAACAACAATGACCGGAATATTGTAGTTGCCTATTATGCAAGAAAGGATTACCGCTCTTTCCGGGTGACCTCTTCTTCGAAGGCAGTCTTTTACTTCTATTATGACGGTATCCGGTATAAAGCTTCGGCAAAGGATCTGGACAGTGCAGTGGATCCCCGGCCCTGTAAGCTTATCCGCCTGACTCCTCTGAGCCCGGCATAAGGAATTGTTTTCACAGCAGATCATGAAAGCGGAGCGTGAATGTCCGTAGAAATCAGAAGGCGAACAGCCGGATCTCTTTTGAGGTCCGGCTGAATTTTCGCTTGCTTTTTTCGGGAAAATGTAGTTAGATAGTAAGTGCGCTTTTTGAAAAAACGAAAATATGTTTGGAAAGGAAATGACTATGGCAAAGACGACCACTTATGACGCCAGCAGTATCTCGGTCCTGGAAGGCCTGGAGGCAGTGCGGAAGCGTCCGGGTATGTATATAGGCAGCGTGTCCACCAAGGGACTGAATCATCTGATCTATGAGATCGTGGATAACGCGGTGGATGAACATCTGGCCGGTTTTTGTGACCGGATCGAGGTAACGCTGGAGGCGGACGGCTCTGCCACAGTGAATGATAACGGCCGTGGTATCCCGGTGGGGATGCATGAAAAGGGAATGTCGGCAGCCCGGCTGGTATTTACGACACTCCATGCCGGAGGAAAATTTGACAATGCGGCCTATAAGACCAGCGGAGGCCTGCATGGCGTAGGCTCCTCTGTTGTGAATGCGCTGTCTACCTATCTGGAGATCAAGGTCAGCCGGGACGGACAGGTAAGTTATGACAAGTACGAGAGAGGCATTCCGGTGGTGGAGCTGGAAGACGGTCTGCTTCCGGTGATCGGAAAGACACGGAAGACCGGAACCTGGGTCCATTTTCTCCCGGATCCGGAGATTTTCGAGAAAACCCGTTTTTCTGCCACAGAGGTAAAAAGCCGGCTCCATGAGACTGCTTATCTGAATCCGAACCTTACCATTGCTTTTACAGATAAAAGAGATGGGAAAAACGAGACGGAAGAATTTCACGAACCGGAAGGACTTTCCGGCTTTGTCCGTGATATGAATAAAAACAAAGAGACTGTGACAGAGATCATCCATTTTACGGGTGAGGCGGACGGCATTACCGTGGAATGTGCGCTGCAGTATGTCAATGAGTTCCATGAGACGGTTTTAGGCTTCTGTAATAACATCTACAATGCAGAAGGCGGAACGCATCTTACCGGCTTTAAGACCACATTTACCACTCTGATGAATACGTATGCCAGAGAACTGGGGATCCTGAAAGAAAAGGATGATAACTTTACCGGTACGGATATCCGTAACGGTATGACGGCGGTGGTTTCCATCAAGCACCCGGATCCCCGTTTCGAAGGTCAGACCAAGACCAAACTGGACAATCAGGATGCTGCCAAGGCGGCCGGAAAGGTGACAGGTGAAGAACTGGTCCTTTATTTTGACCGGAATCTGGAAACGTTAAAGAGTGTCCTCGCCTGTGCGGAAAAAGCGGCCAAGATCCGTAAAACAGAGGAAAAGGCAAAGACCAATATGCTTACAAAGCAGAAATATTCCTTTGATTCCAACGGAAAGCTGGCAAACTGTGAAAGCCGGGATCCTTCGATCTGCGAGATCTTTATCGTAGAGGGAGATTCTGCCGGCGGCTCTGCAAAGACTGCCCGGAACCGGAACTTTCAGGCGATCCTTCCGATCCGCGGAAAGATCCTGAATGTGGAAAAGGCCAGCATCGACAAGGTTCTGGCCAATGCGGAGATCAAAACGATGATCAATGCGTTTGGCTGCGGCTTTTCTGAAGGGTACGGAAATGATTTTGATATCACGAAGCTCCGTTACGATAAGATCATCATCATGGCAGATGCCGATGTGGACGGAGCTCATATCAGCACGTTGCTGCTGACTCTGTTTTACCGGTTTATGCCGGATCTGATCTATGAAGGTCATGTGTATCTTGCCATGCCGCCTCTTTACAAGGCAATCCCCAGTAAAGGTGAGGAAGAGTATCTTTACGACGACAAAGCACTGGAACGTTACCGGAAGACGCATAAGGGTTCCTTTATCCTTCAGCGATATAAAGGTCTGGGAGAAATGGATCCGGAGCAGCTCTGGGAGACCACGCTGGATCCGGCCACCCGTATTCTGAAGCGGGTGGAGATCGAGGATGGAAGAATGGCTTCCGATGTGACGGAAATGCTGATGGGAACAGAAGTACCGCCCCGTAAGGCATTTATTTATGAGCATGCTCAGGATGCGGAACTGGATATCTAAGGAGGCAGAACGGAAAAATGGAAAAAGAACAGATCATCCGAACAGAATATTCGGATATTATGCAGAAATCCTATATTGATTATGCCATGAGCGTTATCGTTGCCAGGGCTCTGCCGGATGTGCGGGACGGACTGAAGCCGGTACAGCGGCGTACCCTTTATGATATGTATGAGCTGGGTATCCGCTATGACAGACCTTACCGGAAATGTGCCCGTATCGTCGGCGATACCATGGGTAAATATCATCCGCACGGGGATTCTTCTATTTATGAAGCTCTGGTAGTCATGGCTCAGGATTTCAAAAAAGGTCTGCCTCTGGTGGATGGTCACGGAAACTTCGGCTCGATCGAAGGAGACGGGGCTGCAGCCATGCGATATACCGAGGCGCGGCTTCAGAAGATCACGCAGGAGATTTTCCTGGGGGATCTGGACAAGGATGTGGTAGACTTTGTACCGAACTTTGATGAGACGGAGAAAGAACCGTCGGTGCTTCCGGTACGGGTCCCGAATATCCTGGTGAATGGTTCCGACGGAATCGCTGTCGGTATGGTTACCAGCATCCCGCCCCACAATCTCGGAGAGGTCATTGACGCGGTAAAGGCGGTGATCCGGAATAACCAGATCACCAACCGGGAGCTGATGGAATATATCAAAGGTCCGGATTTTCCGACCGGCGGCATCGTGGTAAACAAAGATGACCTCCTTTCGATCTATGAGACCGGTACCGGCAAGATCCGTCTGCGCGGCCGGGTGGAAGTGGAAAAGGGAAAAGGCGGGAAGGACCGCCTCGTTATCACTGAGATCCCCTATACCATGATGGGAGCCAATATCGGTAAATTTTTAAATGATGTGGCGAATCTGGTGGAAAATAAAGTCACGACAGATATCGTGGATATTTCCAACCAGTCTTCCAAAGAGGGCATCCGCATCGTTCTGGAGCTCAGGAAAAACGCCGATGTGGATAATCTCATCAACATGCTTTATAAGAAGACCCGCCTGGAAGATACCTTTGGCGTGAACATGCTGGCAGTAGCCGGCGGAAAACCGGAGACTCTGAGCCTGAAATCGATCATTGACTACCATGTGGATTTCCAGTTTGAGCTGGCTACGAGAAAATACCGTACGCTTCTGAATAAAGAACTGGCCAAAAAGGAGATCCAGGAGGGACTGATCAAGGCCTGTGACTGCATCGACTTGATCATCGAGATCCTGCGGGGAAGCAAGAGCCAGAAACAGGTAAAAGAGTGTCTGGTAAACGGTGTCACGGAAGGGATCCGGTTTAAGACAAAAGCTTCTGAGAAAGCGGCAAAAACACTTCGTTTTACCGAAAATCAGGCAACAGCCATTCTGGAGATGCGTCTTTACAAGCTCATCGGACTGGAGATCGAAGCCCTGATGAAGGAGCATGAAGCGACTCTGGCAAACATTGACAGGTACCAGGATATCCTGAACAATTACAAATCCATGGCCCGGGTCATCATCAAAGAGCTGGATGCGGTGAAAAAAGAGTATGCCGTCCCCAGGAAGACAGGCATTGAGAATGCGGCGGAGGCTGTTTTCGAGGAGAAAAAGGTCGAAGAGATGGAAGTGGTCTTCCTTATGGACCGTTTCGGTTATGCGAGAACGGTGGATAAGTCTGTTTATGAACGGAACAAGGAAGCGGCAGATGCAGAGAGCAAATATGTGCTTTCCGTTATGAATACGGATAAGATCTCCATTCTTACGGACAGCGGAAGGCAGCATCTGATCAAGGTGCTGGATCTTCCATACGGAAAATTCCGGGATAAAGGAAAGCCCATCGACAATCTCTGTAATTACGACAGCAGCAGTGAGCAGGTGGTGGCAGTGGAGAGCCTGCAGAAGCTGAAATACGCGGTACTTCTTCTGGCTACGAAAAAGGGAATGCTCAAACAGATGGAGGGCATTGAGCTGGATGTGGCGAAACGCTGTATTGCGGCGACCAAGCTGAATGAGGACGATGCACTGATCTCTGTGGAACTTCTGGGAGAATACGAGCAGATCGTGCTTCAGACCCATCAGGGCTTTTTCCTGCGCTTCCCGGTGGGAGAGATCCCGATGAAAAAGAAAAATGCGGTAGGCGTCCGCGGAATGAAGCTTGCGGATGATGATTTTATAGAAAATGTATATTATCTCACAGCCGGCGGCGATGCGGTTGCTCTTTACAAAGAAAAAGAAGTGCATCTGAACCGTCTCCGCATCGGAAAAAGAGATACAAAGGGAGTAAAAACCCGGATTTAACGCGGATTTTCCTTTTTTGCACTTGCTTTTTCCTTTACAGGGTGTTATAATGCAATTGATAATATTGTAACTAGAGTTGAGTGGGCGTTTCGTCCACTCTCTTTTTACTGTCAAAGGAGAGTTTTCCATATGACAGGGCAGGAAAGGTGGCGCAGATGACAAAAAGAGAGACGTATGAAAAAAAGACGGAGGAACTCTTGCTTCCCATGATGGAGGAGAACGGGTTTGAGCTGGTAGACGTGGAGTATGTGAAGGAAGGCGGAAGCTGGTACCTTCGGGCGTATATCGACAAACCGGGCGGCATCGCCATCAATGACTGCGAGCTGATAAGCCGTGCTTTGAGTGACAAACTGGATGAAGAGGATTTTATTGAAGATTCCTATATCCTGGAAGTCAGCTCTCCGGGACTTGGCCGTCCCCTGAAAAAGGAAAAAGATTTCCAGAGAAATCTTGGAGAGGAAGTAGAAGTGCGTACCTTCCGTGCCATAGAGGGACAGAAGGAATTTACCGGTATCCTGAAAGCATATGATAAAGAATCCGTGACTATTGAATTAGAAGAGACAGAAATGAAATTTGCCAGGACGGATATCGCGCTGATTCGGCAGGCTTTCGATTTCTGAGTGAAGGAGGAATTTTCAAAATGAATAATGAATTGTTGGAGGCGCTGACACTTCTGGAGAAAGAGAAAAACATCAGCAAAGATACGCTGCTGGAAGCGATCGAGCAGTCCCTGATCCAGGCATGTAAGAATAATTTCGGCAAAGCTGACAACGTAAAAGTAAGCATCAATCCGGAGACCTGTGAGTTCCATGTATGGGCTGAGAAGACCGTTGTGGAAGAGGTTACCGATGATGTGACAGAGATCGCCCTTTCCAAGGCAAAAATGATCCGTTCCACTTATGAGCTGGGAGATACGGTGAATGTGGAGATCCATTCCAAAGAGTTCGGCCGTATCGCAACCCAGAATGCAAAGAACGTGATCCTTCAGAAGATCCGCGAGGAAGAGCGAAAGGTGCTTTATAATGAGTATTACGCAAAAGAACGTGACGTTGTGACCGGTATCGTACAGCGTTACCTTGGAAAGAATGTCAGCGTAAACTTAGGTAAAGTAGATGCGATCCTCAATGAAAACGAGATGGTAAAGGGCGAGGTATTCCGTCCCACCGAGAGGATCAAGGTTTACATCCTTGAGGTAAAGGATACCTCCAAAGGACCGAAGATCCTGGTATCCAGAACACATCCGGAGCTGGTAAAACGCCTCTTTGAGTCTGAGGTTACCGAGGTACGTGACGGCACAGTAGAGATCAAATGCATCGCCCGTGAGGCAGGCAGCCGTACAAAAATGGCTGTTTATTCCAATAACCCGGATGTAGATCCCGTAGGAGCCTGCGTCGGCATCAACGGTGCCAGAGTCAATGCCATCGTAAATGAGCTGCGCGGTGAGAAGATCGATATCATCAACTGGAACGAGAACAATGCGATCCTTATCGAGAATGCACTGAGCCCGGCAAAAGTCATTTCTGTTATTGCAGATGATGATGAAAAGACGGCAAAGGTTATCGTTCCGGATTACCAGCTGTCTCTGGCGATCGGTAAAGAAGGACAGAATGCCCGTCTGGCAGCCCGTCTGACCGGTTTCAAGATCGATATCAAGAGTGAGACCCAGGCAAAAGAGTCCGGCGAATTTGATGATCTTTTCGGAGATAACGGTGAATATGAGGAGTCCGCAGACTACGAGGACGATTATACCGATAAGAACTATACCAGCGATGATTACGAGGAAGAGGCAGCGGCTGAAAGCACACCGGAGAATGAAGAAGGGGATGCAGAGTAAATCCTGCCGCCCGGAGGTGAGAAAATGAGTCAGGTCCGCAAGGTTCCCATGCGCCAGTGTATCGGCTGCCGGGAAATGAAAAGCAAGAAAGAAATGATCCGTATTCTCAAGACCACGGAAGATGAGGTGATCATCGATACCACCGGAAAGAAAAACGGGAGAGGGGCATATATCTGTCCCAGCCGGGAATGCTTTCAGAAGGCGGTAAAAAACAAAGGGATCGAACGTTCCCTGAAAATGGCGATTCCGAAAGAGGTCTATGAGACGCTGGAAAAGGAGATAGAACCGATTGAAACAGAATAAGATCCTGTCCCTGGTGGGGCTTGCCACGAAGGCGGGCAAAACAGCCAGCGGAGAGTTTTCCACGGAGAAATCCGTCAAAGAAGGAAAAGCGTGCCTGGTGATCGTTTCTGTTGAGAGCTCGGACAACACGAAGAAAAAATTTACAAATATGTGTACTTTTTATAAAGTACCCATGTATCTGTACGGAACAAAGGATGAATTGGGCGCAGCCATGGGAAAAGAATTCAGAGCGTCCCTGGCTGTGAATGACAGAGGCCTTGCAGAAGCGATCCGGAAGCAGCTGGATGCGCTGGAAGCATAAGATCCGTAACAGGTATGGCAGGTCCCGCCTGTTGCACCAGGAAAAGAGCAGGAGGCGGTCGTTATCGTGAGAATGCGAGTTTATGAGCTTGGCAGAAGCTTGGAAAGATCCAATCAGGAGATCATGAAGATATTAACACAGAACGGATACCGAGTGACCAGTCACATGGCCGTTCTGGAAGAAAAACAGATAGAAATGGTGAGGAAAAAAGTGGAAGCAAACGAAAAATCCAAGATGGAAAATCAGAAGAATACCGAGGGAGAAGCACCCAAGAAAAAGAATATCACACAGGTGTTCCATCCTCAGAACAGCCGGAGCGGAATCAGTCGTCCGGCCGGCCAGAAGAGTCAGAAACCGGCACGTCCGGCAGGCGGACAGTCTCAGGAAAAGAGAACAGCAGCAGACCGTCCTGCAGCACAGGGCGGCGAGAGACGTCCGCAGGGTCAGAACGCCGGAAACAGCGGAGAAAGAAGACCTCAGAGCGGTGAGAGACGTCCGCAGGGCCAGAATGGCGAGAGACGTCCGCAGGGCCAGAATGGTGAAAGAAGAGGAAGCTACCAGGGTCAGGGCGGCGAGAGGCGTCCGCAGGGCCAGAATGGTGAGAGAAGAGGAAGCTACCAGGGTCAGGGCGGCGAGAGACGTCCGCAGGGCCAGAATGGTGAGAGAAGAGGAAGCTACCAGGGTCAGGGCGGCGAGAGGCGTCCGCAGGGCCAGAATGGTGAAAGAAGAGGCGGCTACCAGGGCCAGGGCGGCGGACGTCCGCAGGGCCAGAATGGCGAGAGAAGAGGCGGCTACCAGGGTCAGGACGGCGAAAGACGTCCGCAGAACGGAGACAGAAGAGGCGGCCAGAGAGGCGGTTCTTCTATTCCCAAGGCTCCCATGGAGAGCAAACCGCTGACAAAAGAATCCAGAACCCGTACCGACCGTAACAACGACCGGAACAGAAAGAACAGCGGTGAGGATAAATTTGACCGTCTGGAGAAGAAAAATGTATCCAGAGGCAACAATACAGGAAAGAATCAGAAGAACAACAAGCCGCAGACCGTAAAACCGGCACCTGCTCCGGAGAAGAAGGAAGATGAGATCAAAAACATCGTTCTTCCGGAGACCATGACCATCCGTGAACTGGCGGATAAGATGAAAGTCCAGGCGGCAGCCATCGTGAAGAAGCTTTTCCTGCAGGGCAAGATCGTGACCGTAAACCACGAGATCGATTACGAGACCGCAGAAGAGATCGCTCTGGAGTTCAACTGCATTGCAGAGCCGGAGGAAAAGGTGGATGTGATCGCTGAGCTTCTGAAAGAGGACGAAGAGGATGAAAGCAAAATGGTTCCCAGACCGCCTGTTGTCTGCGTAATGGGTCATGTTGACCATGGTAAGACTTCTCTTCTGGATGCGATCCGTCATACCCATGTCATCGCAAAAGAGGCAGGTGGAATCACCCAGCACATCGGTGCTTACATGGTAACCATCAACGGTCAGAAGATCACCTTCCTGGACACACCGGGACATGAGGCATTCACCGCTATGCGTATGCGTGGAGCAAACGCTACCGATATCGCGATCCTTGTCGTAGCTGCAGATGACGGTGTGATGCCGCAGACCATTGAGGCGATCAACCATGCGAAAGCGGCTGGAATTGAGATCATCGTTGCCATCAATAAGATCGATAAGCCGAGTGCCAATATCGAGCGTGTAAAACAGGAGCTTTCCGAGTATGAACTGATCCCTGAGGACTGGGGCGGAAGCACCATCTGTGTACCGGTATCCGCACACACCGGAGAAGGTATGGATACGCTTCTTGAGATGATCCTTCTGACCGCAGAGGTCAATGAGCTGAAAGCAAACCCGAACCGTAAGGCAAGAGGTCTTGTGATCGAGGCTCAGCTGGATAAAGGAAAAGGTCCGGTTGCTACCGTTCTGGTACAGAAGGGTACGCTTCATGTGGGAGATCCCATCGCAGCAGGTTCCTGCTTTGGAAAAGTCCGTGCCATGATCGATGACAAGGGACGCCGTGTCAAAGAGGCAGGTCCGTCTGTTCCGGTTGAGATCCTGGGACTTTCCGATGTTCCGAATGCAGGTGAGATCTTTGTACAGACCGATTCCGAGAAGGAAGCAAGAAGCTTTGCAGAGACCTTTATCAGTGAAAACAAAGAGCGGCTTCTCGAGGAGACCCGTTCCAAGATGTCTCTGGATGATCTTTTCAGCCAGATCCAGGCAGGAAATCTGAAAGAGCTGAACATCATTGTAAAAGCCGATGTACAGGGTTCCGTAGAGGCAGTGAAACAGAGCCTTCTC
Source organism: uncultured Lachnospiraceae bacterium (assembly GCA_934393555.1). Taxonomy (GTDB): domain Bacteria; phylum Bacillota; class Clostridia; order Lachnospirales; family Lachnospiraceae; genus Limivivens. The sequence goes on from CAKRQP010000024.1 coordinate 12,650, forward strand.
AAGCTTTCCAACGATGAAGTTGTGGTTAAGATCATCCACGGCGGTGTAGGTGCCATAAATGAGTCTGATGTTACTCTGGCAGCAACCTCCAACGCCATCATCATCGGCTTTAACGTACGTCCGGACAGCACGGCAAAAGCAACAGCAGAGCGTGAGGGTGTAGACCTTCGTCTCTACCGTGTCATCTACGACGCCATCGCAGATGTGGAAGCTGCCATGAAGGGTATGCTGGATCCGATCTACGAAGAGAAGGTGATCGGTCATGCAGAGGTCCGTCAGACCTTCAAGGCATCCGGAGTCGGAACCATTGCCGGTTCTTATGTTCTGGATGGTGTCTTCCAGAGAAACTGCAAAGTCCGCATTTCCAGAGAAGGCAAGCAGATCTACGAGGGTGCGCTCGCTTCTCTGAAGAGATTCAAGGACGACGTAAAAGAAGTAAAGGCCGGTTACGAGTGTGGTCTTGTATTTGATAAATTCAATGACCTGCAGGAGTTCGACCAGGTAGAAGCTTATATCATGGTAGAGGTGCCGAGATAATATGAGAAAAAACAGTATCAAAAATACAAGGATCAACGGAGAGGTACAGCGGGAGCTGGCCAACATCATCCGCGGCGGGATCAAGGATCCGAGGATCAGCCCGCTGACCTCTGTGGTCGCTGTAGAAGTAGCACCGGATCTGAAGACCTGTAAAGCATATATCAGTGTTCTTGGTGACAGTGAAGCACAGAAAGCGACTCTGGAGGGACTGAAAAGTGCAGAGGGCTATATCCGCCGGGAACTGGCGCATACCGTCAATCTGAGAAACACACCGGAGATCCGTTTTATTCTGGATCAGTCCATCGAATATGGTGTGCATATGTCAAAGATCATCGACGAGGTTACTGCGAAGGATGATGAAAATGTTTGATCTTGATCAGGAATTGAAGGGAGTAAAACGCATCGCCGTTGCCGGTCATATACGGCCGGACGGCGACTGCGTCGGCTCCTGTCTGGGACTGGGGCTCTATCTCAGAGAAAATTATCCGGCACTGGAGGCTGTGGATCTTTATCTGGAGTCTGTGCCGGAAAGATTCCGGGGACTGGAGGGAACGGAGACGATCCGTACCTCTTACCCGAAGGAAACTTACGACGTGTTCTTTTCTCTGGACTGCGGAGATATCGAACGTCTTGGAAATGCGGCAGAGTATTTCCATACAGCAGGAAAAGTGATCTGTGTGGATCACCACATCAGCAATCATGGCTTTGGTGACGTGCAGTTTATCGAGCCGGAAGCCAGCTCTGCTTCGGAGCTTGTTTACCTTTTGCTGGATGATAAAAAGCTCTCTGTAAATGCAGCCAAAGCTCTTTATATGGGAATTGCCCATGACACCGGTGTCTTTCAGTACTCCTGCACCAGCAGCCGTACCATGGAAATTGCCGGAAAGCTGATGGACAAAGGCTTTGATTTCAATGAACTTCTGGATCGGACTTTTTTCCAGAAGACCTATCTGCAGAATCAGATCCTTGGTCGTGCACTTCTGGAGAGCATGCTTCTGATGGATGGAAAATGCATCATCAGCGCCCTTCGGAAAAGAGACCTGGACTTCTATGGTGTGACCGGTGAAGACCTGGAGGGCATCGTAAGCCAGCTCCGCAACACCGCAGGTGTGGAAGTGGCTATTTTCCTCTATGAAACAGCCATTCAGGAGTTTAAGGTCAGTCTGCGTTCCAACGGAAAGGTGGATGTGAGCCGTGTGGCCTCCTATTTTGGAGGAGGCGGTCATGTCCGGGCAGCCGGCTGTACCATGCAGGGCAGTGTTTATGATGTACTCAACAATCTGACACTGCATATCGAGAAACAGCTGAAAGCAGCAGAAAACTGAGACAGGGAGCAGATTTGTGATTCACGGAGTAATCAATATTTATAAAGAACGGGGCTATACTTCTCATGATGTGGTGGGAAAGCTCCGCGGGATTTTAAAACAGAAAAAGATCGGTCACACAGGGACTCTGGATCCGGATGCGGAAGGAGTCCTTCCTGTCTGCCTGGGGAAGGCAACAAAGCTCTGCGATCTTCTGACAGACAAAGAGAAGACCTACCGGGCAGTGCTGCTTCTGGGGAAGAATACCGATACGCAGGATATTTCCGGTACGGTTCTTTCTGAACAGCCTGTGACGGCAGAGGAAGAAACTGTCCGGAGGGCAGTGATGTCTTTTGTGGGAGCGTATGATCAGATTCCTCCGATGTATTCCGCGCTGAAGGTCAATGGACAGAAACTCTGTGATCTGGCCCGGGCCGGAAAAGAAGTGGAACGCAAACCCAGAAGAGTGACCATACGGGAGATCCGTGTGGAGCAGGTGGAGCTTCCGCGGGTGACGATGGAAGTGACCTGTTCCAAGGGAACCTATATCCGGACGCTTTGTCAGGACATTGGTGAAAAACTGGGCTGCGGCGGCTGTATGGAAAGTCTTCTCCGGACCCGTGTCGACCGCTTCTGCCTGGAGGAGGCCATCAAGCTGGGCGAGGTGGAAGCGCTCAAAGCGGAAAAAGGTCTGGAAGGCCTTATGGAAAAGATCCTTCCGATCGACGGGATGTTTGCTGACGCACCGAAGGCTGTGGTTTTGGAGGAAGGAATGAAAGCTCTGGTCAATGGAAACAGTCTCAGAGCGGCTTCTGTACAGACGGAGCAGCCGGTGCCTGACGGGGAAAGGGTCCGCGTCTATGATGCAGATGGAAGGTTTTATGCACTCTATCGGTACGGAGAGACGGAAAAACAGTATCGTCTGGAAAAAATGTTTTATGACCGGGAGAATGGCTGAATATCCGGGAGTCCACGGAAACATTCCGTGGACTTTTGTATATCCGTACAGAGAAGGACAGGAGGAAACAGATGGAATACATACAGGGCCTTGAGGGGCTTTATATCAATGATGAGACAGCTGTCACCCTTGGAAAATTTGACGGGCTCCACCGGGGACATCAGAAGCTGATCCGCCGTACCCGGGAATTTTCCAGACAGGGCTTGAAAAGTGTGGTTTTTACGCTGGATTTTAACCGGAAAGGCATGCTCCTGACCCGGGAAGAACGGCGTGCCATGCTGGAAAAGCAGGGAGTCGACTATCTGGTGGAATGTCCTTTTGTTCCGGAGGTGGCACATATGGAGCCGGAAGAATTTATCCGGGGGATCGTGGCAGAAAAGCTTCATGCCCGGAAGGTTATCGTAGGAGAGGACTTCCGCTTTGGTTATGAGAGAAAAGGGGATGCTTCTCTTTTACTGGAGCTGCAGAAGATCTATGGCTATCAGGCGGAGATCATAAAGAAGGAAGCTTATAAGGGGAGAGAGATCAGCAGTACCTATATCCGGGAAGCCCTGGAAAAAGGAGAAATGGAACTGGCAGAAGAACTGCTCGGCTATCCGTATTTTGTCGCCGGGGAAGTGCTCCATGGAAGACATATGGGAGGAAGACTGCTTTTTCCGACGATCAATCTGATCCCCACGACCAGGAAGCTTCTTCCGCCCAATGGCGTTTACGTTTCCAGGACGTATCTGGAGGATGGAAGGATCCTGGGCGGTATGACAAATATCGGTTACAAACCTACGGTGGGAGAAAAATTCCGGGGAGTGGAGACGTATCTTTATGATGTGGATGAGGATCTTTATGGAGCGGATCTTCGTGTGGAACTTCTTCATTTTACCCGTCCGGAGAAAAAGTTTGAGTCCCTGGATGCACTCCGTGAGCAGCTGGAAAGAGACATCGCTTATGGAAAGGAGTTTCTTCGATGAGCAGGATGCTGGAAAATGCCAGCGAGGTCTTTTTTGTACTGGGGATTCTCCTTACCATAGCGGGAATTGTTTTCCGTGAGATCCGCAGGGCGAAGGATCCTTACAAAGGCAGGGCAGTGGCTACTGTAGTGGAGCTTTCTCCGGGAAAACCGGACAGGGCGGGAAAAGAGGCAGGTGTTCATGACTATTATTATCCGGTCATGAGCTTTTATGCCTCCAGCGGCCGCCTGATCCGGGAGCGTTACCGGAAGGGCAGCAACCCGCCGGCTTTCCGTGTGGGGGAAAAGGTCCCGATCCGCTATGATGTACAAAAGCCGGAACGCTTCACTTTAAACCATCCGGGAAGGGAAGAACGCATAGAACATCTTCTTTATATGGCAGGGCTTTTTTTTCTGCTGGCAGGCGGCAGCTGCTACCTTCTTTTCGGACTGCGGATCCTGGACTGAGACTTCGCAAAATATCAGGAAAATGAGTTGACGGAAAGTAAAACTTCTGTTATACTGTTGCAGTATGAGTTTAGCCGTCACTAAGGTTGCGGACACTCCGACCCCGTCTTAAGTGACAGGCGGTTATCTATTATTTATTTTATTATTTTAGGAGGATTTAACCATGATTTCCAAAGAGAAGAAAACAGCAATCATCAACGAGTATGCAAGAAAAGCTGGCGATACCGGTTCACCGGAGGTTCAGATCGCTATCCTGACCGCTCGTATCCAGGAGCTTACCGCTCATCTGCAGGAGAACCCGAAGGACCATCATTCCAGAAGAGGTCTTCTGAAAATGGTTGGTCAGAGACGTGGACTCCTTGCATATCTGAAAAAGACAGATCTGGAAGGCTATCGTGCTCTGATTGCAAAACTTGGTATCAGAAAATAATCAGAAACAAAAACGGGGACGGATCTTCCGTCCCCACTTTGCGTTAAGTAAACAAATGAGGCAGCAGGAGCCGCCGAGACCACTGAAAAGCAGATTTTCCGGAAAGTCTTTTTTTCAGTTGTTTCGGATGGAAAGCTGCCGGAAAAGGAGAAAAACATATGTATAAGACGTTTTCCATGGAACTTGCCGGAAGAACGCTGAGCGTTGATATCGGCAGAGTTGCAAAACAGGCAAACGGTGCAGCTTTCATGCACTATGGTGACACCACCATCCTCAGCACCGCAACCGCATCCGACAAACCCCGTGAGGGCATTGACTTCTTCCCCTTAAGTGTGGAATATGAAGAGAAAATGTACGCTGTAGGAAAGATCCCGGGCGGCTTTAACAAGAGAGAGGGAAAAGCAAGCGAGCATGCGATCCTGACATCCCGTGTCATCGACCGTCCCATGCGTCCGCTGTTCCCGAAGGATTACCGCAATGACGTAACTCTGAACAACCTGGTCATGGCTGTAGATCCCGAGTGCAATCCGGAAGTGGTTGCCATGCTTGGTTCCTCTATCGCCACCTGCATTTCCGACATTCCTTTTGACGGTCCCTGTGCAGCGACTCAGATCGGTATGATCGATGGCGAGCTCATCGTAAACCCGACTCTGGCTCAGAAGGATGTTTCCGACCTGCAGCTGACCGTTGCTTCCACCCGTGAAAAGGTTATCATGATCGAGGCCGGAGCAAAAGAGATCCCGGAAGCTAAAATGATCGAGGCAATCTTCAAAGCACATGAAGTAAACCAGGAGATCATTAAATTCATCGATACCATCGTAGCAGAGTGCGGAAAAGAAAAACACTCCTATGAGAGCTGTGCGGTTCCCGAGGAGCTTTTTGAGGCGATCAAGAAGATCGTTACTCCGGAAGAGATGGAAGTTGCCGTATTTACCGACGACAAACAGACAAGAGAAGAAAATATCCGTCAGATCACCGAGAAGCTGGAAACAGAGTTCGCTGACAATGAGGACTGGCTGGCAATTCTTGGCGAGGCCATTTATCAGTATCAGAAAAAGACCGTCCGCAAGATGATCCTCAAAGATCACAAACGTCCGGATGGCCGTGCGATCACAGAGATCCGTCCGCTGGCAGCAGAGGTTGACATCATTCCGAGAGTCCATGGTTCTGCCATGTTTACCCGTGGACAGACACAGATCTGCAATGTTTGCACCCTGGCACCGCTTTCCGAGGCACAGCGCCTGGATGGTCTGGATGAGACAGAAGTGACCAAGAGATATATGCATCACTATAACTTCCCCAGCTATTCTGTTGGTGAGACAAAACCGAGCCGTGGACCGGGACGTCGTGAGATCGGTCATGGAGCTCTGGCAGAGCGTGCACTGGTTCCGGTGCTTCCCAGCGAGGCTGAGTTCCCGTATGCCATCCGTACCGTATCTGAGACCTTTGAGTCCAACGGTTCTACTTCTCAGGCAAGTATCTGTGCTTCCAGCATGTCCCTGATGGCAGCCGGTGTACCGATCAAATCTGCAGTAGCAGGTATTTCCTGTGGTCTGGTGACCGGTGACAGCGATGATGATTACATCGTACTGACCGATATCCAGGGTCTGGAGGACTTCTTCGGCGATATGGACTTTAAGGTGGCTGGTACTCATGAAGGTATCACCGCTATCCAGATGGATATCAAGATCCACGGTCTGACCCGTCCGATCATTGAGGAGGCCATTGCAAGAACCCGTGAGGCAAGACTTTACATCATGGATGAGGTTATGGCAAAGGCGATCGCAGAGCCGAGAAAAGAAGTAGGCGAGTATGCACCGAAGATCGTTCAGATCCGCATCAATCCGGATAAGATCGGTGATGTGGTAGGCCAGAAGGGTAAGACCATCAATGCGATCATCGATGAGACCGGCGTGAAGATCGATATCACCGATGACGGTGCAGTTTCCGTATGCGGAACCGATATGGCAATGATCCAGAAAGCCATCGATCTGATCAAGATCATCGTAACCGATTTTGAGGCAGGTCAGCTTCTGACCGGTAAAGTTGTCAGCATCAAGGAATTTGGTGCATTTGTTGAGTTTGCTCCGGGCAAAGAGGGTATGGTCCACATCTCCAAGATCGCCAAAGAGCGTATCAACCGTGTAGAGGATGTGCTGACTCTCGGTGATGTCGTGAAGGTTGTATGCCTTGGAAAAGACAAGATGGGCAGAATGAGTTTCAGTATTAAAGATGTAAAAGAAGACTGATAGATAAAAATGAGAGCCGCCTTTTTGGGCGGCTCTTGTTGATTTTGTGCCTATAAAGAAGATTTTACTTCCTGACGGATGACAAAAACAGGAATCGGCGGATGGTTGGGTCGGTTAAAATAATCTGTTTTCAACACCAGATAGCTCTTCGGATCCAGGGTCTGTAAAAATTGCAGGAGTGTGTCTCTTTCCTCGAAGCCCGTATCCTGACCGCTGTAAATGCAAAGACTTAAAAGTCCGCCGGTTTTCAGAAGCGGCAGAGCAGCTTTTACGGCGGCAAGACTTGTTTCAGGACGTGTGGCCTTTGCGTGGTCACCGCCTGGAAGATAGCCAAAATTAAAAGTGATGCAGGAAACGCTGCCCGGGCTGGCATGTTTTCCGATCTCTGTGTGACTTTCAAGAAAAAGCGTAGTATTCGCCGGACAGTTTTCGTTTTTCAGCCTTTTCCGGGTATTTGAAAGAGCGATTTCCTGAATGTCAAAAGCGAGGACCTCGCCTTCGTTTCCTGCAAGGGAAGAGAGAAATGCGGTGTCGTGACCGTTTCCCATAGTGGCATCTATGCAGAGATCACCGGGAGAAACAAAGTCCCGGATCATCCGATGACACCATTCGGTGATTTGATATGAAGTCATAAAAAAGTTCCTTTCTGTGTTTCATCAGGCCTGTGCTTCGATCAGAAAAAAGAATAGATCATTTTCCGGTACTTGTCAATTTTTTTACAAACTGCTAGAATGAGGATAACGGTAAAAAAGTTTGTCTGTAAGCGGTATGTTTTCACAGAACCTACATAAAGCTGTGCTAAGATAAGGAAAAACAAAAGCTGCGGAAGTGCTGGCTGCAGCAGCGGAAAGATAAAAAAGACCTGAGGTGAAGATTTATGGAAAAACTGAAAGTAATGGTAGTCGATGACGAGAGCAGGATGCGCAAGCTGGTGCGGGATTTTCTGGTCCGTCAGGATTTTGATGTGATCGAGGCCGGAGACGGAGAACAGGCAGTGGATCTTTTCTTTGAGGAAAAAGACATTGCGCTGATCATTCTGGATGTCATGATGCCAAAGATGGACGGCTGGCAGGTCTGCCGCGAGATCCGGAAACATTCCAAGGTGCCCATTATCATGCTGACAGCCAGAGGAGATGAGCAGGATGAACTCCTTGGCTTTGAACTGGGTGTTGACGAGTATATTTCCAAGCCCTTCAGTCCCAAGATCCTGGTGGCCCGTGTGGAGGCGATCCTTCGAAGAACCAATGCCATTTCTTCTGACAGTGTGATCACTGCCGGGATTCTTTCTCTTGACAAGGCAGCTCATCAGGTAAAAGTGGATGGCCAGGAGGTGGAACTGAGCTTCAAGGAATTTGAGCTTCTTTCTTATTTTATGGAAAATCAGGGGCTCGCTCTTTCCAGGGAAAAGATTCTGAATAATGTCTGGAATTATGATTATTTTGGAGATGCCAGAACCATTGATACCCATGTAAAGAAGCTCCGGAGCAAACTTGGAAAAGCAGGAGATTATATCCGGACGATCTGGGGAATGGGATATAAATTCGAGGTGGAAGGATAAATGAAACATTCCATACGAAACAGGATCGCAGTGGCGATCGTTGCTCTGCTGCTGTTTGTTCTGGGAACCAGTTTTCTTGTGAATAATGTTTTTCTGGAAAAATACTATATGGTGCAGAAGGAACGGGCCCTGATCAAGGTCTATTCTCTGATCAATGCCTATGATCTTCCCAATTCCTATCAGGAGGATGATTTCCAGAAAAACCTGGAACTTCTCTGCAATCGCTATAATATCCGACTGGTCATCAGTGACGAGGAGATGAACCCGGAGCTCTGGTGTGTGAGCTCTGACCAGGACAAATCACTGCTGGCAGGACGGTTGTTTGCCTATAATTATGGTGTGAGCTCTTTTGAAAAAGATGTGCTGATCCATACGGATCATTATACAGTACAAAAGATCAGGGATCCTTTTAATGAGCAGTATTATCTGGAGATCTGGGGCGGCCTGGACAATGGCTATAACTTTATCATGCGTCTGGCCCTGGACAGCATCTGGGACAGCGTGAAGATCTCCAATGAGTTTTTCAGCTATTTTGCTTTGGCAGGTATACTCTTTGGTATTGTTCTTGCCGTATGGCTGTCCAAACAGATCACCAAGCCCATTCAGGAACTGACAGAACTTTCCAAAAGGATGGCAGAGCTGGACTTTGAAGCCAAATATACCAGGGGCGGAAGCGATGAGATCGCCCAGCTGGGGGATCATTTCAATCAGATGTCCGATAAGCTTCAGGAAACGATCTCTGAGCTGAAAACGGCAAATAATGAGCTTCAGAGCGATATCCGGAAGAAAGAACAGATCGATGAAATGAGAAAAGAATTCCTTTCAAACGTTTCGCATGAATTGAAGACACCCATCGCTTTGATCCAGGGCTATGCGGAAGGGCTGAAGGAGTGCATCAACGATGATCCGGAAAGCAGAGAGTTTTACTGTGAAGTGATCATGGATGAATCGTCCAAAATGAATCAGATGGTGAAAAAGCTTCTGACGCTGAATCAGCTGGAGTTTGGAAATGATGTAGTGACTATGGAACGGTTCGATCTGGTAAGTCTGGTGAAAGGCGTGATCCAGTCTGCTTCCATTCTGGCACAGCAGAAAGAGGCGAAGATCCTTTTTAACGAGGAAGAACCGGTCTATGTCTGGGCAGATGAATTTAAAGTGGAAGAGGTTGTGACAAACTATATCAGTAATGCACTCAATCACCTGGAGGGAGACAAAGTGATCGATGTCAAACTGATCCGGAAGCCGGGAAATGTGATCCGCACGACTGTTTTCAATACGGGCAAGCCGATTCCGGCAGAGGACCTGGATAAGATCTGGATCAAGTTTTATAAAGTGGATAAAGCCAGAACCCGGGAATACGGTGGAAGCGGCATCGGTCTTTCCATTGTAAAAGCGATCATGGATTCTTTCCATCAGAAATGCGGTGTCAAGAACTATGATAACGGTGTAGAATTCTGGTTTGAACTGGATGGAGGCGAAAAATGTGGAAATGCAGGAAAAGATGATCAGCGGTTACTGCCGGGCCCAGAACAGATCTAATACCGTCTGCTGCGAATATGAAGAAAACACAGAGGGTCTGGTTCTGACCTTTGCGGACTGCAATTTCAGACGTTGTATCCATTTTGAAACCTGTCTCCTTATGAAAGAAGCACGGGAAGGGACAATAGAAGAGAACTGAAGAAAGAAACGATGGAAAAATGCTGCGTGGAACAAATTTCATGCAGTATTTTTTTGCCTGTAAGTGTTGATTTGTCCAATGATTGCGTAATCGTCCAATGGAAAATAAAAAAACTTGAAAAAAGTAGTTGACAATCCCGTTCCAGTGGTGTATTATACTTCATGTCGCCGATGAAATTGATTGAACTGCTCAAACAATTCAAACAATTCAAACTTTTAAATCTTCAAAAAAGATAAAAAAGTGGTTGACAAAGGAAACAAAACCTGATATAGTATAGAAGT
>CAKRQP010000025.1:0-22492 GCA_934393555.1 uncultured Lachnospiraceae bacterium
GATAAGAGCAGTTAGGAAAAGGAGAAGAAGGCTTTGAGTGAATTATTATTGCAGACAAGGAATCTGACTAAGCAGTATGGCAGACACAGGGCGGTTGATGATGTAAATATGCACATTAAAAAGGGTGCGATATATGGCTTTATTGGAAGAAACGGAGCCGGTAAAACGACCTGTCTTAAGATGATTAGCGGACTGTCAACACCGTCTTATGGCGAAATAGAAATGTTTGGGTATAAGGGAAAGGACTTACAAAAGGTACGTTCAAGAGTAGGGTGTCTTATAGAAGCTCCCGGACTTTATGGCAATATGTCGGCATATGACAATCTGAACATTAAATGTAAGCTTACAGGGATTAAGAAAAAAGGATATATAGAAGAGCTGTTAAAAACAGTGGGCCTTGATACTGTTGGAGAAAAGAAAACAAAACATTATTCGCTTGGAATGAAGCAGCGCTTAGGAATTGCTCTTGCACTTGTAGGTGAGCCTGACCTGCTTATTCTTGATGAGCCGATTAACGGACTTGATCCGCAGGGAATAGTGGAGGTGCGTGAAACCATCCAGAAGCTTGCTAAGGAGCGAGGTATGACAATATGTATTTCCAGTCATATTCTGGAGGAATTATCAAAGATTGCTACAGATTATGGCATTATTCATAATGGATGCCTTGTGCAGGAGCTTACAAGAGAGGAACTTATGAAAAAATGCAGTGAGCGCATAGAGCTTACACTTGATAATCCTAAGCAGGCTATTCCTGTGCTTGATGATATGGGCTTTAGCAGCTATCAGGTTATAGATAAAGAACATATTCATATATTTGAAAGACTGGGAGAAAGTGCCAGGCTGAACATGGAGCTTGCAAAGGCGGGAATTCCAGTTAAGGGAATATCTATTACAAGTGAAGAACTTGAGAATTATTTCTTAAGGCTTACAGGGGGTGACAATCGTGCTTAATATGATAAAGATGGATGTATACAGAATGTTTCGTACGAAGAGTATGTATGTAATATGGATTATATTGCTGGCATCAGCACTGCTTACCTCATTTCTTGCAAAAATAGATTATGATGCAGTTAATAAAGAGTGGGAGCAACAGCAGGCAGATGACAGCAACAAAGAACAGCTTTTGCAGCAGAATACAGATAATGTCAATCTTGGTATGAGAGTGGAATTACCTACGGAGCCAGGGATGAAGGTTACGGTAATGGATGTTTTCTTTTCTAATGCACAGGGAAAGTTTTATGCACTTTTTCTTGTAATATTTGCGGTTATGTTTGCAACAGCAGATATTAAGAGCGGTTATATTAAGAATATTGGAGGACAGGTGTCACAAAGGGGGATGCTTATTGTTTCAAGGGCAGTTGCGCTTGCCTTATTTACAGTAATTACCTTTGCAGGGATATTTGTATTCCAGGCAGCAGCGAATATGCTTGCGTTTAAATATGTGGTGTGGGGTGATTGGAAAGAGATTATACCTTATTTTTTAACAGAACTTATGCTTAATTATGCATTTGTGTTAATATGTATGGCAGTAGCAGTTATAATTAAGAATAATGTCATAAGCATGACCTTATCGGTATGTCTTACCATGAATATAATGAGTGTTGTGTATACTTCTATAGATTATGTAGTTAACAGAAGGGGACTTCATAACTTCAGCATCTATAAGTATACAGTAACTGGAAGGATGGCAATGCTTCCTATGAATGCAGGCAGGGAGGATATTATTAGTTCAATGTGTGTGGCAGCCACATTTATTATTATAATGCTGTCATTAAGCAGTTATATTTTTCAGAAAAGGGATATTTAGAGAATGAGGATTATTATTGGAATATTAACAGTAATAATTATTATACAGGCATTTATTATGTGGAAATACCAGCGGCAGATTAAGGACATCTGCCGCCAGTTGTCGTTTCTTATGGAACACGATAGTAACAAGCTGATTCAACGTGAAATAGATGTGGGGGGAATAGGTGAGCTTTCAGATAAATTGAATGAGCTTCTTGACCTGCGTAAAAAAGAAAGAAGCGAGTACAGAAAAAAAGAAGAGCTGATAGCAGACACATATACTAAGCTTTCACACGATATAAGGACACCGCTTACATCGCTGGATGGGTATTTTCAGCTTATAGAGGAATGTGACAATATAGATGACCAGAGGAGATATCTTGATATAATCAGAGAAAGACTTAACAGCCTCAATGAAATGCTGGAGGAACTTTTTACATTCACTAAGCTGAAAAATGATTCATATAAGCTGGAACTTACGGATTGTTGTATGAACAGAATATTAAAAGAAGCTGTATTTTCTTATTATGATGAATGGAAGAAGCAGGGCATCTGCCCAGATATTAGTATTACTGAGGAAATGCTGTATATATCAGGTAATAAGCAGGGCTTAAGGAGAGTTATACAGAATGTCATAAAAAATGGTCTTGATCATGGGGAAAAGAATATAAGTATCAAACTTATCCGTGAGGATAATCACGCCTTGCTTAAAATCAGCAATTATACGGAACATCCTGAAAATATTGACTTAAGCCATGTGTTTGAGCGTTTTTATAAAGCAGATGTGGCAAGAGGCAGAGCTTCAACCGGACTGGGTTTATCTATTGCAAAAGAGCTTGTGGAGCGTATGAATGGAGATATAAGTGCAAGAATACAGGGAAATGATTTCATTATTGAGATAAAAGTTTCGCTTGTGGTACAATATGCATAGGTTGGATAAGGAGCAGGATCATGAAAGAAAAAGATTTTCGTAAGGACTGTTTACTCACAGATTCGCCGGTTCTTGCCCGGCAGACAGCAGCCAGAGGCCTGCCGGTGATTTATTATGAACGTCCCGGAGCAGAGCCGGTCTATGAGGCAGACTATACCGTGCAGAGCCTGGAAGATCTGGATGCGCTCTTTTTTCAGAGAGTCTATGAGAGGCATTATGGGCTGCCCTGGTGTATCGGAGAGACGGAACGGTTGAAAATACGGGAAAGTACGGAAGAAGATGTGGGAAAACTGCTGGAGCTTTTTGCTGATGCGGAAGCGGTGCGCTGGCTTTTTTCCGAGGAGAAGGAGGACTATTCCAGGGAAGAGCAGCGGGAAAAGCTGGAAGCCTATGTCCGGAACCGCTATGCCTTTTACGGATATGGTTTCTATTCCGTCCTTTTGAAAAAAACAGGTGAACTGGCAGCCTGGGCAGGATTTCAAGAACGGGAATATCATGGGAAAACGGTGCTCGAATTCGGCTATCTTACGGCTGCGGCTTTCCGGAAACAGGGGATTGCCACAGAAGCAGCAGGGATTCTGGTCAGAGAGATGGAAGAACTTACAGGGGAAACACAGGCTTATATATTCTGTCATCCGGATAATCAGCCGTCCAGAAGGACGGCTGAGAAGCTCTGTGCACGCTATCCGGAGCATTTTCAGACAGTTGTGGATCCGGGGAAGGCTGACAGCCGGAAATTATGAGACTATTTTGACGAAACAGGCATTTTTTTACACAAACAACAGGGTAAAATCCGAATGTCTGCTTTACAAGAGAGAAAGCATTCGGTATAATTTAATCGTATGGACAAAAAACTTCTGCCCGTACAATATTCGTATGATAAAGAAGATTGATATATATAGAAAGAAGAAGGTGCCAATGGACAAGACAATGACCATCTGTTTTACCAATAACAAAGGAGGCAGCGGAAAATCCACTACCTGTTCCAATCTGGGAGCAGCCATGGCCAGAACCGGAAAAAAAGTACTTCTGGTGGATGGGGATATGCAGCTGAATCTTTCCCTTTCCTTTTTTTCCGAGGACAAGGTGCTGGAAATGGCGGCAGGAGAGAAAAATCTCTATTATGCCATCGGAAAACAGCAGGATCTTACGGATTTTATTGTGCATACCGCTTATCCAAACCTGGATCTGATCCCATCTTCCACGCTGATGAGTTCCATTGAGTACGAGCTTTTCACGAAATGGCAGAGGGAATTGATTCTGCGGAAGTGCCTGCAGAAGATCAAAGATTCCGGTGTTTATGACTATATCCTGATCGATGCGCCGCCTACGCTCGGCGGCTGGGTCATGAATATTCTCTGCGCCTCAGACAGGGTCATCATTCCTGTGGAAGCCAGTCCCTGGGGGATGTTCGGGCTGGCAAACATGTTTGATTTTCTCAATGATGTAAAACAGATCGCACCGGATCTTATGGTCATGGGCGTGGTTCTTACGAAAGTGGATACGAGAAAAAATTATTTCAGGCAGACCATGGAAACCTTTCAGGAAATGCCGGACATTCATCTGTTTGACACGTTGATCCGTGTGGATAGTTCCATCGAGTGGTCACAGGACAGCAGTGCCCCGGTGGTGGAATTTAAAAAGAGCAGCAGAAGTGCCGGTGAATATATGGAATTAGCCAAGGAGGTAATGGAGTATGGCAGTAGGTAAAGCAAGTTTAAAACGGGCGGCAAAAGCGGCAGAAACGGAAGTGAAGACGGAGAAGCTTCCGGTTTCCGAAAAGGAAGCAGCGGAGAAAACAGAAACCGTTACAGAGACCGCTGCAAAGGTTCAGGCGGCAGCAGAGCCGGAGAAAGAAAAAAAGACGGAGCCGTCAGAAGTGAAACCGAAGAAGAGCAGCGTTTCCAGAAAGACAAAAGCCGCAGCAGAAACATCTGCAGCAGCGGAGAAAACCAAAACAACACGGAAAAGAAAACCGGCAGCAGCAAAAACAGCAGAAGCAAAAGCTGACACCGTAGAGAAAAAGCCGGAAACAAATCATATTCCTTTTACGAAGGAACTGCCGGTCTATCTTCTGTAAAAGCGGATGTGAGAGGATTTCTCGGTTGGTTTCACGTTGTTTTATGTGAAATTCCTTGCGGTTTGAGACGGATTATGCTATAATTGTGTTAATTATGTAACGAATCACAATCCATCGCCAAAAGAAAAAACGGGGGAAACAGAAGCTGTCCCGGAGGATAGCAGAAGGGGTAAAGGTATGCATAGTTTTGACATTAAAACCAAGATTTATTACGGAGACGGTGCTCTTGACCGTCTGACACAGATTCCGTATAAAAAAGTCATGATCATCACAGATCCATTTGTAGTGCAGAGTGGAATGGTCATGATGATCACCAGCCGGCTGGATGAGGCAAAGATCGAATTTGAAGTGTTCAAGGACGTTGTTCCGGATCCACCCATCGAAAAAGTGGTGGCTGGAGTAAAAGCAGTGACGGATTACAAACCGGAAGCCATCGTGGCAGTGGGCGGCGGTTCTGCCATTGATTCCGCCAAAGCGATCCGTGAGTTTGCTTCCCGGGTAGGCGGACTGGACAATATTGCCCTTATTGCAGTTCCGACTACCAGTGGAACCGGATCCGAGGTAACCTCTTTCTCTGTGATCTCAGATCCGCAGGAGCAGAGAAAATATCCGCTGGTTTCCGACAGCCTGCTTCCGACAGAGGCGATCTTGGATGCGGAACTCACCCGCTCGGTTCCGCCTTCTATTACTGCAGATACGGGAATGGATGTCTTTACGCATGCACTGGAAGCCTATGTCAGCACCCAGAGTACAGAGTTTTCAGCAGCTCTTTCCGAGAAAGCCATTGAAATCTGCGGAACCTTCCTTCTCAGAGCTTATCTGGACGGAAATGATACGCATGCCAGAAAGAAGATGCATATCGCTTCCTGCCTGGCCGGTCTTTCTTTTAATGCAGCCTCCCTTGGAATCAATCACAGTCTGGCACACCAGCTGGGAGCTCATTTCCATATTCCTCACGGAAGAGCCAACGCCATGCTGCTTCCTCACATCATTGAGTATAACAGCATGATCTCCAAGAACAGCCGGAGCCAGAAGACCTATCCGCGTCAGGTAGAAAAGTATTGCACCATTGCAAGACTTCTCGGTGTACAGAACTTCAATACCGTGACGACGATCCGCGCGCTGGTAGCCTGGGTACAGTTTATGCTCCGGGAGATGGATATCCCCTTAAGCATTTCCCAGACCGGAAAATGTACCAGGGCAGAATATTTCAAAGCGATCCCGGATATGGCAGAGGCAGCTCTTCAGGATGCCTGCACACCGACCAATCCAAGACAGCCATCCAAAGATGACATCATGGAGATTTACGAAAAACTCTGGTAAAAGAACGATCAGACCTGACGCCTCAGTTTCCCTGTTCCGTCAGGTCTTTTTAGGTACCTGTCAGGAGAGCAGTGTGTCGCTCTTGTAATTTCTTTTCTACAACGCCATTCTTCGAAAAAAAAACACAAAATCCGACTCTTATAAAAAAAGTAAAAAATCCCATTGTCATAAAAAGTGCACAAAAAGCATATAATAAACTTGGATAAAATAAATAAAAAATAAAAAACACTCAAAAAACACTTGTCAAACTATCCAATTGGTGCTACTATAAAGCCATCAACCGGTAACGTTACCGGAAACGTTACTGACAACGTTCCCGAAGCGTTCCAGTCGGCACTAATTATCTATCAAATTATGAAAGAAAGAGGGATTTCAAAATGAAAAATTTAAAGAAAATCACAGCACTTGGACTTTCAGCAGCCATGGTAATGAGCATGGTTCCGGCAACACTGGCATCTGCAGATGAGGAAACCGGAAAGGTTTACTACCTGAACTTCAAACCGGAGCAGGCTACACAGTGGGAAGATCTGGCAGCAAAATACACCGAGGAGACCGGCGTACAGGTAGACGTAGTTACCGCAGCTTCCGGAACCTATGAATCCACTCTGAAATCTGAAATGGCAAAGGCAGAGGCACCGACCCTGTTCCAGGTAAACGGTCCTGTTGGTCTTGCTACCTGGAAAGATTATTGCTATGACCTGAAAGACAGTGAGATTTACAAACATCTGAAGAGCGATGATTTCGCACTGAAGAACGATGACGGTTCTGTACAGGGTATCGCTTACGTAAATCGAGACCTACGGTCTGATCTACAACAAGAAGCTTCTGAATGATTACATGGCAACGGACGGAGCAGTGATCTCCTCTGTTGATGAACTCAACAATTTTGAGACTCTGAAAGCAGTAGCAGATGATATCCAGGCAAAGAAAGATGATCTGGGAATCGAGGGAGCTTTCGCTTCTACCGGTTTTGATTCTTCTTCCGACTGGAGATTCAAGACACATCTGGCAAACCTGCCGATCTACTATGAGTACAAGGCAGATGGCATCAACTCCACCGATGCGATCAAAGGAACCTATCTTGACAACTACAAACAGATCTTCGATCTTTACATCACAGATTCCACCTGTGAGCCGACCGTACTTTCCAGCAAGACCGGTGAGGATGCAGCTTCCGAGTTCGCACTTGGCGAAGCAGTCTTCTACCAGAATGGTACCTGGGCATACAACGATATCAAAGATAACGAAGTAGCAGATGAGGATCTGGGTATGCTTCCGATCTACATTGGTGTAGAAGGAGAAGAAAATCAGGGTCTGTGTACCGGAAGTGAGAACTACTGGTGCGTAAACAACAAGGCTTCTGAGGCTGACATCCAGGCAACTCTGGACTTCATGAACTGGGTAATCAGCAGTGACGAGGGAAGAACTTCTCTTTCCCAGGATATGGGCTTTGTAACTCCGTTTGATACCTTCACAGAAGAGTATCAGGCACAGAACCCGCTCGTAACCGCAGCGAACGAGTACATCGATGCTGGTAAAGAGTCTGTTGCATGGTGCTTCACCACAATGCCGTCTGAGAACTGGAAAAACGGCGTAGGCAGCGCACTTCTTGAGTATGCACAGGGAACCGGCGACTGGGATGCAGTGAAGACCGCATTTGTTGACGGCTGGGCAGCCGAGTATGCAGAGCAGAATGAGGGAGCAGCAGAGGATGCTACAGAGGCAGCTTCTGAGGCAGATACCGAAGCAGCTGAAACTGAGACCGAGACAGCAACTGAGGCCGCATAAGCAGCAATGAAAAAAGGGGCGGGCGAGAGATCGCCTGCCTTTCTTTTGCCAGATAGGAAACTTCCCCGGGTTTCCTATCCGGCAAAAACCTTAAGACTGGAAAGGTGAGATTATGGAAAAAGCAATCAAGAGATATTTTCCGATCTTCGTGCTTCCTACGATGATCGCATTTACACTGGGATTTATCATTCCCTTTGCAGAAGGCGTATATCTGTCTTTCTGTAAATTCACAACAGTTAATGATGCAAAATTTATTGGACTTTCCAACTATGCCAAAGTATTCAAAGACAGCACTTTTGTACACGCATTCTGGTATACGGCAGCCTTTACGGTAGTCAGTGTGATCCTGATCAATGTACTGGCGTTTGCAGTAGCGCTGCTTCTGACCAAAGGCATCAAAGGAACCAATGTTTTCCGTACCGTATTTTTCATGCCGAACCTGATCGGCGGTATCGTGCTTGGTTACATCTGGCAGCTGCTCTTAAACGGCATCCTGATGAAATTCAGCCGTACGCTGACGTATTCCTCCACCTTTGGTTTCTGGGGACTGGTCATTCTGATGTGCTGGCAGCAGATCGGTTATATGATGATCATCTACATTGCCGGTATCCAGAATATCCCGGGAGAACTGATCGAGGCAGCTGAGATCGATGGTGCTACCAAAAGACAGGTCCTGAAGAGTGTTACCATTCCCATGGTAATGCCGTCTATCACCGTCTGCACCTTCCTGACACTGACCAACTCCTTCAAGCTCTTCGATCAGAACCTGGCGCTGACTAATGGTGAGCCGTCCAAGATGTCTGAGATGCTTGCACTGAATATTTTCAATACCTTCTACGGCAGAGCCGGTTATGAAGGCGTCGGCCAGGCGAAAGCAGTGATCTTCTTTGTCCTGGTTGCAGCGATCGCTCTGACACAGAACTATCTGACCAGAAGAAAGGAGGTTCAGCAGTAATGGAAAAGAGAAAAACGAAACACGGCGCACTGCTGACAACGATTTTCAGCATCATTTCCGTAGTCTATATGTTCCCCATCCTGCTGGTTCTGATGAACTCCTTCAAGAAGAAGGCATATATCAGCCGCAAACCGTTTGCCATCCCCAGCGGAAAAATGTATGTGGGACTGGACAACTATTTCCGCGGCGTCAAGCAGGCAAACTTTTTTGAAGGTGCCAAATGGAGTCTGGTCATCACCGTTGGTTCCGTATTCCTGATCCTTCTGTGTACCTCCATGTGTGCCTGGTATATCGTTCGTGTGAAAAACATTGTTACCAGTGCGATTTATTATCTGTGCCTGTTTGCCATGATCGTACCGTTCCAGATGGAAATGTTTACCCTGTCAAAGCTGGCAAACACTCTGAAACTGAACACTCCCTGGGGACTCTGGATCATCTACCTTGGCTTTGGTGCCGGTCTTGCGGTCTTTATGTTTACCGGCTTTGTCAAATCCATTCCGCTGGAGATCGAGGAAGCGGCTATGATCGATGGCTGTAACCCGCTGCAGACCTTCTTTGGCGTGGTACTTCCGATCATGAAACCGACCTGCGTGACCGTAGCGATCCTTCAGACCATGTGGATCTGGAATGACTATCTGCTTCCTTATCTGGTACTGGATCTGAAAAAATATACCACCATTCCGATCGCTGTCCAGTATCTGAAAGGCGGTTATGGTTCTGTTGATATGGGAGCCATGATGGGTGTCCTGGTTCTGGCCATCATCCCCATTATCGTGTTCTATCTTTTCTGCCAGAAATATATTATTGAAGGCGTTGTGGCAGGAGCTGTAAAGGGCTGATTCTTTTACAGAAGAGATTTTTTCCTTGCAAAGGATGAAGGATTCAATTATACTTAAAATTTGGAAAAAGAGTTGGAGGATAAATTATGAGAGCATGTGGAATGTTGCTTCCTGTTTCGAGCCTTCCGTCTCCCTATGGCATCGGAGCATTTTCAGAGAGCGCATATCGTTTTGTAGACACATTAAAGGAAGCCGGACAGAAATACTGGCAGATCCTGCCGTTGGGACCCACCAGTTACGGGGATTCTCCGTATCAGTCATTTTCCACCTTTGCCGGAAATCCTTATTTTATCGATCTGGATCAGCTGATCAAAGAAGGGCTGCTTCTGCAGGAAGAGTGTGATGCCTGTGATTTTGGAAGTGATCCCAGATATATCGACTATGGAAAACTTTATGGATCCCGTTTTACCCTGCTGAAAAAAGCTTACATCCGCAGTCTGGAAAAGCCGGAAGAAGCCTTTGAAACATTCAAAAAAGAAAACAGCGAGTGGGTCGGAGAATATGGTCTTTATATGGCTGTAAAAAACCACTTCAACAGTGTGAGCTGGAATCAGTGGGATGAAGATATCCGGAACCGGGAAGAGAAGGCCATGGAGCATTACCGGGAGCTGTGCCGGGAAGAGATCGACTTCTATGCCTGGCTGCAGTATGAGTTTTATACCCAGTGGGGAGCACTGAAGGATTACGCCAACAAAAATGGAATTCAGATCATCGGTGATATTCCGATCTATGTGGCTTTTGACAGTGCAGATACCTGGGCGGCACCGGAGATGTTCCAGTTTGATGAAAAGAATGAACCGAAGGCTGTGGCAGGCTGCCCGCCCGATGGTTTTTCTGCCACAGGTCAGCTGTGGGGCAATCCTCTTTATGACTGGGAATATCATAAAAAGACAGGTTATCAGTGGTGGATCCGCCGGATCGAGTACTGCTTTAAGCTCTATGATATCGTACGTATCGATCATTTCCGTGGCTTTGACGAGTATTATTCCATTCCTTACGGGGATGAGACCGCAGAATTCGGGCACTGGGAAAAGGGACCGGGTATCGATCTTTTCAATGCATTGAAGGAAGCACTGGGAGAGGTTCCCGTTATTGCGGAGGATCTGGGCTTTTTGACACCAACGGTTCTTCAGCTGGTAAAAGATACCGGTTATCCGGGTATGAAGGTGCTGGAGTTTGCATTTGATTCCAGAGAAGAGAGCGATTACCTGCCGCATACTTATCCGAGAAACTGTGTGGTTTATACAGGAACGCATGACAATGAAACCGTCAGCGGCTGGTACAAGGAGCTGAATGATCAGGATCGGAAGTTTGCGGATGATTATCTGAATCTTTATGGAAGAAAAGAGGAAGAGATCCCCATGGAGTTTGTCCGTGCGGCTCTGTCCAGTGTGGCTGATACGGCGATCATTCCGGTACAGGACTATCTTGGACTGGGAAAAGAAGCACGGATCAACACTCCGTCCACGCTTGGAAATAACTGGAAATGGAGAATGCTGGAGGGAGAGATCACTCCGGAACTGACAGCCAGGATCCGCCGGATGACCAAGCTTTACGGTCGTCTTGCATAAAAAATATAAGAATCAACGAACAGAGAGTCTCCGTCCGGCTGGAACAAAAGCCGGGCAGAGACTTTGACTGCATAAGAAGAAAACAGAACTGTGACCGTGCAAAACAGTTACGAAAAAACGAAAAGAGGTGAAGGCATGGAGAGTATTACGATCAAGGATGTGGCACGGATCTGCGGTGTGGGAGTCAGTACGGTTTCCCGTGCGATCAACAATCATCCGGATATCAACCCGGAGACAAAGGAAATGATCATGCAGGTCATCAAGGAGAACCATTATGTTCCCAACAACAGTGCCCGTAATCTGAAACGTTCCGATGCCAGAGCCATTGCCATTTTGATCAAAGGTATCAGCAATCCATTTTTTAACAGCATGATCAAGGTATTTGAAGAAGAGATCCAGAAGAAGAAATATACGCTGGTCCTTCAGCATGTAGATGAGTGGCAGGATGAGACGGAAGTGGCTCTGGAACTGGAGAAAGAGAAACGACTGAGAGGAATCGTATTCCTGGGCGGTTTTGCCTCTCATTCTGAAGAGCAGCTGAAAAAGATACCGGTACCGTTTGTTTTAAGTACGGTAAGTCTTCTGGGAGAAGAATATAAGAATGATTATTCTTTTGTCTCCGTAAATGACGTGGAGGAGAGCTTCCGTATGACGGATTATCTCATCCGGCAGGGGCATGAGAAGATCGCAATTCTTTGTTCCAGTGAAAATGATGTGAGTATCGGTGCGCTCCGTCTGGCCGGTTATAAGAAGGCTTTAGAGAGCCATCAGATTCCGGTGGAGGAAAGCAGGATCCGCCATATGGATCCGGAGGTGGATACCTATTCCATAAAGAGCGGTTATAAGCTGACGCGAGAGCTTCTGGACGAAGGAGTGGACTGTACAGCGATTTTTGCCCTTTCCGACAGCATGGCCATCGGAGCTGTCCGTGCCTTGATCGATGCCGGGAAAAAAGTACCGGAGGATATTTCGGTAGCCGGTTTTGATGGAACAGAGATGGCCGCTTATTATAATCCGGCCATTACCACGATCCGTCAGCCTGCGGAAATCATGGCAAAAGAGACGATCAAGCTTCTTTTTGACAGTATCAAGAAAAAGACCAAAGTGCAGCAGCTGATCTTTGCTGGGGAGCTGGTGCCCGGAGAATCGGTAAAAACGAGAAAGTGAATGAAAAGATCCCGGAAAGTCTGTTTGAGAAGGAAACTTCCGGGATCTTTTTTGCTGCCTTTTCGGAAGAAGGAAATCATGTGTGCATTTTTTAGGAACCATTCAGCAGAGCCGTTGACAAGGTCTGTCAAATGAAATAAAATGGACGGGATACAAAAAAGGAACATTTGTCCAAAAACGGGACAGAGGTTCCGTGCGCCGGGAAGCCTTAGGGCTCCCGGACGCGAAAACGATTCAGATGTGTTCTTAACCAGGAGGAAACATGAATATCATTAAAGCAGTAAAACTGGCCTATGAGTACAAGCGTTACGGTGAAGACGGACAGGTGGAAGAAACGCTTCGGGCTGTGGACGGCGTGGATCTGGATGTGAAAAAGGGTGATTTTGTGGCGATTCTGGGTCACAATGGTTCCGGAAAATCAACCCTGGCCAAACAGATCAATGCTCTTCTGGTCCCCACGGAAGGAACTCTTTATGTGGATGGAATGGATACGAAGGATACGGAAAAGGTCTGGGATATCCGTCAGAGTGCCGGCATGGTTTTTCAGAATCCGGACAACCAGATCATTGGTTCTGTGGTGGATGAAGATGTAGGATTCGGACCGGAAAATATGGGAATCCCCACAAAAGAGATCTGGGAGCGGGTGGAAGAGAGTCTGCGGTCAGTAGGCATGTGGGAGTATCGCCATTCTTCTCCGAATAAACTTTCCGGCGGTCAGAAACAGCGGGTGGCAATTGCAGGTGTAGTAGCCATGCATCCGAAATGCATCGTCCTTGACGAGCCGACGGCCATGCTGGATCCGGTGGGAAGAAAAGATGTCATCCGTACCGTACGTGCCCTGAATATGGTGGAGGATGTGACGGTCGTCCTCATCACCCACTATATGGAAGAGGTCATTTATGCGGACAAAGTGATCGTCATGGACGATGGAAAAGTCGTCATGCAGGGGACGCCGGGAGAGATTTTTTCTCAGGTGGAAACTCTGAAAAAATACCGGCTGGATGTTCCGCAGGTGACACTTCTGGCCCACGAACTGAAGAAAGCCGGACTGGATTTGCCTGCCGGCATTTTGAGCATTGAGGAATTGGTGGATAACTTATGTCAATTAAAATCGAACATGTAAGCCATTTATACGGGGAAGGCGAGGCTTTTGAAAAAAAAGCGCTGGATGATGTAACGCTGGAGATTCCGGACGGACAGTTCTTAGGCGTCATCGGACATACCGGCTCTGGAAAATCGACGCTGATCCAGCATCTGAACGGTCTTCTGAAAGCAACTTCCGGGACGATCTATTATAATAATGAAGATATTTATCAGGAAAACTATGATATGAAAAAGCTGAGAAGCAAGGTGGGACTGGTTTTTCAGTACCCGGAACACCAGCTTTTTGAAATCGATGTTTTTTCGGATGTCTGCTTTGGACCGAAAAATCTGGGACTGCCTCAGGAAGAGATCGAAGCCCGTGCAAAAGAAGCTCTGGAGCATGTAGGTCTGGGACCGGATTTTTATAAAAAATCACCGTTTGAGCTTTCTGGAGGACAGAAGAGAAGAGTTGCCATTGCGGGGATTCTGGCGATGGAACCGGAAGTGATCGTTCTGGATGAACCAACCGCAGGACTGGATCCCAGAGGACGGGATGAAATCCTGGATCTGGTGGCAGAACTTCATCAGGTGAGAAAGATCACGGTTGTGCTGGTTTCTCACAGTATGGAGGATGTGGCCAAATATGTGGACAGGCTTATCGTTATGGATGATGGAAAAGTCCGGTTTGACGGAACGCCGAGAGAAGTCTTTTCTCATTATAAAGAACTGGAAAAGCTGGGACTGGCGGCACCGCAGGTCACGTATGTGACCCATGCATTAAAAGAAAAGGGCTGGGATATAGACACCGATGCCACGACTGTGGAAGAAGCGAAGGAAGCGATCTTAAAAGCCCTGAAGCTCCCGTTAAAAAAGATGGTATCTGAGAAGACAGATTCTGGAAAGGGGGCGGCTTTATGATCCGTGATATTACTATCGGACAGTATTATCCGGCTGAATCCGTGATCCATCGGCTGGATCCCAGAGTGAAGCTGGTCGGAACAATGACCTTCATCATTTCTCTGTTTTTGCACCGTTCCTTTCTGATGTATCTGGTGGCAGCTGTTTTTCTGACCATTGTGATCAAGGCTTCCAAAGTGCCTTTCCGCTTTATGATAAAGGGTTTGAAGGCGATCATGGTCCTGCTTCTGATCACAGTGGTCTTCAATATGTTCCTCACGCCGGGAACGCCGCTTATCAGGATCTGGAAGCTGACCCTTACGGTGGAAGGTGTAAAACAGGCCGCTTTTATGGCAATCCGGCTGGCATTTCTGATCGTGGGCTCTTCCGTGATGACACTGACCACCACACCGAATCATCTGACGGATGGTATGGAAAAAGGTCTGGCGCCGCTGAACAAGCTCCATGTACCGGTCCATGAGGTTTCCATGATCATGTCGATCGCCCTTCGTTTTATTCCGATCCTTCTGGAGGAAACAGATAAGATCATGAAAGCGCAGGAAGCCAGGGGAGCGGATTTTGACTCCGGAAATCTGATTCAGAAAGCAAAAAGCCTGGTGCCGCTTCTGGTGCCCCTCTTTATCTCTGCTTTCCGCCGGGCCAACGATCTGGCCATGGCCATGGAAGCCAGAGGCTATCGTGGCGGCGAAGGAAGAACGAAAATGAAGCCTCTGATCTACCAGAAAAGAGACCGGATGGCTTATGGAGTGCTTCTGGGATATCTTGCAGTTATGATCCTTGTAGGACGGTTTGCTCCGTTTTGACCAGACAGGCTTCCATACTCCGCTGCCCGCAGCGGGCAGAAGTTATGACTACGGAAAGATGAGGACAGGATATGAAGCGTGTAAAGATCGTGGTGGCCTATGATGGCACCAATTACTGCGGCTGGCAGGTTCAGCCAAACGGCCTCAGCGTACAGGAAGTGCTGGAAAAACATCTTTCGGACCTGCTGGGTGAGGAGATCCGTATCACCGGAGCCAGCCGGACGGATGCGGGAGTCCATGCCCTGGGAAACGTGGCTGCTTTTAATACCAGCGCACGGATGGCGGCGGACCGGATCTCTTTTGCCATGAATACCCGTTTGCCGGCGGATATCCGTATTCAGGAATCCGCAGAGGTTCCGATGGAATTTCATCCACGCTTTGCCAATACGGTAAAAACGTATGAGTACCGGATCTTTAACCGGAAATTCCCGGATCCGACGAAGCGTCTCTATTCCTTTTTTTACCATTATCCTCTGGATGTGGAGAAAATGCAGAGAGCGGCAGCTTATCTTGTCGGCGAGCATGATTTTAAGAGCTTCTGCACGGCGAAACCGGAAGTGACCAATACGGTCCGCACCGTTTATTCGCTGGATCTGAAGCGGGAAGACGATATGATCACTCTCCGGATCCGGGGAAATGGCTTCCTCTATAATATGGTCCGGATCATCACCGGCACCCTGATCCGTGTGGGCGGCGGTTTTCTGGAGCCGGAGGATATTCCGAAGATCCTGGAAGCCAAAGACAGGGGCGCTGCAGGCGAGACAGCCCGCCCGGAAGGACTGACGTTAGTTAAAATTGAATACTTATAAAAAGACTGCAAAGCTGTTTCTGCGGAAATGGTTTTGCAGTTTTTTTCTGTCTTTCAGACGGAAAAACCGTACCTTGTGCGACACCTCTTGCGAAGCGGGAGAGTTCCGTTTATACTGAGGACAGTCAAAACAGAAGGAGAAAAAAGCATGCTGAACATAGCCATTTGTGATGACAGCCGGGAGGACCGGAAACGGCTTCGAAAATTTCTCGAAGAGACGGGCTTTCTGGTTTCCATACAGGAATTTGAAAGCGGAGAAGCGCTGCTCCGCCTGGAAGAAACCTTTCCGGTCATTTTCCTGGATATTGATATGAAAGGGATCTCCGGAATCGAGACGGCCCGCCTCCTCAGGAAAAAAGACAAAAAAGCGAAGATTATCTATGTGACGGCCTACGATGACTTTCGGGAGTACGCTTTTTCTGTCCACGCCTTCGCTTACCTTGTGAAGCCTCTGGACGGGGAAAAAATACGGCAGATTTTAAAGGAAGCCATGGAGTACACGGAGGAAGAGGAGGACGTTCTTCTGGGCTTTGAGACGGAGACTGGCTTTCGCAAAATCGGAAGCCGGGATATTCTCTACCTGGAATACCAGAACCGGAAAGTCCGCCTTGTGACTCTGGCGGGAGAGTTCTGGCTGCGGGAAAGCATCGGAGCCATGGAAAAAAGACTGGCGCCCTACGGTTTCTACATGCCGCACAAAAGCTTTGTGGTCAATTTTTTTCATGTGAAGAACCTGAAAGGCTACGATATCACAATGTCGGACGGAAGTCTGGTGCCGCTTTCCCAGAAGAAATCATCCATGTTTCGGGAAGAGCTGGCGGTCTGGCTGGCCGAACAGATCTGAAGGAGGTGCAAAGTGGCCTGGTTGAATCTTTTTTTGCTTATGCTGGAATTTCTGACATTAAGCGTCTGCCAGTATGAGTTCCTTTCCCACAACGAAAGGACGATCTATCTGAAAAAGGGCTGGTATTTTCTTCTGTTTTTTGTGGATTATGCGGTGCTTTTTGCGGCAACCGCTCTGACGGGGGCGGACGGCAGAACACCGGCTGCTGTGGGAAATCTGTTGTCGATTCTGGTGATTATTTTCGGGGTGCCGGTGATGGGAGCCATCGGTTTTCACAGGAGGGCGAAGGCTCTGGTGCTGGACGGGCTTTACGGCGTGTTTCTGCTCCTGTCGATTCAGGGCGGAATCCTGGCGGCCATGTGGCTTTCGGTCCGACTGGAATTTAGCAGCATTTTGCTCTATGGGAATCTTGCCATGTTTTTGAAATGCCTGTTACTGATTATCGGCACCAGACTTCTGACTTTTTTTATGGGAAAAAAGCTCAAAGGGAGACTTTCAGGAAAGCAGCTTTTATCTATCCTGATTCTGCCGGGGTTCAGTCTTTTTTATATTACTTCTCTGACGGAAATAAGCGGCGTTTACCTGCAGCTCTACGGGATGGAGCTTCTGACGGCCAATATCGCGGCGGTCCTTTTGATGAACGTGTACTTTTTCTATCTGCTTTCCCATCTCATCCGCTCCCGGCGGCTGGAGGAGGAGCTGGCGCTTTATCAGCGGGAAAATGAGCTCCGCTACCACTACTATGAGGAGCTGGACCGGAAATACCGGGACTCCCGGAAGGTGATCCACGATATGAAAAATCATCTGCAGGCCGTGGAGGATCTCTACGCCGGCCAGAAAACAGAGGCCGGGGATCGCTATGTGAAGGATCTCTACCATATGTTAAATGTGCTGGGAGAGAAGCGCTACACGGAAAATCAGATGCTCAACATCATTCTGAATGAGAAAATCCGGGAGGCGGAGGCAAAGGGCATCACGGTGACCGTCCGGGTGGGAGACATCGACCTTTCTGATATCAAGGAGATCGATCTTACTACGATTTTTGCCAATCTTCTGGACAATGCCATAGAGGCGGCGGGGGAGGGCGGCAGACTTTCTATTAAGCTGGATGAGGTCCGGGAGTTCCGGGTGGGCGAGATCCGAAACAGCATCCAGCCGGAGCAGAAGAAAAAGGAAGGCCATATGGGCCTTGGCCTTGGAAATGTCCGCAATACGCTGGAGAAATATCATGGCACGATGAAAACGGAGGAGACGAAAGAAGAGTTTCAGGTGCGGCTGATACTTCCTATGGAAAAGAGGTGATAGGATGATTGGAAATATACTGGGGAACGTTGTCGGCTTCTTACTGGTGCTGGGCGTTCCCCTGACGGCCTGTATTTATTATTTATGGAAGCGGGACGGCAGAATCTGGATGTTTTTTGCGGGGATTCTGTCCTTTACGGTGTCCCAGCTTCTGATCCGGATCCCGCTCTTACAGTACGCCGGGAAAAAATGGGAGTGGCTGATGCTTCTTCCCTACACAAGCCTGGTGCTCTACTATGGGTTTCTGGGACTGACGGCGGGGCTTTTTGAGGAGACGGGGCGCTGGGCAGCCTTCGGACTGATGAAGAGAAGGCGGCGGACCTTAGACTGGAAGGATGCGTTGGCTCTGGGTCTGGGCCATGGCGGTGTGGAGGCAGTCTGGGTGGCGGTGTCCGGTCTTCTGGCTGGAAGTCTTGATTTTACTGCGGACGGCAGCCAGGCTCTCTTAGGGGGCGTGGAGCGGCTCTTTGCCATGACGCTTCATGCGGGCTTCAGCTTCCTGATTTTCAAAGGAATAGAAGAAAAAAAGGCCCGCTGGTGGCTTCTGGCGGTGCTCCTTCACGGACTGGCAGATTTTCAGCTGGTTATCGGAAATCTGGCTGTCGTGGAGGGACTCCTGGCCATCGAAGCCGTGGCAGTAGTATTATTGGTTGTCCGGTTTGTCCGGAGAGAGGAGAGATCATGATGAAAAAGAGATATGGTTGGAAATTATTAGTTCTGGCAGCGCTGATGGTCCTTCTGGCTGTGGGCTGCAGCAAGAGCAGCAAGCTTCCAGAGGGTTTTACGGAGGAAGGTGTGAAGACCCAGGCGGAAGCCGATATCAAGCTGGCGGAATCCAATGACTTTGAAGGCTGGAAAGCGCGTTTTGCGGATTCCCTGCAAAGCAGCATCACGGAAGATGTGTATCAGCCCTATCTGGATATGCTTGCGAAGAAAGGCGATTTTGAATCCTTTGGAAAAACCGCCTTTGTGGGCCAGGAAAAAGACGGCCAGAAATATGCGGCTGTGATCTATGTGGTCAAGCATGCGGAGGGCGAAATCAAGTATACCGTGAGCTACGACGAGGATATGAAACTGGTGCAGTTTGTCGCCCAGTAAACGAGTTTACGGTTGTATGGCCGTACAAAATAAGCTATAATAAAAGACAGCATGAAAACGGGGAGAAGAGCGCTTCTCCCCAAACTTTTATCTGGAGGAAAAAGAGATATGACTGTCTACAAAACGGCAAGAGAAGAGATCGTAAAAGACTGGATGGAAAATCTGGAAGCTTTTGCATCCGAGCATGAATTTCCGGCAGAGGCTACGGAAAGCCTGAAGGACGCTCTGGAGATCATCGGAGCGGATGACCGCCTGTATGCGATCTTCCGCACCTGGGAAGAAAATTACTGGAAAGATCCGGATATGGATTATCAGACACTCTGGGCGACTCTGGAGGCCTTGGATGGAACAGACGGAATCTCCAAATATACGCTGGAGCTTCTTTTTATCATCGGGATCAGCAGACGTACCAGAGAACTTTATGAGGAGCAGGGAATCAGCATGGAGATCTTCCACGATTCCATGGCGGATATGCACTGGAAACTTCTGGAGTGCCACAAAATGTACGGAATCTGGGGCACCTTTGTGATTGACTGGTTCCCCTGGTGGTTCCGGCTGAAACGCTTTGCACTGGGACGTCTGCAGTTTGAACGGATTACTTTTGGAGATGAATATGAAAAAGATGGATTGATTCTTCATAAGGACAGTCCGGTAATAAACGTTCATATTCCTTCCTGCGGGCCGTTGGATCCGGAGGCGTTCAAGGCATCTTATGCAAAGGCGGCGGAATTCTATAAGGAAGAGTTTCAGGATCAGCCGCTGGTCTTTGTCTGCAATTCCTGGCTGCTTTTCCCGGCTCATAAGGAGATCTTGCCGGAACACTCCAATATCCGTGCGTTTATGAATGATTTTGATGTTTATAAGTCAAACGAAGACAACGGAGATCTCTGGAGAATCTATTATGGGGCCGAAGAGAAGGGCTTTGAGAATCTCCCGGAAAATACAGGCCTGGAACGGGCGTATAAAAAGTGGCTGATGGATGGTCATATGGCCGGTTATGCCAGAGGTGTTTATCTGTACCGTCCGGAATGAAGAAGGATTCCGTGACTGTTCAGAACAGCATAGCATAGGAAAGCGGACATTCACAGGAAAGAGAAAATATCCGCGTAGATAGGGTAAAAAATTATTGGAAGAAAATGTGGAAAATGTGGATTTTTCGCTTGACGTGTGGAAAAAAGCTGATATAATAACAGTGTTTGTGTGTTTATGCCTTTTTTCTGTGGATAAAAGGAAGGTTTTTTTCAGAAAATGTGGAAAAGTCCCGAAAATCCGCAAAGAAAGTTTCAAAAAAAGGTTGACACACGTGGCAACGTATAATATAATAAATCACTGTGACATAGTTTGTAAACGCATAAGCCAAAGCCCCGGTAATGGCGTTTTACTATAATGCAATGAAAATTTCCAAGGAGGTAAATCCATGAAAACATTTATGGCTAATCCAGCAAAGATTGAGAGAAAATGGTATGTAGTAGACGCTACTGGCATGACCTTAGGTCGTCTGGCTTCTGAAGTAGCAAAGATCCTGAGAGGAAAGAATAAACCGGTATTCACCCCTCATGAAGATACAGGTGATTATGTGATCATCACCAACGCTGAGCACATCAAAGTAACCGGTAAGAAACTGGATCAGAAGATTTACTATCATCATTCTGATTATGTTGGTGGAATGAAAGAGACCACTCTGAGAGAAATGTTGAACAAGAAACCGGAGAAGGTTATCGAGCTCGCAGTTAAAGGCATGCTTCCGAAGGGACCCCTGGGAAGACAGATGATGACCAAACTTCATGTTTATGCTGGTGCTGAGCACAATCATCAGGCTCAGAAACCGGAAACATTAACATTTTAATTAGGAGGTAAGGGAAACAATGGCTAATAAATTCTACGGCACTGGAAGAAGAAAAAAATCCATCGCAAGAGTATACTTAGTACCGGGAACCGGTAAAGTAACCATCAATAAAAGAGATATCGATGAGTATCTTGGTCTTGAGACCCTGAAACTGATCGTTCGTCAGCCGCTGGTAGCAACCGAGACCGCTGATAAATTCGATGTTCTTGTAAACGTACGTGGTGGCGGTACAACCGGTCAGGCTGGTGCTATCCGTCATGGTATCGCAAGAGCTCTTTGCCAGGCAGACGCTGATTACAGACCTGTTCTGAAAAAAGCAGGCTTCCTGACTCGTGACCCGAGAATGAAAGAGAGAAAGAAACCGGGTCTCAAAGCAGCTCGTCGCGCTCCGCAGTTCAGCAAGCGATAATCGTTGTTGTTCCATATTGTATTATTATCCCGGAAGTATCATTGCTTCCGGGATTTTTTCTAAAACAAATCTAAAATGATCTAATGTTTAAAAACAAATCAAAATAATTCCAAAATCAGATAAATTCAAATGAATTCAGATTCCATTCCATTCCATTCAAATTCAAATTCAAAGCAAATCAAATTCAAAGCAATTCAATTCAATTCAATTCAAATCAAATTCCATTCTATTTAAATCCAGAAGTTGACTATTCACGGGATGTTTAGGAAAAGCATCTGCAAAAAGACCATGGAAATACACCTGCCCGGGGAAAAGTATCTGCACAGAGGCTTCTTGTGGAAGAGAAGATGCATTTTTCCGGAGGGAAGCATCTGCACAGAGGCATTTTGGAGCAGCGAAGATACATTTTGTCGGAGAAAAGTATCTGCACAGAGGCATCTTGTGGAAGAGAAGATGCATTTTGTCAGAGGGAAGCATCTGCACAGAGGCTTTTTGTGGAAGAGAAGATGCATTTTGTCGGATGGAAGCATCTGCACAGAGGCTTCTTGTGGCAGCGAAGATACATTTTGTCAGAGGAAAGTATCTGCACAGAGGCTTCTTGTGGAAGCGAAGATGCATTTTTCCGGAGAGAAGTATCTGCGCAGAGGCTTTTTGTGGAAGCGAAGATGCATTTTGTCAGAGGAAAGTATCTGCACAGAGGCATTTTGGAGCAGCGAAGATACATTTTGTCAGAGGGAAGCATCTGCACAATGGCTTCTTGAAGCAGCGAAGATGCATTTTGTCGAAGGAAAGTATCTGCACAGAGGCATCTTGTGGAAGAGAAGATGCATTTTTCCGGAGGGAAGCATCTGCACCGAGGCATTTTGGAGCAGCGAAGATACATTTTGTCGGAGAAAAGTATCTGCACAGAGGCATCTTGTGGAAGAGAAGATGCATTTT
>CAKRQP010000026.1:0-22468 GCA_934393555.1 uncultured Lachnospiraceae bacterium
TTACGCTGTTTTGGTTTCATGGTATCATGGTTTCAACAAAACATACCGTCCCTATTGGCGAAAGGAGAGACCTCAATGAAAGTACAAAAACAGACATCCGTAAAAAATTTCACCACTACCGAAGGCTTCGTAGGGAGATATCAGCATCTCATCAAGGATGTCGTGATTCCGTATCAGTACAAGGTGCTCTGCGATGAGATGGAAGGCGTAGAAAAAAGCCATGTGATCCGGAACTTCATCAATGCAGGGAAGGCGCTCAGGGGCGAAGACGTTGGAGATGGCTTCTATGGTATGGTTTTTCAGGACAGCGATGCTGCCAAATGGCTGGAGGCCGTAGCCTATGCGCTGGTGCTCTTTCCGGATCCGGAACTGGAAGCAACGGCAGACCGGGTCATTGAGATCATTGCAGGTGCTCAGGATGAAGACGGTTATCTGAATACTTACTATACGATAAAGGATCGGGACAAGCGCTGGACCAACCTTTTGGAAGGACATGAGCTTTACTGTGCCGGCCATATGATGGAGGCAGCGGTGGCCTATTATGAGGCGACCGGAAAAGACAGGCTTCTTCAGGTCATGCTGAAAAATGCAGAGTGTATTTATCATTATTTTGTGACAGAATGCCATGCCGGTTATCCGGGCCATCCGGAGGTAGAGCTGGCGCTTCTTCGCATGTACCGTGTGACGGGCAGAAAACTCTGCCTGGAGCTGGCAGAGCATTTCCTGAATGTACGCGGTGTGGACCCGGCCTTTTATGAAAAAGAAGCAGAAAAAAGATCCTGGCAGGTCTGGGGTGCGGACCCGGCCGATCATGGCTATCAGCAGAGCCAGTGTCCGGTGCGGGAGCTGGATGAGGCAACCGGTCACAGTGTCCGTGCGGTTTATCTTTACACCGCAATGGCGGATCTGGCATCCGAAACCGATGATAAAGAACTGAAGGCGGCCTGTGAACGCCTTTGGAAGAGCGTGACAGAAAAGAGAATGTACGTTACCGGCGGTATCGGTTCTACCTGTCTTGGGGAAGCCTTTACGAAGGATTATGACCTTCCGAACGATACCGCCTATGCAGAAACCTGCGCTTCCATCGGTCTGATGTTTTTTGCCTCCAGAATGTTGGAAAATGAAGTAAAGGGAGTTTATGCTGATGTGATGGAACGGGCTTTTTACAATACGGTCCTGGCCGGAATGCAGCTGGATGGAAAGCGGTTCTTCTATGTCAATCCGCTGGAGGTGGTTCCGGGGATCGCCGGTGAGGCCGTGACCCATAAGCATGTGATCCCCCAGCGTCCGACCTGGTATGCCTGCGCCTGTTGTCCGCCGAATGTGGCAAGACTGCTCACCTCCATTGCAAAATACGCCTATGGAGAAAATGCAGAAACGGCTTACTGCCATCTCTATGTGGCCGGAAATATGAAGTTTTCCAATGGTCTGGAGTTTAATTGTATCACCGAATATCCCTATGATTTTACCATTCGCTATGAGGTTGTGAAGGGCGGGAAAAATCTGGCGCTCCGTATTCCGGCATGGAGCAGGAACGTGACGGTGCGAAGAGGAAGAGATGCTGCTTCCATGGCGGAAGCCAGCGGAAAAACGGAGAACGGCTATTTCTGTCTGGATGCGCTTCAGACAGGAGAGATCATCGAGCTTCAGCTGGACGGGACGCCGGAATTTGTCTATGCGTCTCCGAAGATCCCGGATATCCAGGGCTGTGTGGCACTTCAGAGGGGGCCGCTTGTCTACTGCTTTGAGGGTGTGGACAATGACGGAACGGTTCTCTCCCTGGCAGTCGATGATTCGGAAACGGCAGAGGTGGAACCGTTTGATCCGGAGCTTCTGCGTGGTGTCGCAAGGCTGAAGGTAAAAGCTTTCCGGAAAGAGATCCCGGAAGGTCTTTATGTCACCAGGAAGCCAAAGGAAACCGAGTGCCAGGCCTATGCAGTTCCCTACTATAGCTGGGGAAACCGGGGACTCAATGAGATGAGAGTGTGGATGACGGGTCACTGACGAACGGTTACCTGGTAAAAATACGGTTTTCTATAACAAAAATGTTATAACAAGTAAAAATTATTGGTATTTGATTTTTCAGGTGCATATGGATTAGAATATCGACTATCAAGCAGAAAGCAAAGGAGCTGACGAAGAAATTCGTTGGCTCCTTTTGTTATATGTGAGCCAATAAACAGACGAGGAGTGATCGGGTATGGAAAATGGAGAGAAAATAATCAGAATCGAACATTTGCGAAAAAGATATGGAGATCTGCAGGTATTGGATGATATCAATCTCACGATCAGAAAAGGCGAGAAGCTGGTTATTCTGGGACCCAGCGGAAGCGGTAAAAGTACCCTGATCCGGTGTATCAACCATCTGGAGAAACCAACCAGCGGAGAGATCTATATCGCAGGAGAACTGGTAACTCAGAAAAACTGGATCCAGATGTCCAGAGATCATATGGCAATGGTGTTTCAGCAGTTTAATCTTTACCCGCATAAGACCGTATTACAGAATCTGACCATGGCACCAATCAAACTCCATAAGGTGCCGAAAAAAGAAGCAGAGAAGACAGCAATGGAGTATCTGGACCGGGTAGGGCTGGCGAACAAGGCAGATGCCTATCCGCAGAATCTCTCAGGCGGACAGCAGCAGCGTGTAGCCATTGCAAGAGCACTGGTCACACATCCGGAGATCATTCTTTTTGATGAACCGACGAGTGCACTGGATCCTGAAATGGTAAATGAGGTACTCGATGTTATGGTACAGCTTTCCAAAGAGGATATCACAATGATCTGTGTAACACATGAAATGGGATTTGCAAGACAGGTTGCAGACCGGGTCATTTTCCTGGACAGTGCAAAGATTGTAGAAGAGGGAAGCCCGGAAGAGGTCTTTTCCCATCCGAAAAACGAACGTACCAAGAGCTTTTTCAGCAAGATCTTACATTAAGAAGCAGAAAAACTTACTTATCACCGGAATATGGACCGTAGCTGTTTCGGACACTTCCTTTTACAGATATCCGGAACTGTTACCATAAAAAAGAGATCAGGAGGACAACGTTATGAAAAAAAGAATCTTAGCAGCAGTGATGACAACAGTGGTTACTTTAGGGGCTATGACAGGATGCAGCAATTCCAGCAGTACAAAGGCATCTTCCTCTGATCAGAGGACCGTGGAGGATATCAAAAAAGCCGGAAAACTGAAGGTTGGCGCAAAATCAGATACGGTAAATATCGGTATGATCGATACCGCTACCGGAGAATATGAAGGCTATGATATCGATGTGGCATATGAAATGGCAGCCAAGATCTTTGACTGTACTTATGATGAGGCGGTAGCCAACAAACTGGTAGAATTCACCTCTGTTACAGCCAAGACAAGAGGCGGTCTTCTGGATAATGGAGAGCTTGACTGTGTCATCGCATCCTTTACAGTAACGGATGAGAGAAAGAAATCCTGGAACTTTACCCAGCAGTACCGTCTGGAGCCGGTAACCTTTATGGTAAAAAAAGACTCCGGTGCGAAAACACTGGCAGATATGGATGGCTTTGTGATCGGTGTCGGACAGGGTACCACGACCGGAGAACTGATCGGGGAATATGCGAAAGAAAAAGGCATTGATGTAACCTATGAACTGCAGGATTTCCAGTATATTTCAGATGGTGTCGCAGCATTGAAAACCGGTCAGATCGATGCCTACTCGGTAGACCGTACCGGACTGATCGCTTACCTGGATGATTCTATGATGCTGACAGATGATGCGTTTGGTATTCAGGACATCGGCATTGGCTTGAAGCTTGGCAATGATGAGCTGACGAAATTTATGGACGATACGCTGACAGAGCTGAAAGAGTCCGGCAGACTGGATGAATTAAAAGCAAAATGGGGAATCCTTACCGATGAAGAAGTAGAAGCAATGCAGTAGATCTGAAGATGCAGGTAGCACAGAAGGAAAAAACGAGATAAAGGTGGTGGCGTTATGCTGGAGAGTTTATTGGATCCCTGGAGATGGGAACGTTCCTTTCAGGATTTCCCGGAGTATCTGGCAGGATTTGGAATGACATTAAAGGTAACAGCAGTCGGCTGGATCATAGCGATGGCAATCGGTATTCTGCTGGGACTGATCTCAACGAAAGAAAGCAAGGTTTTGAAGGTGCTGTATCAGATTTATGTGCAGTTCTTTCAGAATACGCCGGTTACGATACAGTTCTTCTTCTTTTATGTAGGAGTACCGGTCATCATCAAACAGATATTACATATGTCCAGAACCTACAGGCTCTCCAAGTTTGTCATTGGTATTTTTGGTGTTGGTCTTTATCACGGTGCTTATATTGCAGAAATCATCCGTTCCGGTATAGAAGCGGTGCCCGCCGGGCAGAAGGAAGCGGCTTATTCGCAGGGCTTTACGGAAAATCAGGCAATGTTTTACATCATCCTTCCGCAGACCCTGAAAATGATCCTCCCGCCGCTCACCAGCCAGACGCTGGCTCTGTTAAAGAATACATCGACCCTGGCCATGGTAGTTGGCTTTGACCTGATGTATTATGCCGATAAGTGCGTAGGATATACCGGTTATTTCCAGGGATATCTGATCGCGGCAGCCATGTATTTTGCAATCTGTTTCCCGCTGGCAATGCTTGTAAAGGTATTTGAAAAAAATGCGGCGCGAAATCCCGGTGAGAAGAAAAGAAGAAAGAAAATAGCAGCGGAGGTGGCGTAGTATGAAGAGTGTGCTTACAGCAGAAAATTTACTCTATATGTTTAACGGTATGAAGCTTACGCTTGCCATCGCTGCCTGCGCCAGCGTGATAGCGATCCTCTTTGGTACCCTTCTGGCACTTGCCAAGACATATTGCAAGGGAAAACTTGGTTTTCTGAACCTTCTTGCCACGATCTATGTGGAAATTTTCCGGTGTACCCCACAGCTTCTGTGGATCCTGATGTTCCGTTTTTTTGTAAAAGGCGGTGGTTTTAATCTGGGTGTCATCAGCCTGAGTATCGTTTCTGCTCCTTATATTTGTGAGATCGTCCGGGGAGGATTGAACAATGTATCCCACGGACAGTTTGAGGCAGGTTATTCCCAGGGCTACAGCTTCCTTAAAATATTGCAGTTTATCATTCTTCCGCAGGCCTTTCGGGCAGTGATCCCGTCGATGATGTCGCAGGTCGTTTCGATCATCAAGAGTACCTCGCTTCTGGCATCCATCAACATCTTTGAATATCTGTTTACCTGTAATACGGTTATGGTCAGCTCCACAAGCCTGAGCGGAATCTTCACCGTATATGTGATGGAGGCTGCAGGATATTTTATCGTCTGCTATCTGCTGGTCCTTCTTGTAAAAATAGCAGGAAGAAAGCTGAAATACGCATGATCATAGAATTGAGAGAGCTGCCCTGCAGCGAAGCAATTCACATGATGTGATTGGGAAGGTGCTTTACGACATTATAAAATAAGAGGTGGTCACTTGTTTGCTACGTTATTCAACCTGATGGGGATGATGTTTCTGCTTATCATGACGGGCTTCCTTCTCCGTAAGTTTGATCTTATTACGGATGCCGGCAAGAAAAGCATTACGGATGTTCTGTTATATGCGATTCTTCCCTGCAATATCATCAAGGCATTTACAACCGATCTGGGGACAGATCATTGGGGAGATTTCGTGATCCTTCTTGCGATCGCAATGTTTGTACAGGTAATGGCATTGTTTATCTGCCGTTTTCTGTACAATCAGATGGATCCCGGAGAGAAGGAAGTTTATCAGTATGCGACGGTCTGCTCGAATTCCGGATTTCTGGGAAATCCGATGTCGGAAGGTGTATTTGGAGATACCGGTTTACTGTTTGCCTCTGTTTTCCTTCTTCCTCAGAGAGTTGTCATGTGGACAGCGGGAGTTTCCTATTTTACGAAAGAAACCGATAAGAGAAAGGCGTACCGGAAGATCCTGACACATCCCAGTATGATCGCAACATACATTGGATTTGTTCTTTTGATCTTTCATCTCACCATTCCGGCTCCTCTGTATAAAGCCATATTTTCTCTGAGTAACTGTACAACAGCCATGACGATGATGTACATCGGTACGATCCTGGTAGGGGTGGATCTGAAAAGTCTGATCACCCGCAAACAGCTGTATTACAATCTGATCCGGCTGGTTCTGATGCCGCTGGTCGTCTATATCGGCTGCCATCTGCTTCGGATCGATCCGCTGATCACAGGAGTATCGGTTTTGCTGACGGCGATGCCGGCCGGCAGCACGACCTCCCTTCTGGCAGCGAAGTACGAGGCAGATGAAGTCAGTGCAGCAAAATGTGTGGTGCTTTCCACATTGTTTTCAATTATTGCAATACCGGTATGGAGTACCATACTTCTGAATGGAATCAAGTGAAGTGAAAAAATCAGGACCGATAGGAGGATAAAACGATGGAAATCAGGAAAGTAGGAGTAATCGGGGCAGGTGCGATCGGTGCATATTTTCTGTGGGGGATGAGAGATCTGCCCAAAGAGGATATTTTTCTTCTGGCAAAGGGAGAACGAAAAGAACGGCTGATCAGAGATGGAATCGTCGTCAACGGAGTGAGATATGATTATCCGGTAAAAACTCCACAGGAAGCGGAAAAAGTGGATCTTCTTCTGATCGCAACAAAATATGGAGCACTTTCTTCTATATTAGAGGATGCAAAGGCAGTGGTAAAAGAAGATACGATCGTACTCAGTCTTCTGAACGGAATTGATTCCGAGGAAATCGTAGGGGCTGCCGTTGGCATGGAGCATATGCTTTATTCGATCATGAGGATCTCTGCGGAGAGAAAAGGAAATTCCGTTTATTTTGATGATGAAGTGACGATGGGACTGTGGTTTGGAGAAAAAGGGCATGCCCAGCTGACCTCCAGAACACAGGCAGTCATGGATTTCTTTGCAAAAACCTACTGCAAATGTACCTTTAAACCGGATATCATAACAGAAATGTGGAATAAATACGCGATCAACACTTCCAGAAATTTACCGCAGGCGGTGCTTGGCGTTGGGATAGGTGCTTATGATGACAGTGAGCATGCGGAATTTATCTCTCACAGACTGTGGGATGAGGTTGCAGCGGTTGCAAAGGCAAAGGGAATCACCGTCCGCCCCTATGGCTTTGCCGTGAGTCCAAGAAAAAATGCACACCTGTCAACATTGCAGGATCTGATGGCCGGCAGACATACGGAGATCGACATGTTTGCCGGGGCTATGATCCGCATGGGAAATGAACTGGGAATACCGGTTCCGTATTGTGAATATACCTTTCATGCGATCAAAGCACTGGAAGAAAAAAATGACGGTAAATTTCACTACCGTGAATTAGATTTATAAATCGTAAGAGCAGAGGAGGATCATTATGGAATACAGAATCAACGACAATTTATGCCAGGCCAAGTTATCGATTATCAGACGTATTTCCGATCTGACATTGGCGAACAGAAAACCGGGAGAGAAGGTTGTCCTGTTTTCCAGCGGGCAGCCGGCAGATGAAGCGATGCCTGTGGAGCTTGTAAAGGAATATACAACGAAAATCATGGATGAGTATGGCTGCCAGGTCCTTCAATATGGCGGTCATAAAGGTTATCCGGAAATTTTTCCGGAAATCCGAAAATTTTTAAATAAAGACGGAGAAGTGGCAAAGGCGGAGGATGATTTTATCATCACATATGGTTCCTCGGAAGCGATCTTTGCAGTCGGCAGTGCCTTTATCAAGCCGGGAGACCGTGTGATCGTGGAAGATCCTACCTATCTGAATGCCACCAATTCCTTCCGGTACTGCGGGGCAGAGCTGGTAGCTGTTCCGGTCGAGGCAGATGGTGTCAATATCGAGGCACTGGAGGAGGCCATGAAGGGAGGCGCCAGCTTCTTCTACACCATTCCGAATTTTGGCAATCCGTCCTCCATTACCATGAGCCTGGAAAAAAGAAAGGCCGTTTATGAGCTGGCGGTGAAATATCAGATCCCGATCCTGGAGGATAACCCGTACGGATATCTGAGATTTTCCGGTAATGCCTACATTCCTCCGATAAAAAGCTTCGATCAGCAGGGGATCGTCCTCTATATGGGAACCTTTTCCAAGATCATTGCTCCTGGTATGAGATGTGGTTTTCTGTGTGCCAATAAAGAACTGATCCCAAGGTTTGTCGTATTTAAAGGCGTTTCTTCCAGCGGCAACATCAACTGGAGCCAGTATATCGTAACGGAATTCCTCAAAAATGTGGATATCAACGAACACATTGAACGGATCAGTGAGATCTATGAAAAGAAAGCCCGGACGATGTATGAGAAAATGAAAGAATGCTTCCATCCGTCGGTCGAATATACCATGCCTCAGGGCGGTATGTTTATCTGGGCCAAACTTCCGGATACGGTAAAAGCAACCGATTTCTGTCTGGATGCAGCTGAAAATCTCGGAATTGCTGTTGTTCCCGGAAA
Organism: uncultured Lachnospiraceae bacterium; assembly: GCA_934393555.1. GTDB lineage: Bacteria > Bacillota > Clostridia > Lachnospirales > Lachnospiraceae > Limivivens. The sequence continues at coordinate 8,448 of CAKRQP010000026.1, forward strand.
TGATTTCTTTTATGGCAGTCCGGAGGACTGCAGCTATATCCGCCTGAATTTCTCAAAGCCGTCCCTGGAGGATATCCGATACGGAATGGAAAAACTGGGAGAACTGACTTACCGCTATTGCGGCAGATAAGGTCATACATCCGGAAAATCACAGGAAACGTGGATAGAGGCCAGAAACTCCCTGGCGATCGGGCTGAGCTTCCTGTTTTTTAAAAGAATGATAGAACGTTTTACAATGAAATCATAATCGGTGATCCTGAGAAGTCTGCAATGAGAATGTTCCGGGTCCAGTTCATCCTCGGTACAGGGCAGAAGCGTGATACAGTTCTTATAAGAGGAGCTCCAGAAAATGGCAGTTCTCTTGAATGCGGTACGAAGATAGAAGTTTGGCTCACAGTTTATGGTTTCAAAGGCCTGTGTGATCCTTGGAGCAATGACCTCGGTAGTGGCAATGGGCTCGTTTTTGATCTGTTCCAGGGTGAGAGAATCAAACTGAGCCAGAGGGTGGTCTTCGGACACGATGACACGGAGTTCTTCCGTTCGAAAAGGGATCGAATGAAAGTCATCCGCGTTTTTCAGAACGGAACGGGTGATGCCGATCTCGGAAAGACCGGAGCGTACATATTCTGCGATCTGAGGAGAAAGGGCTTCGCGGAACTGAAAGTTCACTTTGGGATGCAGCCTTACGAAGTCATCAAACAGAAAATGGAGCAGAGAAGAAGGATTGCTGGGCGTCATGGACAGCTTTAGCGTACCTTCGATTCCCTGCATATAGTTTTGCAGCTCCTCATGCATGGAGGTATCCAGGGCACAGATATCCAGAGCTTTTGCATAAAAGATCTCGCCGGCCGGGGTGAGGGAGATTTTCTTGCAACCCCGTTCCACCAGCTTGACACCGAGGGTGTTTTCCAGGTTCTTTAACTGAGTGGAAAGTGCGGGCTGTGCGATCATCAGCTCCTGGGAAGCGGCAAGAATGTTGCCGCATTTGATAATTTTAACAAAATTATAATAGGTTTCAATCGTCATGCAGATCCTTCTTTCTTAATAAAACTCGAGGCTGATGCCTGCGGATTGCTCCGCTGCGAAGCAGCTTTTGCAAGCCTTTGGTGGCATCATTATATCATATCCTGCAGCCTGGACAGAAAAAAATTTGCATGGCGGCAATCTTTATTGGCCGGAAGGAGAGGTAACAGATGAAAAAGTTTTCCGTAGTTATTTCAAGACAGTTTGGCAGCCTGGGACGTCCTATTGCCCATGAGATGTCAGAAATCTTAAACGTCGAGTATTATGACAGAGATATTGTGACCATGGTTGCCAAGGAACATAACATTACGATCAAGGAAGTAAGTGCCCTGGAAGAGAAAGCAACCAAATATTCCTTCATGAAATTCCCGCTTGGAACGGGAACGACAGCGGCACAGGATAAGATTTTCGATACGGAAGCAAAACTGATCCGGGAAATTGCCGAGAAGGAAAGCTGCATTATCGTAGGACGATGTGCGGACTATATTCTGGGAGACAATCCGAACAACCTGAATATATTCATCTATGCGCCCTATGAAGACCGCCTTGTGAACTGTGTCAATGAGCTTGGCATGGATACAAAGCAGGCGAAAAAAATGATCAGTGAAGTAGACAAGGCCAGAGGGGCTTTTCATTTGCGCTATGCAAAATATAAACCGAATGATATGGATCATATGGATATCATGGTCAACAGTGCCATGCTTGGGGTAAAAGGAACAGCGGAGTATCTGTGTGATCTGGTACGGAAAAAATTTGAACTTTAAGCTTCATGGATAAAAAGAAATCTTTCCCTTGACAACCCCAAAGTCCTGTGATAGCCTAAATCTCAGGAAAAACGCAGGGATGAAGAGAGTACCCCGTAAGAACTGTCACAGAGAGGCCTGTTTGCTGAGAAGGGCTGCAGAGACGATGGGAGAAGATGGCTTCTGAGCGGCACAGGTGAGTCAGGCAGGAAGGGCAAGCCGGTGACAGGACCGCCTGTTACAGCGGAAGGGTGTGAAGAGCACCCAATGAGGTCTCCTTTGTGAGAAGGAGATGAAGTGAAGTGGTAACGCGGTTTTATGCCGCCTTCTCTGGCTGAATGCCGGGAAGGCGGCTTTTTTATCCGCCCGGAACCGTGATCGTAAAGTGAGAAGGAGGATCTACACATGTCAAAAGAAAAATATTACATCACCACGGCCATTGCCTACACTTCAGGCAAGCCGCATATCGGAAATACCTACGAGATCGTTCTCGCAGACAGCATCGCCCGTTTCAAGAGAGAGCAGGGCTATGATGTATTCTTCCAGACCGGAACCGATGAGCACGGTCAGAAGATCGAGCTAAAAGCCGAGGAGGCTGGCATCACTCCGAAGGAGTTTGTTGATAACGTATCCACCGAGATCAAAAGGATCTGGGATCTTATGAACACTTCCTATGATAAATTCATCCGCACCACCGATGAGTATCATGAGAAACAGGTTCAGAAGATCTTCAAAAAAATGTACGCAAAAGGCGATATCTACAAGGGCTACTACGAAGGTATGTACTGTACTCCCTGTGAGTCCTTCTTTACCGAGTCTCAGCTGGTAGACGGCAAATGTCCGGACTGCGGCCGTGAGGTACAGCCTGCCCGTGAGGAAGCTTATTTCTTCAAAATGAGCAAATATGCCCAGAAACTCATCGATTATATCAATGAGCATCCGGAGTTTATCCAGCCCGTATCCCGTAAAAACGAGATGATGAACAATTTCCTCCTGCCCGGTCTTCAGGATCTGTGCGTATCCAGAACCTCCTTCAAATGGGGAATTCCGGTAGACTTTGATCCGAAGCATGTGGTTTATGTATGGCTGGATGCCCTGACCAACTACATCACCGGTATCGGCTATGACTGTGACGGCGAGAGCAGTGAGCTCTTCAACAAAAACTGGCCGGCAGACCTTCATCTGATCGGAAAAGATATCATCCGTTTCCATACCATTTACTGGCCGATCTTCCTGATGGCACTGGATCTGCCTCTGCCGAAACAGGTATTCGGTCATCCCTGGCTCCTGCAGGGCGACGGAAAAATGAGTAAATCCAAAGGAAACGTGATCTATGCAGATGATCTGGTAGAGCTCTTCGGCGTAGATGCAGTCCGTTACTTTGTCCTTCATGAGATGCCCTTTGAGAACGATGGTGTCATCACCTGGGATCTGATGGTAGAGCGTCTGAACTCCGATCTGGCAAATACACTCGGAAACCTTCTGAACCGTACCGTTTCCATGTCCAATAAATATTTCGGCGGCGTTGTGGCAGACAAGGGTGTGACCGATACCATGGATGAGGACCTTAAGCAGGTCGTTCTTTCCACCGTGGATAAAGTCAATGCGAAGATGAATGAGCTCCGTGTGGCAGATGCCATCAGCGAGATCTTTGTCCTCTTCAAACGCTGCAACAAATACATCGATGAGACCATGCCCTGGGCTCTGGCAAAGGATCCGGAGAAACAGGACCGTCTGGCAACCGTTCTTTACAACCTGGTAGAGAGCATCTGCATCGGTGGAAGCCTTCTTTACTCCTTCATGCCGGAGACGTCTGCAAAGATCCTGGCTCAGCTGAACGGCAGCAAGAGAGACCTTTCCGAGATGCATACCTTCGGTCTTTACGAGTCCGGAAACAAAGTGACCGAGCAGCCGGAGATCCTTTTTGCCCGTCAGGATATCAAAGAGGTCCTGGAAAAGGTAGAGGCAAAGAAAGCCGCTGCCAGGGCCGCAGCCGGTGAGACCGAGGAAGTCAAAGAGGAAGAACCGGTCATCGACATTCCGAAAAAAGAAGAGATCACCTTCGAGGACTTCGAGAAAATGCAGTTCCAGGTAGGTGAGATCATCTCCTGCGAAGCAGTGAAGAAATCCAAAAAACTGCTCTGCTCCCAGGTAAAGATCGGAAGTGAGGTAAAACAGATCGTATCCGGTATCAAAGCACACTATTCACCGGAAGAGATGGTTGGTAAAAAGGTAATGGTCCTGGTGAACCTGAAACCTGCGAAACTGGCCGGTGTCCTTTCTGAGGGAATGATCCTTTGTGCCGAGGATGAAAACGGCGAACTGGCTCTTATGGTACCGGAGAAAAAAATGCCCGCAGGCGCAGAAGTCTGCTGAATCACGTAACTGTTCCAAGCCTGGCAGGCGGCAGAAAGCCGCTCTCGCCGGGCTTATCTTTCAAAAAGGAGGAGAGAACATGGCGAATCTGTGGAAAAAGGCAACGGCCTGCCTTCTGGCGGCTGCAATGCTTTCCGGCGGTGGACCGGAGTTTTATGCAAAGGCAGCCGGAACACCGGAGGTGATCGCGGCAGCTTCCGAAACAGGACGTTCAAAAACGGCAGAAGCAGCCGGAGAGATCTCTGTGGTCCGGAAAGGAAGTATCCTGTTGATCTCTGGAAAAGGTGCACTCACCAGAGATGCCCTGAAAAATACGGATTTTTCAGAGATCACGGAGATCCAGATACAGACCGGCATCACAGCGGTCGCTTCCGGAGCTTTCCAGGATCAGAAAACCGTGCAGAGGGTGAGCCTTCCGGACAGTGTTCTGACCATAGAGGCCAATGCCTTTCGCGGCTGTGAGGCCCTTGAAGAGATTCGCTTCGGGAAAAGCCTGAAAACGATTGGAAGCTTTGCCTTTTACCGTTGTAAGAGCCTGATCTCTCTTGCCCTTCCGGATTCGGTGAAGACACTGGAAACAGGAGCGTTTCAGGAGTGTACCGCCCTGAAAAATGCCGTTCTGGGTTCCGGTGTGAAGAAGCTTCCTATCCAGCTTTTCCGCGGCTGTACGGCACTGGAGACCGTAGAGACCGGGAAAAATCTGGAAGTCATCGGTGAGCAGAGCTTCTGTCTCTGCCGTTCCCTGAAAAATTTTGAGATCCCGTCTGAGGTTTACCGGATCGATAAAAACGCATTCCTTGGCTGTACGTCCCTGACGCTGGATCTTCCGGAGGATCTGGAAGACCAGGGAGACGGTTCCTACCGGAAAAAGGGCGGACTGAAGATCTCCGGTACGTATCTCTATTCAGAAGCGGAGAAGGTCCTGACGCTGGTCAATCAGGAGCGTGGAAGGCTTGGGCTGGAACCGGTGGAAATGGACCGGGAGCTTCTGGAGGGAGCCATGATCCGGAGTGCGGAGCTGAACGTGCTTTATTCCGAGCAGCGCCCGAATGGAGCCAGCTTTGATTCCGTGAGCAGCAAAGCCCGTGCAGAGAACCGCCTCATCGGCGTCAGCTCTGCCAGAGAAGCCATGGAGGTCTGGATGCAGTCCGAAGGCTTCAAAAGCCATATCCTGGATCCGGAGATAAAAAGCATCGGCGTTGGCTGTTTTTCCCAGGGAAAAATAAAATGCTGGGTACAGCTTTTCGGTACGGAAAAGGCAGAAGATCCGGGAAAACAGGCAGATACCAGCAAACTCACGGATATCCGTGCCGCAGGCGAAAACTATACTTTTTATCTGGGGAAGACCGCTCTGGAGCTGGAGCCGGGAAAGAGTGAAAAGCTTACGGTCTACCTGAAAAACAGCGGTTTTTCCAAGGCTTCGGCGGCAGTGGCGCCGGAAACCTTCCAGTGGAGCTCCAGTAACAGCTCTGTGGCCTCCGTGGATGAAAACGGTACGGTCACAGCGAAAAAAGGCGGCGAAGCTACCATTACCTGCACTTCCCGCTATGGCGACCGGCAGAGCCTGTGTGCGAAGGTAAAGGTTCAGGTGAAGCTGACGGCGATCCGGCCGGAGGCGAAAAACATCCGCCTGGCAGTGGGAAAGAAGTATCGGCCGAAGCTGGAGCTGCTCCCTTCCAATGCCACCAATACGGGTCTTACGTATAAAAGTTCCCGTCCTTCCGTGGTAACGGTAACGGAAGACGGAAGTCTTCTGGCCTTGAAAAAGGGATCCGCTGTCATCACCTGTACGGCCGGAGACGGAAGCAGGGTTCGGACAAAATTCACCGTGACGGTAAGAAATTATGCATCGGCGGTGCGTGTGATAAATGCACCGGCAGATCTGAATGTCGGAGAAAAACAGGTGCTTCAGACAGAGATCCTTCCAGTCAATGCCCTTCATAAAGAGGTAAACTGGAAAAGCTCCGATCCGAAGATCGCTTCTGTCACAAAGAGCGGCGTTCTGAAAGCCAACCGGCCCGGAAAAGTGAAGATCACCTGTCAGGCCCGCTATGGAGCCGGGGCGGTGAAGAGTTTCTATGTGACCGTTCATCCGAAGACACCGGTATTGTATGGAAAAGCGCTGGAGGGCGGTGTGAAGCTGGCCTGGAAGATCCCGGAAGGTGCAAAAAACTGTACCGTCTACTGGACCAATGCACCCGGACGGAAATTCCGGAAGCTCTGCACCAGTACCGGCCGTTCTTACACCTGGAAAAATCTGAAAAAGGGACGGACCTATTACTTTAAGATCTGTGCCATGGCAAAGGTCGGAAAGAAAAACGTCTACAGTCCCTGGAGCAAAGTGCTGGAGGTTACTGTAAAATGATATTTGACAGTCATGCCCATTATGATGATGAGGCATTTGAGAAAGACCGGGAGGAGCTCTTGAAGAGCCTTCCGGAAAAAGGGGTCTCACCGGTCGTGAACGTGGCTGCCCAGCTTTCCGGTGTGACGACTACGGTGGAGCTTACGGAAAAATATCCGTTTGTCTACGGCGCCGTGGGGGTCCATCCGGATCATGTGGGAGAGCTTACAGAGGAAAAGCTCCAGTGGATAAAAGAGCTGGCCGGCCGGGAAAAGATCGTGGCTGTCGGAGAGATCGGTCTGGATCACTACTGGGATACGGAGTCGGATGAACTGCAGAGAAAGTGGTTCATCCGCCAGCTGGAGCTTGCCAAAGAGGTAAAGCTTCCGGTCATCATCCACAGCCGGGAAGCCTCTCAGGAGACCTTTGACATTATGAAGGAACACCATGCAGGAACGACAGGTGGTGTGATCCACTGTTATTCCGGTTCGAAAGAGATGGCGGCAGAATATCTGAAAATGGGCTATTATATCGGCATCGGCGGAGTGGTCACCTTCAAAAATGCCAGAGTCCTGAAGGAAGTGGCGGAAGCGGTACCGCTGGAGCGGATCCTGATTGAGACAGACTGTCCCTATCTGGCCCCCACGCCTTACCGCGGGAAAAGGAATTCTTCCCTTTTCCTTCCGTATGTGATCGAAGAGATCGCGAAGATCAAAGGAATCGACCCGAAAACGGTGGAAGAGACCACCTGGGAAAACGCAATGAGGATGTATCAGATCAATGGATAAAATGGAAAAATTATCAAATCCCCGGAAGACCATTGAGGTCTTACAGAAATACAACTTTACCTTTCAGAAGAAATTCGGCCAGAACTTTCTCATCGATCCCCATGTGCTGGATAAGATCATCGCTGCGGCGGAGATCACAAAGGATGATTTTGTCCTGGAGATCGGCCCCGGCATTGGTACGCTGACGCAGTATCTGGCGGAGGCGGCCCGGGAAGTGGTGGCTGTGGAGATCGACAGCAGCCTGATCCCCATTCTTGAGGATACCCTGAGCTCCTACGACAACGTCAGTGTCATCAACGAGGACGTTCTGAAGGCAGACCTGAAAAAACTGGCCGAGGAGAGAAATGGCGGAAAACCCATCAAGGTGGTGGCGAATCTTCCGTATTACATCACGACACCGATCATCATGGGTCTTTTTGAGAGTCATGTGCCGCTGAAGAGCCTGACCGTTATGGTACAGAAGGAGGTGGCGCTCCGGATGCAGGCAGGCCCGGGAACCAAGGATTACGGTGCTCTTTCCCTGGCAGTCCAGTATTATGCCGAGCCCTATCTGGCAGCCAATGTGCCGCCAAACTGCTTTATGCCCCGTCCGAATGTGGGAAGTGCCGTGATCCGGCTGACCCGTTTTGAAGAGACACCTGTAAAGGTAAAGGATGAAGCGCTTCTGTTCCGCCTCATCCGGGCCTCTTTCAACCAGCGGAGAAAAACTTTGCAGAACGGACTGGTAAACTCTCCGGAGCTGCAGTTCAGTAAAGAACAGGTGGCAGCAGCCATCGAAACACTGGGCGTATCTCCCAGTGTCCGCGGCGAAGCCCTGACGCTGGAACAGTTTGCAGCTCTTTGCAATGCGTTAAGTGAATAAAAAAGACTCTGACAGACTGCACATTTTATGCAGGAAGCTGTCAGAGTCTTTTTTTGTAACGGAAAACCCAATAAAACCGGGTCATTCCTCTTCATGGACGGCAGGCTTCAGCCTGAGGTTTTCCACCTCCAGAAACTCCTTCAGGACGACATAAATGCCGCCCAGAAGAATAGCAGTATCCTGCAGATGTGACGGGCGGATCTTTAAAGGCCGGCCCATCCGGTTATTCAGGGATTTTTCCAGAGTCTTCGTGATATCCGGAAAATAGGTTGTAAAAGAGCTGTTGATGACGATCAGATCCGGATTCAGGGTGTTGAGAACATTGTTCAGGCCGATGCTCATGTATTTCAGGAAGCGTTCATGGATCCGCAGGGCATCGGGATCCTCGTTCCGCGAGAGCCGGATCAACTCATCTAAGGAAACGGGATAACCTTTCTGTTCAGAGAGCTCCTGAAGGAGAGCCCTTTCGGAGATGTACTGCTCCAGACAGCCGTGGTTTCCACAAGGACAGGGGCGTCCGTCCGGTTCGACAATGGTATGTCCCAGCTCTCCGGCAAAACCGTTGGCGCCGGTGTAGAGGCGGTCATGGATCAGGATGCCCATGCCCACACCGGAATGGATGCTGATATGGATCATGTCCGGAAAATTAAAGGCAAAGGCCCGCTCACCCAGAACGGAAAGGTTGGCCTCATTGTAAAGATAGACCGGGATCTTAAGGCTTTCCGTAAGCCGGCCGGCCAGCTCTTTATCCAGAGAGTAATATGGGGCAAAGATCATCCGGTTGCCTCTGGAAACGCCGTGGACGCCCAGGCAGACGCCGACCACACCGTAGCGGGATGGCGGAAGGGCTTTTATGGAGGCTTTCAGGGTTTCCAGGAGAAAAGAAAAAAAGCCTTCATCAAAAGCCCTGACCGGATACTGCTTCAGCCGGCAGCCGGTACCCAGAAGATCTGCGGACATGACCGTGATCCCTGTGGTCTCGATGTTGACGGCAAGTGCGTATCCGGCCTCCTGATCAAGGCTCAGGAGGATGGGTTTCCGGCCCTTTTCCACCGGGGCACTGCCAATCTCCCTGACCAGACCGGAATCCAGAAGCTCCTGAACGATGGAGGAGACGGTGGCTTTGGTAAGACCAAGGTGTTTGGCAAGTCCCGCACGGGAAATGGGGCCTTCATTGATGATGGCTTCTAAAATCAGATGCAAATTGATGTCACGGATCAGCTCTTTACTTCCTGTCTGCATGGTTCACCTCGCGGAAATTACTGTTCGGGGCGGCAGATGCAGCGGTCAGCAGAGAAATCATTACTGCTCTGTCGTGTCGTCTTCTGTCACTTCCTGGTCAGCAGAAGCTGCGGTGTCATCGGAAGCGGCTCCTTCGGAGCTGGTTTCGAGCTCTTCACGGAGACCCTCGATGGTCCAGTCGTCTGCATCCTTCTCTTCTTCCGCATTCTCATCCTGCGGGATATACTTGTCGAAGATCTTCACCAGGAAGAAGGAGTTGGCAAAGGCCAGTGTGGAGAAGCCCAGCAGGAAATATGCCAGAATCCCGTAAGAGAAGATCGTGGTGTTGAGAAGCATCGCAATGATGGGTGCGATGTTGATCAGCAGCATCAGGATCGTGTAGGGAAGATGTCTTAAAGACATCAGAAGTGCATTCCGGAGGGTATTCTTCACGGTGTTGTAAAACTTTGCCAGAAGCGGGAAAACGTACTGAAGGATCATGGCCAGGAGAAGAGCAATGACCAGAAGTCCGTATTTCACAACGGTATAAATACCGCCGCTGAGCTGCTTCATAATGAAGAAATCCATAAACTCCAGAAGGATGAGGACCAGAGCCATCATCCAGATGGCAACGCCCTGTTTGAAGTTCTCTTTAAAAGATTTAAAGAAAGAACGGGCGATGTAAGATTCCTCATTTCTGACCATTTTCATCGTCACATAATACAGAGCGGTGACGGCAGGCCCGATGGTAACGATCGGAATACAGCAGAGCAGGAAAAGAAGGTTCAGGATGATAAGATCCGCCACCCTGCTCATGAAGGTGAAAAATTTGTTGTCCATGTTAAAAATACGGTCCATAAGAAAACTCCAATCTGTGATAAATTAATCGATCACTAAACATTATAGTGCAATTTCATGCAAAAATCAATTTACAACACGGAGAAATCAGTACTTTTTCTATGAAAAAAGTGTAAACCGGCCAAGAAAAAAAGAACCACCCTTGCATAGATCTTTCGAATAGGCTATACTGTAAACAATTAGGCCATTCATCATTAAACAAAGGATAGGAAAAGAAAAATGGAACTCATTACAGTTAGAGAAATTTTCAGAGACAGAGAGAAATATTTGAACAAGGAAATCCAGGTTGGCGGCTGGGTAAGAAGCAACCGTGATTCCAAGGCCTTCGGTTTCCTGGTACTGCATGACGGTACTTTTTTTGAGACCCTGCAAGTCGTATATCATGACACCATGGAGAACTTCCAGGAGCTGACCAAGATCAACGTCGGTGCAGCCGTGATCGTAAAAGGAACATTGGTTCCCACTCCGGAAGCAAAACAGCCTTTTGAGATCCAGGCAGAAGAGATCTTTATCGAGGGTGCTTCTACACCGGATTATCCGCTGCAGAAGAAACGCCACAGCATGGAGTATATGCGTACCATCACACATCTGCGTCCCAGGACCAACACGTTCCAGGCCGTATTCCGTGTGCGTTCCCTGATCGCATATGCCATCCACAAATTTTTTCAGGAGAGAGATTTCGTTTATGTGCATACACCCCTGATCACAGGAAGTGACTGTGAGGGTGCCGGCGAGATGTTCCAGGTAACCACCCTGGATCTGAACAACCCGCCGAAAAATCCGGACGGCTCCATTGATTACAGCAAGGATTTCTTCGGAAAAGAGACCAATCTGACCGTAAGCGGCCAGTTAAACGGCGAGACCTTCGCACAGGCCTTCCGCAACATCTATACCTTCGGACCGACCTTCCGTGCAGAGAATTCCAATACCACCCGTCATGCGGCGGAGTTCTGGATGATCGAGCCGGAGATCGCATTTGCAGACCTGAAGGACGATATGATCCTGGCAGAGTCCATGCTGAAATACGTCATCAACTATGTTCTGGAGCATGCGCCGGAAGAGATGAACTTCTTCAATTCCTTCGTGGACAAAGGTCTTATCGAGCGTCTGAAACATGTGGCAGGCTCTGATTTCGGTCATGTGACCTACACCGAGGCCATTGAGATCCTGGAGAAGCACAATGACAAATTTGAGTACAAGGTATCCTGGGGCGTCGACCTGCAGACAGAGCATGAGCGTTATCTGACCGAGGAAGTCTTCAAGAAACCGGTATTCGTTACCGATTACCCGAAGGAGATCAAAGCTTTCTACATGAAGCTCAACGACGATGGAAAGACCGTAGCCGCTATGGACTGTCTGGTTCCGGGCATCGGTGAGATCATCGGCGGAAGCCAGAGAGAGGACGATTATGAGAAGCTCCTGACCAGAATGAAAGAACTGGGTCTTAAGGAAGAGGATTACGGCTTCTATCTGGATCTTCGTAAATATGGTTCCACCCGTCATGCCGGCTTCGGACTGGGCTTTGAGCGCTGCGTGATGTATCTGACCGGTATGGGCAACATCCGCGACGTACTGCCGTTCCCGAGAACCGTTGGAACCTGTGAACTTTAAACTGAAAATCTGAGGAAAGACTGCTGCACCGGGGGAGGGAACATGGCGCTGACAGACACAGAAGACTTTTTCCGGCTGTGTGTCATTGCCATGCCTTTGGTGCAGCAGTTCTGTTGTTACGATAGGAGGCGTAAAATGGGGAGTAAAGTATTGATCGTAGACGACGAAAGGGAAATTGCCGACGTAGTAGAGCTTTACCTGAAAAACGAAAATTATCAGGTAGTGAAGTGCTACAATGGCCGCGATGCCCTGGAGGCTGTAGAGAAAGAAAAACCGGATCTGGCACTTCTCGATGTGATGCTGCCGGATATCGACGGTTTCACGATCCTGCAGAAGATCCGGGAAAAGTATACGTTTCCGGTGATCATGCTGACGGCAAAGACAGAATATATGGATAAGATCAACGGGCTGACGCTGGGAGCGGACGATTACATCGCCAAGCCCTTCAACCCGCTGGAGCTCATGGCCCGTGTCAAAGCCCAGCTGCGGCGGTCTACCAAATACAACGAAGGAAACCGTCCGCAGGAAGACATCATTGATTTCGGCGGTCTTTTCCTGAACCGCAATACGCATGAATGCATCTATAATGAAAGAGAGCTGACACTGACACCCATCGAGTTCGATATCCTCTGGATCCTCTGCGAAAACCGGGGACAGGTCATCAGCTCCGAGCAGCTTTTTGAACAGGTATGGAAGGAAAAATACTATAAAAACAGCAACAATACGGTAATGGTCCATATCCGTCATCTTCGCGAAAAAATGAGCGGACCGACAGGAAAATCGGATTTCATCAAGACCGTCTGGGGAGTTGGATACCGCATTGAAAAATAATTACCGGAAATTAAAATGGAGCCTGATGCTCCGCACGGTGCTGATGGCGTTTTTTTCCATGGCAGTGGGCTATATCGTCCTGGTTTTTCTGATCGACGGAGTCCTGCAGGACAGTTTTCCGACACTCATCATCCATCTTCTGATGAAGTCCGGGATGGACCGGGCAGAGGCCGACCGCTTCTACGGCACGGTCTTCATGCAGAATAAGGGGCTTTTCATGGCTCTGGGCTTCATTGTCCTGTTTCTGATCTTTTTCTACCTTGCCATGTCAAAAGTGACCAGCTATCTCAACAGCATCGGTGCAGAGATCGAAAACATTCTCAGTGATTCCGAGGCTCCTGTGACGCTGGAGCCGGAGCTGCGGCCGATTTCTGAAAAACTGAATACCCTGAAAATGACTCTGAAGCGCCGGGAATATGAAGCTATGGAGAGTGAGCAGAGGAAAAATGACCTGGTGGTCTTTCTGGCACATGACCTGAAGACCCCGCTGACTTCCATCATCGCCTATCTCACCATGTTGGACGAGCAGCCGGAGCTTCCGGAGGAGGACCGGGAGAAATATATCCACATTTCTCTGGAAAAATCCATCCGTCTGGGCGAACTGATCAGCGAATTCTTTGAGATCACCCGTTTTAACCTTCAGGATATCGTGCTTCAGAAGGAGACGCTGGATATTTCCATGATGCTGGAGCAGCTGGCCGATGAAAGCTATGCGGTGCTGGCGGAGAAATCACTGACCTGCTCCATTCACACGGATGACAACCTTCTGGTGGATGCAGATCCGGACAAGCTGGCCAGGGTTTTTGACAATCTTCTGAGAAATGCCATCGCTTACAGTTATCCTGGCACGAACATTGATATCCGTGCTTTTGGAGAGCAGAAGGATATCATCATCACCTTTTCCAATCAGGGCGATCAGATCCCCCCGCAGAAGCTGAATTTTATTTTTGAAAAATTCTATCGGGTGGACAATGCCAGACAGAGCCGGACCGGCGGCGCCGGACTGGGGCTTTCCATTGCAAAAGAGATCGTGGAACTGCATGGAGGAGCCATTGCGGCTTCCAGCAGCCCGGTCTGTACCCGGTTTACCGTAAAGCTTCCAAGGCATGAGGAAGAGCAGCCGGCAGCAGCGAAAAAATGGGGACGCATCGCGAAAAACGGAGGGAAAGAATGAGAAAATCAAAGAAAAAGAAGACCATCGGTGACCTGATCTGGAGAGTTGTTTTTCTGGCGGCACTGGCTGTTTTCTGCTACTGTGCCTTTCAGCTGGTGACGATCTATCTGGAATACAAGAAGGGCACAGATGAATATTCTTCTCTGGAACAGAAATACGTGTCGGAGGATATGTTCACCGGGAATGAAAC
>CAKRQP010000027.1:0-20936 GCA_934393555.1 uncultured Lachnospiraceae bacterium
TATGGTTCGTTGGTCAAGCGGTTAAGACGCCGCCCTCTCACGGCGGAAACAGGAGTTCGATTCTCCTACGAACTGTTTGAAAAAGCATCCGAGCATTTCGGATGCTTTTTTTGTGTTATCCCGGCTTCGGGATCGTGATATCTTAATACCCTTTTATCACGATCCCGCTTTCTCTCGCCACAACGGCCAGCTGGGTCCGGGACTTGAATCCCGTCTTCTCCAGCATCTGTTTGATATATTTCCGGACCGTCCAGACAGAAAGATGAAGATTCTTTCCAATCTCCTCATCGGTATCTCCTGCCGTCAGTTCCCGCAAAACACTCAGTTCCTGTTTTGTAAATTCTGTGCTGAAGCAGTTGCCGATCTTCTGCTTCGCCGGAGAATCCGGATAGACCCGTTCCCCTTCCATCGTCCTGTTGATCACAGACATGATTTTTTCTTCGGATGGTTCTTTGTACCAGAAGCTGTCCACCCCTGCCCGGCGGGCACGTTCGATAAAATCACATTCCGGCTGACTGGTCACGATCAGGATTTTTATCCCCGGATGATTCTTTTTGATTTTTTCCGCCGCATCCAGACCACTGGCATGCAAAGCCGTACACACATCCATAAGGATCAGGTCTATCTGCTTTGTCAGGCAGTAGAGCTCCGCCATTGCCGCACTTTCCACAGAACCTGCCACCTTATATTTTTCACTGTTTTTCAGATAAATTTCAAATAATGTCCTGGCCATCGGATCGTCTTCCACGATCAGGACCTGTATCGGTAACATACCTCTTTCCCCCTTTTTTTCGGCAGTAAGACAGACAGGCAAAACTCCGGAGCCGTCAGAATCTGCATGCTGCCGCCAGCTTCTTCCAGACGGATGCGCAAGGCACCAAGTCCCCCGCCCTCCCGGACAGGAGCCATTGGTTTTTTCCCGTTGTTGAAAAAACAGGCCCGTATGTACCCGTTTTCCTCTGTGAGCACGATCTTCAGCTGATCCGCCTCTCCGTGGCGGACAGCATTCGTCAGAGCTTCCATGGCAGCCATCAGAAGATATTCCTGCTGCACCGGATCTGTCGGTATCGATCCGGAAGCGGCCACCTGCACGCCGGCATCCCCTGCTGCACGGACAAACTGCAGCCACTTATTTTCCGGCACCTCCGGCTCCGCTTCTTTTTTCAGGACCAGAACAACCGATTCCCAGCGCTTTAAAATATCCTGTTCGGTAAGCTCCGGTATCTTCTGACTGATGTACACCCGGGAAGCCAGCAGCGCCTGTCCGATCTCTTTATGGATCCGCATCTTTGTCTCCAGGATTTCCCGGCTCCGCACATAACTCTCCATATTCTCACTGTACTGCCACAGGCGCCCGTTCATTTTCTTCAGCTCCAGATGTTTCTGCTCCAGCTGCTCCAACAGATGATAAAGCTCTGTGATATTCACGGCAGTCAGCTGGATGAGCTGTCTGCTGTCCGTATTTAAAACGTCCTTCTGAAACGTCCATATTTCCTGATTTTCCAGGCAAAAACAGGGCTGTTCGCCATATACGGCCGCTCCTGCCTGCATCTGTCCTGTCTTTTTTGTGAGCTGTTCCCAGAAATAACCGGCATCCTGAAGATCCTCTCCCGTCAGTTCAAAACAAAGCTGCTCCATTTTACGGTTCGCCAGCAGCACAAAGCCTTCCGGCCCGGAAAAACAAAGACCGGTCGGAAGATTATCAAAGCTTTCTTTGATCGCCAGGCGGTTCAGTGTGGTACGGCGATAACTGAGTGTTTTCCAGATGAGTACAACGGTCACCGTCCCAAGAAGTGCCAGCCCTGGAAGCACACTCCATAAGGGCAGCCGGGTGATCTTGAAGTCCCTCTGTTTTACCGCAAAAAAAAGACTCATTTCCCGCTGTTTGCTGAAGGCAGCTAAAAGGATCAGAAAAATCCCGGTAACCAGGAAAAGAAACCAACGGGACCAGAACAGTGTTTTCTTTTTCCGTTTCTTTTCTCTGGCCAGCAGAATGCCGCCAAGCTGGATCAGAAAAAGACTGTACAAAACCATCAGGATCCCGCCGAACGCACCATGAGACAAAGAAAAAAGCGGTCTTGTCATCCTTTTTCCCCCTCTCTTTGCAAGATCAGCCAGGCAGCATCCGGTCCACAGGAGACAGAAAAGCTGCCGCCCGCAGCACTCCAGCGTTCCATAGCCGGAAATTCCGTACAGATCCTGCCATCCGACTGAAGCTTCAGAAAAAGACTGTCATTTTCCGCCCGCAGCCAGATCATCACCGCTCCTGCATCAGCCAGAAGCTGCTGAAAGATCTGCTGCACCACATCGTATAAAAGGATCAGTTCCCCGGCAGCTGTTTTCCCGCTGCAATGGCTTTCAAAAGAACAGAACAGACTGCACAGCCGCATGCTTTCCAGCGATTCCGAAATACAGAATTCCAGCTCCTTTGTCGAAGTCTGCTTTTCACTTTCCGCCAGAAGACACAGATTACTCCGCCGTTTCATATAGGCACTCAGCACACAGATCTTCGCGATCCGCTGTCTGCCTGTCACCCGGTCACTTTTCAAAAGTCCTTCCAAAAGATCCAGCTGTTCTTTCATATCACAGGTAAGCTGATCGTAAAGACGGTTCTGTTCATCGATCTGGAGCTGTGCTTCACGAAGCTTCATCTCGGCATCCAGAAGATCGTTTTCTTCTCTGAGACGGTCATTGGTTTCTTCCAGCTTGTGCGTATACCTGAGCACTTCCTCTACATTTTCCCACCAGAAAATCCTGCCATTGGCAATATCCGCACAGTTCAGCCTTCTGTTTTCCAGGATAAGCCCTTTATTTTCCGGATCCTTCATCCGGCTTCTGGCATTTTCATCCATTTTTTCCGCCTGACGGGAGGTATAGCAGACCATCCCGTTTTTATCCAGGATCTGTGCTTCCAGCAGTGCCGATGTAAACAACCTTTCATAACCGGAATTGGAACGGATCAGGCCGCTCTGGATACAGGCTTCCAGAAGAATCACGATAAACATGCAGTCTACCGCAACCAGATCCATCCGGATGATCTTAAGGCAGTACAAAACCGAAAGAAAAACATTGACCAGCAGCACAAAAAGAGGCAGTTTCTGAAGCCACCGTTTTCCGGGAGCCCGGCATTTAAAAAGCAGCATCACGATAAAATACAGGCCAAGAAGCAGACACCATGCCATAACAAAATAGTAACCGGTCTCATAGGAATAAACACTTCCGGAATATCTTCCCTCCGGGAAGGAAAATACCTGCTGATGAAATGCATTGCTGAACACAAGACCGATCAGAAAAAAGGCCGGAAGATAAAGGAGCCTCCACGTTCCCGGCAGACGGTACGTCTCCTTTTTTCCCAGATACTGCACCAGAAAAACGCCGATCAGAGGGATCAAGATCATCGGAATGTAATAGGCATACCAGAGATACTGGTTCTGCCAGCTGTCTTCGAAAAAAAACATCCATTTTACAGTGCGGATATACAGCCAGAAGATCAGAAGCCCCCCGATCGCCATCAGATAACCGCGGATCCTGTCCTGTATGATACGTGCGTTCACCGAAAGCATCCAGCAGAAAATCAGCCCGGCATGTACCAGATGCCTGCTGAGGCTCAGAACGGTTTTTCCCAGCGGATCGGATAGCCGGCGCTCCCACTCCCTGGCATAATAGGCATACATCAGAAGACATAAAACCACACAAAAGCTCCCTGCGGATTGACTGATCCTGATCTTTCTGTTTTCCACTGTCTCACCCTTTTCTTTCTTATGCATTCAGCACCTGTTTTTTGAGATAAGCGCCTGTCACACGGGAGAAGTTCCGGATATCTTTGATGTAGGCAAAGTCTTTTCCGAAAATCTTCTGCTCTGCCAGAAGATCTTTCTCCGCCCCTGCAAAGACACCAAGGACTGCGATCCCCTGGTTACGGAGCTTCCGGATCTCTGTCGCCGTATCTTTGATGGCATAATCCCCGAAATACGGCGTCGGATTTTTGCTGCCCGGACGGTTGACAATGATATCGTTGGGGCGGCCGTCACTTAAAATGATGAGGATCTTCTGATCCTCCGGCCGGTTCAGCAGGGCATTCCCAGCCGTACGGACAGCCAGTCCGTCCCGGTTGTTTGCTGACGCATAAAATTCAAAAATCCGGCTGTTTGCCTCCCGTCCCTCATCAAAATCCCGGAAACGGCGCATCACCGTATAATCCCAGAAGCTGCAGAAACCGAAAACACTGTGAGGGATCCCCGCCTGACTCAGTGCTTCACTCAGGATATACCCCTGAAGCGCCACCCGGCTGGTACGGTCCCGCTGGGAACCGCTGGCATCGATAAGGACTTCCACGGCAAAATCCGAATTTTCCTTTTTGATCTCCAGATCAAACAGCTTTCCTCCCGAGGTTCTCCCGACCTTCCAGAGACGGTTCGGCACGATCCTGCCATATTCCGAAGCATAGATTTCCTCTTCATTCCGCGTCATCAGGGCATGATTCAGGATCTCTGTCAGAACTTCAATATTCTGGCGTGTCACTCTCCGGTTCTGATGCAGAAAGCGGCGGTTCATCTCCGCTGTCCGCTTCGCAAGCTCATACTGGGCATTGACCTTTACCGGTTCTGCAAGGATCCCGTCCGTAAAATACAGACTGCAGTCCGCATGTGCCCCCCGGCAAAGCTTCTGGTCGATCCGCTGCTGCTCAAGCTCGTTAAGATAAGAACGGCCGTAGTTCAATTCCATATAGGAATACATTTTTTCCACAGCCTCTTCATCCAGGAGCACCACTCCGCCCCTGGTTTTTTCCTTTTCCTGCTCCTCCTCTTCCGAAAGACTGGTGAGCTGATTCTGCATCTGCCTTAAGTATTCCTCCAACCGGGCCTCTTCTGCCTCTTCCTTCAGATAATCCTGCCAGTCGTATTTCTTCAGATCTGCCATGGAAACTGCCAGCACCTCTGCCAGAGTCCCATGCTCCTGTTCAAACCTCCGATCCACGGCCGAGTTATAAATACCGTCCACGCAGCGAATGATCTCCAGCGTATCTTCCGTATCCTTTAAAGCCTCAACCCGATCCAGCTCCCGGCGGAGCTTTTGTTCTCCTGCCGGATCTCCGGTCAGTGCCCTGCGAAGATAGGCAAGCTTCAGCCTGCCGGCAAAGGAAGCGTTCAGTCTTCCAAAATCCCGCTCCAGGATCTCCTCAAAGGCTCTTTTCCGGATATCGGGCACCCCGGGCCGTTCCGCTGCCACTTTTGAAAAAGAAGCCTCATCCAGGCAAAGCTGGGCGATCCCCATAAGCTGGCCTTCCTCTGCGCCAAGATAGATCTTTTTCACCAGATAAAGACCAAACGCCTCCGTATCAAAGAAACGGGCAAAGGCTCCCTGTTTGATGGCATCATAAAGAGAGATCTCTTTCGCTTTCTGAAAAGAATCGATATCCAGTTCGCAGGAAAGATCATAATCCCCGCTGACCGTCCAGAGAAGATTACGGATCCGTGTCTCTGCTGCCAGACGGTCTTCTCCATAAAGTTCTTCCTTTTCCATATCAAAATACCTCAGATGCACTCCAGCTTTCCGGGATACGGGTCCGCACAATATCCTCTACCATCTCCCGTTCAAAAAGGTCAAAGTTTTTATTCGTGATCCCCATGGCAACGGCCAGCGAAGGCTTCAGACCGCCGCGGATCAGCTTCAAAGCCGCCAGCATGCCGCGAAGGTCAATGGCTTTCGTCGAAATCTCGCTGTTATCCGCTTTTTTCTGGAGATCCAGAAAAAGACCGGCAAACTGTTTTTCTGCTTCTTTTTTAAGCTGCGGAAAGGCGGAATGAAAGATCTGAGAGAGCGTTTCTTCTGTCAGGGCCGGCATATAGATGACGAGAAATCTGGAAACCAGTGCCTCATTCAGTTCCTTTGTGCCGGCATAGCCATAGTTCATCGTACCGATAAAACGGGTCGCCGGATGAAGGTCGATCTTCTCATAGCCCGGCACATCGATGATCCTCCGGTAGTCCAGTGTCGCATGAAGAACAGCCACGGCATCATTTTTTGCCATATTGATCTCATCAAGGATCCCAAAGCCGCCATAGGCCGCACACTGGTAGACCGGCCCTTTCCTGAGCGTCACTTCGTTATCCCGGAAGGTATCGGTACCAATGAGCGTGCTGCTGTCTGTATTTACATGGAACGATACATTATAAACCGGACGGCCGAAAATCCAGGCCAGATTTTCCGCCAGGATATTTTTTCCGGTGGCTTTCGGACCGCAGAGCAGGATATTTTCCCCTGCAAGGATCCCTGCTACCGCCATCTGAAGAATATCGGAGCCAAAAAAATGCATTTGCGGAGCTCCCACCCGCCGCTGTACCCGTTCCTCCACCGGGTAGGCTGCCCGGAATCCTTCCACATCCCGGATCAGGCTTTCCGGAAGGTTCTGTTCTCTTAAATACGCTAGGATCTGTTCCATTGTCTTCCCCTTTCACAACTGCTTTTCGCAGCAGACCTCTTTTTCATCTACATGGTCTGTCTTTTTCTATTATGTCATATTTTCCTTTGCATAACAAGCCTTTTACCGTCCGGATCGCTTTCTGAAAAGATATGCTTTCCATTTGCAATCTCCGGCATTTTCCATTATACTGAGAAGCAAAGGCATTTTTTAAGGAGGTTTTTTTATGAAACTGGTTGATCTTCATGTCCATTCCACCTGTTCTGACGGAACACTGACTCCTTCGGAACTGGTTTCACTTGCCAAAAAGACCGGCCTTTCTGCATTTGCCCTGACCGATCACGATACGGTGAAAGGACTTCCGGAAGCAATGGAAGCCGGAAAAAAAGAAGGCATCGAGGTCCTTCCCGGCATTGAGTTTTCCACGGAATACAAGGGAAAAGATATTCATATCGTAGGACTTGAGTTTGATCCCGACAGTCCTGTTTTTCTTACGGAGATCCGGCATTTTCAGGATTCCCGACTGTTACGCAACCGGAAAATGATCGAAAAGCTCCACGACGAGGGCGGGATCGATATTTCCTGGGAACAGATGCAGGAAGCCTTCGGCGAGGCAGTATGGACCAGAGCCCATTTTGCCCGCTATCTTCTGGATCATCATTACATCAAGACCATGCAGGAAGCTTTCACACGCTATGTAGGAGATACCTGTCCTTACTTTGTCCCGCGGGAAAAGGTCACTCCCGGGCAGGCAGTCCGCCTGATCCGGAAAACCGGAGGAATCCCCGTTCTCGCCCATCCGCTTCAGTATCATCTCTCTGATGAAGAGCTGCGGCATCTGGTCCGCACCCTGAAAAAGGACGGGCTCATTGGTGTCGAAGCCCTTTACTCCACCCATACGCAGATGGATGAAAGCTATGTGCGGCGTCTCGCCCGGACAGAAGGCATCCTGATCTCCGGCGGTTCCGATTTCCACGGTTCCAACAAGCCAACGATCTCTCTTGGCACAGGAAGAGGAAATCTGAAGATTTCTTATGATATTCTGACAAATTTACGGGAGGTTAGAAAGAAATGATCCTTTTCACTGATCTGGACGGAACGCTCCTGACGGATTCCAAAGAACTGACAAAAGAAAACCAGGACGCGATCCGGGAAGCGATCGAAGCCGGGCACAAGGTCGTCATCAGCACCGGCCGGCCGCTTGCAGGTGCCACCGCACAGGCTCATGCCCTCCATCTTGACGGAAAGGGCTGTTATATCATCTGCTTCAACGGCGGAGAGATCTATGACTGTGCAGCCCGGAAAAGCCTTTACCGGAAAAGCGTTCCCTTTGAGGAGGTCCGTTATGTCTTTGACCTCGCACATAAAAGAGGCCTGCATATCCAGACTTACGACAGGAACCATGTGATCGGAGAGGAAAACCGCAAAGAAATCTTTGATTATTCCTCTGTTTACGGGCTTCCGGCAAAGGTCGTTCCCGATGTGATCTCCTGTCTCCCGGAGGAGCCTTGTAAAATGCTGGCGATCGATGAAGAAAACCACGAAAATCTGGTCCGTTTCCAGAAGGAATTACTCCCCTGGGCAGAAGGGAAGCTGGATCTTTTCTTCTCCCATCCGATGCTCCTGGAGCTGGTGCCGACCGGTGTCTCAAAAGGAGCTGCCATCGGGATCCTCTGCGACCATCTGGGGATCCCCATTTCCGAAGCTGTAGCTGTCGGGGATGCCGAGAATGATATCCCCATGATCCGGGCCGCCGGTATCGGCGCCGTGATGTGTAACGGAGAAGCCCACACCTTATCTTTTGCGGATTATGTGACCACAAACGATAACAACCACAGCGGGGTGGCTGAAGTCATCCGTCGCTTTCTTCTTCGTAAATAGGTAACTGTTCTGAACGTTCAAAAAAACAACTCCGAAGCAAATGCTTCGGAGTCGTTTTTTTATGAAAGGGGAATTTGTTATCTGATGGTGACTCTTCGTTCTACAATAGGACCATAGCCTGCTTTGTATCCCTTCTGGTTGTATGAGCGGATCCTGATCTTCATACTGTCACCGACCCAGTTTCCTTCTACGCCGGTCCTGAGAACAAAACGGGTTCCTCTTCCCGGAAGCTCCTGGCCCCAGCCCAGGGACAGACCAAGGGTTCCCGGCAGCGTTCTGTTCAGATTGATCGTGATCGTATAGCCGGTAGAATAATACGTATGCCAAGCCCATTTACCAAAGGATTCCCGTTCCCATTTACGCTTTTTATTCAGTTTTACATTGCTGATCTGAATGGAACGGATATCCGGTCTCTCTCCCCGTCCGGTACGGAAGTTCAGATATTTCGGACTTCCTTCCAGCCATTTTCCTTTGCTGTTTTTTGACAGTGCGACCAGTTTAAACTTATAAGCGGTGTTCGGTTTCAAACCTTTTAACTTAAAACGGTCCGGTTTTTTAATGGTGGTTTTCAGTTTCCACTTATTTCCGACCTTCTGATAGAAGCGAACCGGTGCTTTGCTGGAATATCCGCCATTGAACAACACATAATTATGATAAATCTGATAGTTTGAAACATCAGGCGGTGCCGCTTTAAAGGTGAAATCCAACGGTTTGGATGCTTTTCCGTTTGAGGAGGTAGCATAGACCTTTGCATAACCGGGATAATAACCGCCCGTTTTATAATTTACAGCTCTTGAAGTTACTGACACAGTAACCGTCTTGCTGTTCAGGCCAGTGGCGTATTGGTCTAAACTGTCATTATAGTGGAAGTGTGAAGCGGAAGAACCTTTGATCACAAATTCGTTCAGCTTGTCATCTGCATTTGCTGGGATCGTCGTTGCAGTCAGATGTAATTTCACCGTTTTTTTGCCGATTGCGTCCGTAAAAGTTCTTGTCTTCTCCCTGCAGGTCAGCTTCACGCCGGTTGCAAAGATATAGTCTCTTCCACTAAGCTCCAGATCATAAACAGCAGTAGAACCGCCGTAGAAGTTTGTTGCCCACAGAGCGATGACATAGTCACCCGGCTCCAGCAGGATCTGTTCTCTCTTGGTTGCATCATAGATATACATCCGGATCAGAGAATCCTTCTCTGCCGCATTGGAATACAGGTACAGAGTCTGGTTACATGCGCAGGAGCCTTCTCCTCTGGAAAGCTGTATGTTCACAAAACGTCTTTTCTCTACATGAAAGCGGAAATATCTTTTGGCGCCCGGATTGTCGGAAGTATTGTTTAACAGGCTTCCTGTGTATTTTCCGGTATTCTCGATGAGTTGTGCCTGGGCAAAGCTCTTTCCTCCCAGATCCTTTACCTCAGAGATCGTCGCTTTCACCACAAAGTACGTTCCGCCCTGATAATCACTGCGGAATTTCAGATCCAGTCTCGTACTTGCGAGCGGATTCAAATATCCACCGCCGGAAAGCGTTTTATTTCCCATGCTATGATTCCACTGCAGGTCCGTCAGCTTGCTGTCCGGGCTGCTTACGGATGTCCGCGCAAGCGTTTCCGTGATCTCCAGACGCATCGGTTTGCCTGTCTTGTTTACGATCGCCAGAGAACCTTCGCGTCCTTTGAGCTCTGCATTTCTAAAGGATACCGTATATTCTCCGGCTTGGCCGATCTCCAGTGTCTGGTTCGACTGGGCTTCCAGTTCTTCTTCCTTCTTTGCCTCGTCCTCCAGCTCCTGCCAGCCGTCGAACACATCATCCTCTCTTGACGCCTGAACCTTACCAAAGCCTGGTATCGCAAAAAACAGCAAGGCGATCATCAGGAACAGTCCAACTATTTTTGTCTTTCTCTTCATAAACCTCTCCTCCTTCTTTTTCCTGTCTTGTCAGCTTTGACCTGTGGCAGACCTCCTTTGCACATCCCCCTTTCTCTTGTCGCTTTTCCGTCTGCCAGATTCGCATACTTCTACTTTTTTTCTATTGTATCCCGTTCAAGAGGCCGTGCCTATACTAATATTAGTACCATATAGAATTACGAGAGGGGCCATGCAGCAAAACAGTCTGCAGGGAGCCGTAATTGCAAAAAAATATGCCCCGTATCCGAAAATTCTGATTTTCAGATACGGGGCACTGCTATTTTATCGTTCTTTCACTCAGGCCATCGGTTCTGCCGGCACAAACACTCTCTCGGAATGCACCTCTGCAGGCATCTGTTCCTTTGCTCTTTCAATCGCCTCTTCACAGAAATATTCCTGCGCGCAGACGAGATTCTTTCCGCGTTTGTCGATCTTCACATACGTTCCATCCGGCTGAAGGATCTGCGCTTTCACATTATCTGCCAGCTGGATATCAAGAATATGGCGGATCTCTTTCATAATAGAAGCATCTTCCACCGGGAAGAGGATCTCTACCCGTTTATCCAGGTTTCTGGGCATCCAGTCCGCACTTCCCATATAGATTTCTTCCTGTCCGTTGTTCAGGAAATAGAAGATGCGGGCATGCTCCAGGAAATTTCCCACCAGGGAACGGACACTGATATTTTCGCTGACTCCCGGGATTCCCACCTTCAGACAGCAGATGCCGCGGATGATGAGTTCTGTTTTTACCCCCGCTGCGGAAGCTTCATAAAGAGCCGCGATGACCTCCTTATCGCAGAGAGAATTCATTTTCGCAATGATGTGCGCCGGTTTTCCCTGTCTTGCATTGCTGGTTTCCCTGCGAATCAGGCTGATGAATTTATTCCGGAGCCAGAGGGGCGCCAGACTCAGCTTGTTCCATTTTCTCGGCTCGGAATAGCCGGACAGCATGTTAAAGACTGCTGTGGCATCCTCTCCGATGGGCTCTGAACAGGTCAGAAGACCGCAGTCGGTATAAAGTTTCGCTGTGGAATCGTTGTAGTTTCCGGTACCCAGATGCACATAACGGCGGATGCCGTCTTCCTCCCGGCGGACCACCAGCGTGATCTTACTGTGTGTCTTTAAGCCCACCAGACCATAGATGACATGACAGCCTGCCTTCTCCAGCATCTTTGCCCAGATGATGTTGTTTTCCTCATCGAAGCGGGCCTTCAGCTCTACAAGAACAGAAACCTGCTTGCCATTCTCTGCTGCCTGCGCCAAAGCCGCTATGATCGGTGAATTGCCGCTGACGCGGTAAAGTGTCTGCTTGATCGCCAGGACGTCCGGATCCTTGGCCGCCTGTTTCACGAAGTTTACCACCGGGTCAAAGGTCATATACGGATGATGAAGGAAAATATCTCCTTTCCGGATCTGGGTAAAGATATCGTCATCGTTCATCATAGCCGGCACGGGCTGCGGCTTATAGGAAGGATGCTTCAGATGGTCGAAGCCTTCCATTCCGTACATTTTCATGAGGAACGTCAGATCCAGCGGACCGCCCACACGGAAAACATCCTCACCCTGGATATGGAATTCTTTTTTCAGGATCTTTAAGAGCCGGGGATCCATGCTGTCCTGTACACCCAGACGGATGACTTCTCCCCATTTTCTTTTCTTCAGCTGTTTCTGGATCTCGTTCAAAAGATCCGCTGCCTCATCCTCATCGATGGTCAGATCCGCATTCCGGATGATCCGGTAGGGATCTGCACAGATCACATCATAATTCAGGAAAAGCTGGCCGATGTTCCGCTCAATGATCTCTTCCAGAAGGATCACCCGTTTTGCGCCGTCTTTTCCATCCGGCAGATGTACCAGGCGGGGCAGTACAGAGGGAACCTGTACGGTTGCAAAATCGATCTTTTTCTCCGGATCGTCTTTTTTGGCGATCAGAGCGCCGATATTCAGGGATTTATTCCGGATCAGCGGGAAAGGACGGGACGAATCCACAGCCATCGGTGTCAGCACCGGATAGACATTCTCCTCAAAATACCGGTCTGCAAAATCTCCCTGCTCTTTCGTCAGGTCTTCATGGCTTACCACAACCTCCAGTCCGTTCTGTTTCAGTGCCGGAAGCAGGGAACGGCTGTAGGTGGAATACTGCTGGTTTACCAGTTCATGTGCCTGCTTCAGGATCAGTTCCAGCTGTTCGGAAGCCGTAAGTCCTGCCAGATCCTTCTTTGTATAGCCCGCATGGACCATATCTTTTAAAGAGGCGACACGGATCATGAAGAATTCATCCAGGTTGGATTCTGTGATACTTAAAAATTTCAGACGTTCAAAAAGGGGCAGATTTTTATCTCTGGCTTCGCTTAAGACTCTCTCATTGAATTTGATCCAGCTCAGTTCCCGGTTGGTATAATACGCAGGATCCATATACATGCTTAATTCTTTTTCCATTTGTTTTGCCTCCACTTACATCCGTTTTTTCTGGTGGATCGAGGTACGAATGCTGAACACCTCTTCGAAGAAGGCTGCTTTTTCTGCAAAGAGCCCCATCTCCAGAATGATGTCTTCCGGCGTATCCACCTGAATGATCAGTTCATTCTCCTTTAAGCTGACTTTCACGTTTTCAAATTTCTGCTTATGGCTCCGGTCGCAGGCATTGGCCACCCGAAGAATGGCCGTCAGCTTGGCTACCGTCAGATATTCCGAACGGTCCAGATCGGTCTCACGGCTCAGTTCCTCATAATACGGAAATTCCATGGTGTTGAACTTGACCGCATAGGCAATGATCTCTCTCTCTTTTCTGGAAAGCCCAATGATCTCGGTCGCCATGATGATCTGGTAGGAACAGTCTGCCGGATCACTGAGAGAAATGTACTTGCCGCAGCCGTGAAGGATCACGGCGATCTGAAGCAGTAGGCGCTCCCGGCTTCCCAGTCCATGAACCTTTTTCATCCGGTCAAAGATCTGCAGGCCCAGATTTTCCATGATCTTTACATGGCTCTTGCTGCACTGGTAACGCTTGGCGATATTTCTGGCTGAGGCCAGGATGTCGTCATCAAAATTATGGCCGGCACGAATGATCCGGTTTCTCTGTGCGTAATCATACGCATTTCCGTCATTCAGGTTCAGACCGGGCATCCAGATGCTCTCTGCTCCCATGGCAGAAATAAATTCGCTGCAGATGATGAGGGTGGGCACGATCAGGGAAATGCTCTCCTCCGGCAGGTCAAACTGTTTCGCTGCGGCAGACGGCTCCGCATGGATCACACCGTCATAGATCTTCTGAAACTCTTCAATGGAAAGTGAGGGAGCCTTGGAAAGACCTCCCAGATAATCTCCCACCAGGATCACATTGGAGATTTCCCTGTCCTTGACGTACATTTTTTTAAAGTTCTGGAGTTCACTGCGGGTCATTTCCTGAACCAGTTCTTCGAAGTGGCCATACATATGCTCCATGGCTGCCACCCGCTCCCGGATACGGAGGTTTCCGATCCGGATATTCTGGGTCGCTACCAAGCTGTCCTTGTCAAAAAGAGAAACCTGGACACTGCCGCCTCCCACATCGAGGATCGCCGTGCCTTTTTCAATGATCCGGTTAAACTCGTTTGCCTGGGCTGCAATGGACTTGTAATCCAGAAAACGCTGCTCTGCGTTATCCAGTACTTCGATCTTCAGACCTGTCTTTTTCTCCAGATAATCCAGAAGGATCGTCCGGTTTTTCGCCTCCCGGATGGCGCTGGTGGTATAGGCCCGGTAGGCATCCACCTTGTAGCTTTTCATGATGGAAATGAAATCATTCAGCACCTGACAGAGCTCTTCCAGCTTTTCTGTGCTGATCTTTCCGGTGGCATACGTGTCTTTTCCAAGCTCCAGACGGCTGCGGATACAGTCGATCTCACGCATGCCTTTTCCCCGGGAAAGCTCAAAAATCTTCAATTCCATTTCCGAGGAGCCGATATCTATGGCTCCAAACAATGTATACTGCATATAAATCCCCCTTTCTCTGAAAGCGGCAGGTTTTTCATTCAGTTTTCCTTCTTCTGTCCGCAGAGGTAATCAATAAACTGCTGGGCGGTACGTCCGGAGAGGCCTCCATGGCTCAGTTCCCACTGGTTTGCCTGAAGAAGAAGTTCCTTCTCCGGCAGGTCAATGTGATATTTTTCCGCCAGAGTCCGCACGATATTCTGAAATGCCTTCTTATCCGGCGCCCCGAAGTAAATCGTCACACCGAAGCGGTATACCAGAGAAAGCTTCTCCTGAACGGTGTCGTTTGTGTGAAGCTCCTCGTCCCGGTCTTCTTTATCCTTAAAGGTCTCTCTTACCAGATGACGGCGGTTGCTGGTGGCATAGATCAGGATGTTATCCGGCTTTCTCTCCAGACCTCCTTCAATGACTGCCTTCAGATACTTGTATTCGATCTCAAATTCTTCAAAAGAAAGGTCATCCATATAAATGATAAAACGGTAATTTCTGTTCTTGATCTGGGCGATCACCTCGTTCAGATCCTGGAACTGATGCTTATAGACTTCGATGATCCGAAGCCCCCTGTCATAATATTCGTTCAGGATTCCCTTGATACTCGTGGATTTTCCGGTTCCCGCATCTCCAAAAAGAAGACAGTTGTTTGCCGGACGGCCCTCCACAAAGGCCTCTGTATTGTCAATGAGCTTTTTCTTTGCCGCCTCGTAGCCCACCAGATCATCCAGATGTACATGGGCGATCTTGGTGACCGGCACGATATGGACGCCCTCCTCATCATGGGCTACACGGAAGGCTTTGTGAAGGCCTAATTTTCCCACACCAAAGTCCTTGTAAAAACCGCTCATATCCTTTTTAAATTCATCGATGGAGGCTGTATTTCCCAGGCGGCGGCTCAGCTCACAGATCCGGTCCCGGATGCGCTTGTTGAACATTTTTCCCTGGTCGTCAGACCCCCGGTAATCTGCGACCATGGCATAGCAGGAGGTTCCCAGTGCTTTTTCCACAACTGCAAAATCAAAATCATACAGTTCTTTAAAAATCTCAAAGTCATGGTAGGCAAGTTCATTGATGCTGCCGCTGATCTCTCCACGGATCTCACTGGCCGTACTGAACACATTTTCATTGTTCACCAGAAGGTAGGTCAGATAGGTGTGCCAGAGATTTCCTTCAAATCCATACATGCCTGCCAGATCCACCAGACCGTGGATGCACTCATAGTAAAGGCTTCGAAGATCCTCCTCGTTGTAATATTCACTGCCTGCGTGATCAAAGATCCAGGCCATATCCTCCAGGATCTGTCCCTGTTCAAAATTTCGGTATACGATCAGTTCATGTATCCTTGTCATAAATTTTTTCAAACTCCTCTTTTTGTCTTATCCCTGTGAACCACCCGGCTGCCTGGCAGCTTTTGCGGTCCGCTGTCAGTAGTTTCCAAGAATCCGCATGTTATTTGCTTCCTCGCGGATGCCGCGGAGTGCGTTTTTCACGCCGCCGTCGTTTAAATTTCCCTCAAAATCCACAAAGAAACGGTACTCCCAGTTTCTTCCCGGAATGGGTCTGGACTCGATCTTCGTCATGTTCAGATTGTTGTAGATAAAATGGGACAGGATGTTATAAAGGCTTCCGCTGACATGCGGCACCTCAAAAGAAATGCTGATCTTTTCGGCATCCCACCGGAAGATCCGCTGATTGGTCACAATGATGAACCGTGTGGAATTGGCCTCATTGTCGTAAATCTTGTCTGCCAGTATCTTCAGCCCGAATTTCTCACCGGCAAAAGCACTGGCAATGGCTGCCTGGGATCTGTCTCCGTCTTCTTTTACCTTTTTGGCCGCCATGGCGGTATTTACCATGGGGATCTGCTTCCAGTCTCTGTGGCTCCCCAGATATTCCTTACACTGTGAAAGTGCCTGGCTGTGCGAATAAACCGTCTGGATATCGGAAAGCTCTGCATCCGGAAGACCCAGAAGATTGTGCTGGCAGCGGATCACCTGCTCACCCACGATATAGTTTTCAAACTCCATGAGAAGATCGTACATATCGCTGACGCTTCCCGCAGTGGAATTTTCAATCGGAAGAACGGCAAAATCTGCGGATCCTTCCGCAATGGCCTCCATGGCATCCCGCCAGTGTTCCACATGGAAGGAGGTGATATCCTCCTTAAAAAATGCTTTCATGGCCGCCTCACTGTAGGCACCCTCCACGCCCTGGAAAACCACGCGTACCCGTGATTTTTCAATTCCTTCAACGGCAATAAAGGGAAGGCGTCCCACCACGCCGTTTTTCGCCAGAAGCTGATACTGCAGTTTCCGGCTCATGGACATGATCTGCTGGAAAAGCTCTTCGATCCCGTGCCGGTTGAAATCATTGTCTGCAAGCTCTGTCACTGCCTGGATCTTCTGTGCTTCCCTGGCGCGGTCAAACACTTTTTTTCCTGTGCTGATCTTATATTCTGCCACCTCAGAGCTGATCTTCATCCGTTTCTGAAAAAGATCTACGATCTCCCGGTCAATGGCATCAATCTCATTTCGCAGCTCCAATAAGTTCTCCATGTAATTCTCCTTTTAGCTCTTTCATTGTTTTTCTGTAAATGGGATGACGTTTATAGGGTGCGATCTCTGCCATGGGATCCACCACAAAATCACGGTTCTGCATGTCGATATGCGGAATAGTCAGTTCCTCGGAATCCATCACCAGATCGTCGTAAAAAATGATATCCAGATCCAGCGTCCTCGGTCCCCATCGAAGCACCCGTTCCCTTCCATGCTCCGCTTCTATGCGGTGGAGCTCCTCAAGAAGCTCTTCCGGAGTGAGAAGGGTCCGCACCTCCATAGCCCCGTTGAGGAAATCATCCTGCTCCACACCGCCGTACGGCTTGGTCACAATGAGACTGGAAACCATGGTCACTGTGGTATCTTTGATGGTACCTACCTCCTGAATGGCCTCCCGTACTGTCTTTTCTGTTTCTCCCATATTCGCTCCCACAGCGATATAAGCCGTGTGCCAGCTCCGCTCGATCTCTACGGAAACGGTATCTAACGGAAGATTGACCGGTGCCCAGGGCTTCTTGATCTCCAGATGGATCTTTTCCAGGCCTTTTGTTTGCAGAAGAAGCTCCCGGCACAGATTCTCGGCTGCCGCTTCCAGAAGCTTATAGGTATGGCTGCTCATATAATCCTTGATCTGATGGCTGATCTCGCCGTAATTGATGGATTTTTCCAGATCGTCCGTCAGCCCTGCCGGTCTTGTATTGGTGTAAAGGGTCACGTCAAAGAGGAATTTCTGTCCCAGAAAGGTTTCTTCCGGATAAACACCGTGGTTGCAGTAAAGCTCCAGATCTCTGATATGTATCTTATCCATATAAACCTCCTTACTCTACGGTCCACTTTTTCTCATGGAGAATGGCTTCTGTCATCTGAATGGCGCGGAAATTCTCTTTCACGTCATGAACACGGACAAAAGCGGCTCCCTGCATCACACCGAAGACCGTCGTCACCATGGTGCCTTCCACACGCTCGGAGGCCGGAAGATCCAGTGTCAGTCCTACAACGGATTTTCTGGAGGTTCCAAGAAGGATGGGATATCCCAGCTCTTTCAGATCATCCATATGGTGAATGGCAATGAGGTTGTGTTCATAGGTCTTTCCGAAACCGACACCCGGATCCAGAATGATCTTATCTTCTTTGATGCCTGCTTTTTTCGCAATAGCGATCGTCTCTCTCAGATCGTCCAGAAGCTCTTTCCGGAAATCCTGATAATCGGTATTGTCGCGGTTGTGCATCAGACAGCAGGGTACATCGTATTCTGCAATGACGCCGGCCAGTTTTTCGTCTGCCTTCAGTCCCCAGATATCGTTGACCAGATCGGCTCCTGCCTGAAGGGCAGCCTCTGCCACGCCGCTTTTATACGTATCAACGGAAACGGGTACGCCAAATTCTTTTTTTACCATCTCGATCATGGGAACTACACGGCTGATCTCCTCTTCGTCGGAAATCTTTTCATAACCGGGTCTGGTGGATTCTCCGCCGATATCGATGATGGCAGCGCCGTCCCGGATCATATCCTCCGTATGCTTCTTTGCCGCATCCAGCTGATTCCATCTGCCTCCGTCAGAAAAAGAATCCGGTGTCACATTCAGGATTCCCATAACATAACAGTGATTTTTCAGATCAAACTCTCTATTTCCGATTTTCATAAACTGTTTCCTCCATTGCTTCAGTACTCTATGATCAGATTTTTCTTTTCTGCGCTCCAGTCACATTCCTTCTCTGCCTTGCAGCCAAAGCAGCTCCGGGACATTTTATCCGCCCGGTAAAGAATGCCTGTCAGACTTTTTTCATCCCGGATCTCCCGGTTCCTGTGGTTCTCGATGGCTCTCAGAATACGTGCTTTCTCCTCTTCCGTATAGCCATGCCGTTCCATGAGTTTTTCTGCCAGCGGAAGGCTCGCCAGCTGATGCGGTGTTCCGTTTTCATATTGCACGAAACGGCCCACATCATGGAGAAGGGCCGCCGTATAGATCTCTTCTTTTTCAAGCTTCAGGTTCTCTTCCAGATTAAAAAGATAGGCCAGGCGTGCCACATCCAGAAAATGTGCCATGTCATGGCCACAGAAGATCCTGTCTCTCTCGAAGAAAGCGATCTTCGAGAGACAGGTACGATATAAGGGATCCTGAAGGATTTCATTCACCCGCTCCATCATCTTCCGATCATCCGATAGAAAGTATTCTGAAGCTTTTCATTGTTTTCAAAAACACCACGGGTAGTGACCGTAACGGTCTGTGCTCCCGGTTTCTTGATGCCCCTCATGGTCATGCACAGATGCTCTGCTTCGATCATGACCATCACACCCTGCGGATTTAAGTGTTCCATAAAAGCATCTGCGATCTGAGCTGTCAGACGTTCCTGAAGCTGCAGTCTTCTGGCAAACACCTCTACGGTCCTTGCGATCTTGCTCAGACCCACGACTGTTCCATCGGGAACATAAGCCACATGCACTTTTCCGTAAAACGGAAGCATGTGATGCTCGCAGAGAGAATAAAAGGTGATGTCTTTCTCTACTACCATCTCATTATTATCCACATGAAAGCGTTTGGAAAGATGCACGCCTGCATCCTCATACATTCCGCCAGCGATCTCCTCGTACATCCGGGCGATCCGGTCCGGAGTTTCCAAAAGTCCTTCTCTTTGCGGATCCTCTCCGATCCCCTCCAGGATTAATTTAACGCCTTCTCTGATTTTTTCCTGATCCATTTCAAATCTCCTTCTTCCGGCTGCCTTTCAGCCAAGTTCCTTCACTGCTTTTTCCGCTTCTCCCAAAAACGACAGGGAGCCAAACACGACGATGATCTCCTCTTTTTCTGCAGATGTGATATTCTCTTTGACCGCTTCCGCAATGGTATCTGCCGTTGTCACCGGTACACCAAAGGTCTCCCAGACCTTTTTCAGCTCTTCCTTCGGAAGTGCCCTCGGATTGCCGGGTGTTTCCACCGCTGTCACTTTCGCCGCATAGGGGGCTGTGATACGGATGACTTTCTCATATTCTTTGTCCTTGAACACTCCCATGATATAGGAAATCTTCCTTCCCGGGAAGTAGGTTTCTATCGAAGCTGCCAGTTTCTTTGCCGCATCCTCATTGTGCGCTCCGTCCATAATGACCAGAGGTTCCTTATGAATGCAGGTAAAGCGGCCTCTCCAGACGGTCTTTTCCATTCCTCTTCGAAATGCTTCGTCAGAGATCCGGAAACCAAGGCTTCGAAGTCCCTGCACGGCCTCCGCAGCCAGCGCTGCATTTTCGATCTGGTAAGCGCCTGCCAGATGGATCCGGATGTTTTTTTCCGCTCCGTAGGAAAAGCTCTGCTCTTCATATCCGTATTTCACATCAGAGATCTGTCCCGGATCGACGGTAACAAGCTTCGCATTCCGTTCTGCTGCTGTGCGCTTCAACACCTCTGCCGCCTCTTCCTTCTGAAAAGCGGAAATCACCAGGGAATTTTTCCGGATGATATCTGCTTTGCACTCCGCGATCTCTGTCAGATCATTCCCCAGAACGCCCAGATGATCCAGACTGATGGATGCGAAGATCTCCATCATCACCTCAGCGATGGCATTGGTGGCATCATCTCTTCCGCCCATGCCTGTCTCCAGAACCACAACGTCACATTTTTTCTCTGCAAAATACAGAAGCCCCAGTGCTGTCTCAATCTCAAAAGCCGTGGGCGTCCGAAGTCCGTCCCGGTCCATGGCTTCCGATGCTTCCCGGATCCTTGTGACCAGTCTTGCCAGCGGCTCCTTCTCTATGTATTCTCCATCCACCTGGATCCTTTCCCGGTAGGAAAACAGTGTCGGTGAAATGTACCGTCCCACCCGATAGCCGCTCTCTGTCAGCACAGTGGAAAGGAAAGCCAGAACAGAACCTTTTCCGTTGGTTCCCGCAATGTGGACAATCTTCAGTCCCTTTTCCGGATTTCCCAGACGTCTCAAAAGCTCTCTCATGGCATCCAGGCCAAGTACACTTCCGTATTTAGCCACATTGTCTAAATATACTCTTGCCTCTTCGTAATTCATTTGTCTCCATTCTTCCTTCAGAGGGACTTTTTCTTATTCCCTCGTTAAACATGATGTTGGGGTCAAAAGGTCTTTTGCCCCCAACTGATGCCTACGAATTGCTCCGCTGTAAAACAGCTCCCACAATTCTACAAACATTCGAAATCCGCTGATTTACTGCGTAAATCGCTACTTTCTCATGTTTGGCGGGTCCCAAGT
>CAKRQP010000028.1:0-20908 GCA_934393555.1 uncultured Lachnospiraceae bacterium
GGCTGGGCGAAGGTTCCAAGATGAGCGCTCCGTCCCAAAGTTACCATATCAAGCGCGGAATAACCAAAGGCAGCTCCTTTTGCCTGAGGAACATAGGCGATTTTCTGCCAGAAATCTTTGTGCTTCATCTGGCTGATCTCCTGATCGTCTACATAGGAATGACCGCTGTTCCATTTCAGAAGACCCATCATGCATTTTAAGAGGGTGGTCTTTCCCACACCGTTGGAGCCCAGAACGGAAAGAACCTCCCCGTCTCCTACGGTAAAGCTGATTTTTTTCAGAATCTGTTTTTCTTTGTATCCAAAGCATCCGTTTTCTACCCGGAAGATCATGACCAGGCACCTCCTGTTTTTCTTAAAAGTATGATAAATACCGGCGCTCCCACAATAGCCGTCAGGATGGAAATAGGAATCTCCGCCGCTGTGGCCGCCCGGGCAAAGGTGTCCATGACAATCATAAAGAATGCCCCAAGACCGATGCTCATGGGAATGACGGAGCGGTTGTTGTTTCCGCCGATCATCCGGGCGATATGGGGAATCAGAAGGCCGACCCAGCCCACCTGGCCGCACATGGAGACGCAGGAAGCCGTGATCATGGAGGAAGCTGCAATAAAGACCAGGCGCATGATCTGAATGTTCATACCGAGAGAACTGGCTTCATCTTCATTCAGAGACATGATATTAAGCCTCCAGCGGAGGGCAAAGATCAGAAGGATTCCGGCGATGATAAAGGGAGCGCCCATCATGAGGTTATTGTAGGTACTCCGGGACATGCTTCCCATGAGCCAGTAAGTAATCGTGGGAAGCTCCTCCTCCGGGTCCGCCACATATTTCATCAGGGAAACCAGAGCCTCAAAGACCGCGGAGATCACCATTCCGGCCAGAACAATCATGACGATGCTGCTCTTTCCGTTTTTTCGGCTGATGGAATAGGTGATAATACAGGAGATGGTTCCAAAGATCAGGGCCAGCATCTGAACCAGGATCAGGTTTCCATGCATGAGAAGCCCTAAGACCGCGCCAAAGGAAGCGCCACTGGCCACGCCCAGGGTGTCTGGAGTCGCCAGAGGGTTGGAAAAAAGGCCCTGAAAAGCAGCTCCCGCGCAGGAAAGGCCCGCGCCCACCAGGATCGCCAGAAGGATTCTGGGAAGCCTTACGTTAAAAATAACCGTGTAGCCCGTGGGGGCCGGTTCATAGCCGGTGAAATGGGAAAAAAGAATTTTTACCGTTTCCTGGACGCTTAATGAATATCTGCCGATCCCCAGGCAGATGAGTGCCGCCAGAAGGGGAAGGACCGCGATGATAAGATTTCTGGTCTTGTGAGAGGTTCGTTTTGCTGCCATCTGTCGTAATTCCTTTCCTTGGCGGAAGGTGTCCGCCTTTTCACTATGGGAAACGCCGGAAACAGTATGGAAAACTGCTCCCGGCGTAAAGGATCTCCGAAGGTTTTTTATACTCCGGCTGCTGCGCTTGCGGGGTTGTAGATTTTCTGGAGATCTTCATCTGTAAGGGTTACATGGTAGTATTTCTCATAGTAATCCTTGATCTCCTGGTCCATATCCATATCTTTGAAAAGCTCCGGCTGGATCTTGGAGGCAAGCCATTTCAGTACCAGAGGCGTGTCAGATGCGGGCGGGAACCAGCGGTACATACCAAGCGGGAATTTGTAAACCTGCTGGTTTTTCACTGCAGTTACATTGCTCCAGTTATCGCCGTCGATGGTGTTGTTGTAGAGATCATCCGGCTGATACGGGGAGAAGTTCGTGATAAAGATGATATCCGGATCCCATTCGTAAACCTGCTCCATGTTGATTTCCGGGGTGCCGCTTAAGTCTGCTGCCACGTTGATGCCGCCTGCGGTCTCGATCCAGTACTGGCCGAAGAAGTTGGAACCGGAGGTTTTGATGACGCCGTCTGCATAGTTGAAGAGGATCAGAACCTTCGGCTTGTCCTCGTCAGCGATGGTGGAGGTCACAGATTTGATCTCTTCTGCAACGCTTCTGCCCTCTGCGATGATCTCGTTGGCGGTGTCCTGCTCTCCGTAAATGTCACCAAGAAGCTGAATCCAGTCTGCGTAAGTCTCTACACAGTCATAGTCAGACATGCTGGTGGAGAAGCCGACAGCCGGGATTCCTGCGTTGTCGTACATCTCACGCTCGTCGGTATTGTTGGCACTGTAAAATACAACGTCCGGTTTCAGTGCCAGGAGCTGCTCGATGTTTACCTCTCCGTTTTCCACGAAGCTGGTGTCCGCATTGGCGATCTCCGGGAATACGTTGATCAGATAGGAGTTTTCTGCTGCGGCCATGGAGCTCGGATGAATACCTACAATGTCATCGGCGCTTCCACGGAACAGGCAGTATACAGAAGGAAGGGGAAGGATGGAGGAAATTACGACACGCTCGATTTTCTCCGGAAGAACGACTTCTGCTCCTGTATGGTCCACGATGGTTCTGGTTCCTGTGCTCTCCTCGCTTCCTGCTTCAGAAGCTGCTTCTGTGGTGGTTTTGGAAACAGTCTCTGTCTCGGAAGCCAGTGCACTGCCGCCGAAAAGGCTGGCTGTCAGTACGGATACCGTCAGTACGCCGGCAAAAATTTTCTGAATTTTTCTGATAGTCATTTGTATTCCTTTCTTTTGTGTAGGGTTTGTAGTTTCTGTATGGGCAAGTGAAAGCGGATCAGTTCCTCCCTTTCACTGTGCTTTCGATAATTTTAGAAATATCCTCCCCGAGATAATCCGGGTATTCGTCCCAGTGAAGCTTACTGGAAAGAGCCACATGGGGAAGGCTTACCAGCCGGACATCCTCCCGGCGGATCACCTTTTCAAATTCCGGATCTGCGAGGACAACCTGATATTTGCCGCTGTTGATCTCCCGGATGGCGCTGAGCTCATCAGGAAGGTGAACATCCTGCGGAGCTTTCAATTCTGCCTCCAGGCCGAAAAGGCTTCCCACGGTGATGGGAACGTCGGTCTCTTTGGAGAGAAGGGTCCGAAGCTCGTTGGCAAAAATCTGCTCGTGAATGATCAGGATGCCTTTCTTATCGCTATTGCCTTCCGGAAGGGGCTGGAACCGCTCCTGTTTTTCCAGACGGTCTTTCAGTTCTGCTCCGTCGCCTAAAGGCAGGCCGCAGATATAGGGGATGCCGTATTTTTTCTCCAGGAAACGGGCGGCGGCAAGGCCGGAACGGGCAACCACCAGGTTTATGTCCGCGTCCGGGCAGTTTTTGATCTGGTCCACGGAAAGACCCATCGCAAAATCGGACTGGATCTCATAGCCTGCGTCTTTCAGCCAGGCAAGGATTCGGTCAGAATTTCCTCTGTTTCCCACATCCAGAGGAAGCATGCCGAGAACATTCAGCTTTTTGCTTGTTTTCTCTGCCGCGCTCTTTTTCTTTGCGAAGCGGCGGATCAGAGTCATGAAGACATCAGAAGCGCCTTTGTCGTAATAGTCAAGGCCTGTGGTCGGAAAACCGAAGGAGGGAATGCCGCTGATGTTCTCCGTCTCGGCCGCCATGCCTTTTAAGTCGGTTCCGATGACAGTTGGCACCGGGCTTCCGAGATAAGCGATGACGGAGGGATTTAAGTCCTCCGCGGCTTTCAGGGTGGCGTCGATGAATTTTTCATCGTTTCCCAGTACCGCATCCATTCTCCTGAGACCGGAACAGTAAACAGCGGAACGGGATCCCATCCAGCGCGGCTCGTCATAACCGGTGAAGTTTCCGGTACAGCCGGAGGCGTCGTGCATGACTACGATACCTTTCAGATCAAAGAGTGCGGATGCGGCTCCGGAGTAATCCGGTGCCAGTGGAAGCATAAATACACATAGTCTGCTCATATGATCAACCCCGCTTTCACGATCATTTTCCGGACGTCCGCCTGGCTCTGATAAGCCTCCCGGAGCATTTCCATAAGACGCCTGGTTCCATAAAAACCGAACATGCCTTCATCCTCCATGAGATCAGCCACCCGGTCAGAACCGGTCATATAGCCGCAGTCAAAGCCGATACAGAGATATTTTTCTCCCTCGTGAGGAAATCTTACGGCGTTGTGAGACATGGGATTTTCAATCAGAATCTCCGGATCTTCTTTTTTCAGGGCCTCAAAGGAAGGTTTTTCAAAGGCGGATACGCTGTCCGAAGCCACCATTCCCATATGAAAACCGTTCCGGCTCATCATGAGAGCCAGACTGTAAGGACGAAGGACTGCCTGATAATCCACAGCAATGGGATAATCTCCGATGATCTCTTTTGTTTTACGGATCTCTTCACAGGCTTTCTCTTTTTCCTGTTCAAGAGCCGGGCCGAAATCCAGATCCAATGCTTTTTGAAGCTTCCGGTAAACCTCCATGATCTCTTCCGGATCATAGCTCACATAGGCGGTAAGATACGGAATTCCGAACTCTTTTTTCATCATCTCCGCCGTTTTGAAAGCAATCGGGGAAGTGACAAGATTCAGTTTCGCAGAAGCCATCTCCATAAAGGAATCAAAATCTGTATAGTCTGCGATGTTGGCAACCCGATAACCGTGGGCGGTTAAAAATCTTTTCAGGTCTGAAGTTTCATCATAAGTGACGTTGCTTCCAAGGACATTGACCAGATTTTTTGTCTCTTCTCTTTTTTCCAGAAGGCTGAACATATTCCGGTAAGTGGTTACTCCGGGCGGCAGTTTGGAGTCCAGTGAAATGGGATTCATTGTGCAGTGCCGGAATTTCACATCCGGATTTCTTCTGGTGAGTTCTGCCAGAATCGGTTCATGGTCCGTTCCCAGCAGATCGTCCAGACAGGAGGTGAAGATCAGAAGGGCTCTTGGTTTCTCTGGCAGAGCTTCAAAAAGGATGTCCACGTTATCAACGATCATCTGTTCAAAATCGCCGGAAACAATATCCGCCTCCGTGAGAAAAAGATAAGAAACCCGGTGTTTGATCCCGGCTACGGAAGCACCGACCGCGTTATGCCTTCCGCAGGCGGAAGGACATACAAACAGAAGATGGGCTTCCGGTACCAGAGCCGCCATGCGGACGATCCCCCAGCCTCCGTGTGAGGCAGAAACGTAATGAAGGGAACAGGTTTTACTCATAATTATTTTCTACCTCCGCGGAAAGATCCAGGATATTCTCAGCCAGTTTCCGGTAAGCATCTGCCATTTTGGAATCCGGCAACGCCTCAATGACGGTTTTGCCTTCGCCTTCTGCTTCCTGTACGGAGGCACTTCTCGGAAGAACGGAAACGATCTTGCCGCCGATCTCTTCCAGGGCTTTTTTGACAAGGGCTTCTTCATTTTCGATATTTCTGGAGTTTAAAATCACACCGGAATACTGGGCATAGCCTCTTTTACCGAAGTTTTTTACCGCACTGGCGATATTGGAAGCGGCATAGAGAGACATCATTTCTCCGGAAGTCACGATAAATACATTTCTTGCATAACCGCCGCGGATAGGCATGGCAAAACCACCACAGACGACATCTCCCAGCACATCGTAAAGAATGATATCCGGCCGGCAGATTTCGTATGCTCCGATTTCCTCCAGCTTTTCAAAGGCGGTAATGATCCCGCGGCCTGCACAACCGATACCCGGAGTGGGTCCTCCGGCTTCCACACACCAGACGCCGCCGTATCCCTGAAAAAGCACATCCTCCGGAGTGATATTTCCCTCCCCTTTTTCCCGGATGGCATCCAAAACGGAGGTGATCTTTTTTCCATGCATCAGATTCTTGGTGGAATCTGCTTTGGGATCGCAGCCGATCTGCAGAACCCGATAGCCCATGTCAGCCAAAGCTGCAGAGATGTTGGATGTGGTGGTGGATTTTCCAATTCCGCCTTTTCCGTAAACTGCTATTTTTCGCATCTTGCTCTCCTGTCCTGAAATTTATTATTAGTTTTAACTAACCTCGTTTTATAAATATACACGCAAGTTGCCTGACTGTCAACAGGAGCAATTATCACTTTTTTCTCATTACGCCGTTGAGATGCCAGGGTCAAAAGTTCCAAAATTCGTTCGTGCTTGCACGATAAGAATTTTGAACTTGGGACCCGCCAAACATGAGAAAGTAGCGATTTACGCAGTAAATCAGCGGATTTCGAATGTTTGTAGGTGCTGTGTGCCAGTGGCACACGTTTAGCACCGACCGAAGCGGAGCGGAGACCTTGCGTGAGCTGCCTTGCAGCGGAGCAATTCGTAGGCATCGGCGATTCTTTAAAAAAAGAAAAGCCGGTCATTCAGACCAGCTCTCCAATATAATAAAATCCGCGGCATTCTGTCAGCTGAACAGATACCAGCTTTCCGATGAGACTTTCGTCTCCTTTGAAATGAACGAGAAGGTTGTTGGAAAGGCGGCCGGTGAGACGACCTGCTTCCTGATGATTTTTCTCTTCCGCCAGAACCTCGACAACCTGTCCGGTGTAACGGGATGAGGTTTCTCTCGCAATCTCCTGCACCTCTTTTAAAAGACGGTCAAAGCGGTCCTTTACCACGTCCTCCGGCACCTGGTCTTCCATAACGGCAGCAGGCGTTCCGGTACGTTTGGAATAAATAAAGGTAAACGCACTGTCATAGCGGACCTTTCGTACGACATCCAGTGTCTCCTGGAAATCCTCTTCTGTCTCACCGGGGAAGCCTACGATGATATCTGTCGTAAGGGAGATATCCGGCATTGCCTTGCGGAGCTTTTCCACCAGTTCCAGATAGTGCTCTTTTGTATATTTCCGGTTCATGATCTTCAGGATCCGGCTGCTTCCGGACTGCAGCGGCAGATGAAGATGCTGGCAGATCTTTTTGGATTTCGCCATGACCTCGATCAGTTCATCGGAGAGATCCTTGGGATGGGAAGTCATGAAACGGATCCGCTCCAGTCCGTCGATCTTCTCGATCTCTTCCAGAAGGG
Source organism: uncultured Lachnospiraceae bacterium (assembly GCA_934393555.1). Lineage (GTDB taxonomy): Bacteria > Bacillota > Clostridia > Lachnospirales > Lachnospiraceae > Limivivens. The sequence continues at coordinate 6,882 of CAKRQP010000028.1, forward strand.
CTGCAAAGCTCATGGGATTTTTGAGGGTTTTTCCGTAGGAATTGACGTTCTGTCCCAGAAGCATGACCTCTACCACTCCGTCCGCTACCAGAGAACGGATTTCCTTAAGGATCTCTTCCGGTTCCCGGCTGCGCTCCCGGCCGCGTACATAGGGAACGATACAGTAACTGCAGAAATTATTGCAGCCAAACATGATATTGACACCGGATTTAAAGAAATATTTCCGGTCGCAGGGCAGATCCTCCACGATCTTGTCTGTATCTTTCCAGACATCAATGATCATGCGGTCTGAAATCATGGAGGTATAAACCAGCTCTGCAAATTTATAAAGATTGTGCGTACCGAACACGAGGTCGACAAAACGATAACTCTTCTTGATCTTTTCCACTACCTGTGGCTCCTGCATCATACAGCCGCAGAGTGCGATCATCATATCCGGATTTTTCTTTTTCTCATGTCCCATCATGCCCAGATGGCCGTATACCTTCAGGTTTGCATTCTCCCGGACGGTACAGGTATTGTAGACAATAAAATCCGCTTTCTCATTTTCTGTGATCTCATAGCCTACTGTTTCCAGGATTCCTTTGATCTTTTCGCTGTCTCGGGCATTCATCTGACAGCCAAAAGTCTGGGCACTTGCAACGAGGGGACGGCCCAGCTTTTTACTTTTCTCACTGACCAGCGCACGAAGCTTTGCCATAAAATAATACTGGCGTTCCGGTTCCTGCACAGGTGCTTCCGTACTGAGGTCGATCTTATCTAAATCTGATGTATTCATAAATCTATGATCCTTCCTTACTGCAGAATCAAACATTCGAAATCCACTGATTTACTGCGTAAATCGCTGCTTTCTCATGTCTGGCATTATCATCTTATCTTATAGGATAGCCGGGAAAATGTCAACCGGGAATGAAAAAGCCGGGGGCTGCTTTGATGAAACAGCGCTCCGGCTTTCTCTTATTGATGCTTCAGTAAACCAAATTTGTTCAAGGGCCAGATTCTTAAAAAGGCTCTGCCTGTAATGTCGCTCCGTTTGATGTTTCCCACCTCCGGATATCTGCCGTCACGGCTGTTGTTCCGGTTGTCACCAAGGACAAAATATTCATCATCCCCGAGCGTGATCGGCTCCGCTGCTCTTCCGGCTGATTTCATGACTTCAGCTCCGTAGATATCACTCTCCAGCTTCTCACCGTTGATGTAAACGTAACCGTCGATGATCTGAACCGTTTCACCCGGAAGACCGATGATCCGTTTGATGAAATGCTCTTTTTTACCATTTTCCTCAAAGGGAAACACGATAATATCATAACGCTCCGGGTCATGGAAGCGATAGGAAATTTTATCCAGGATCAGATTCTGTCCGTCTGCCAGGGTGGGATCCATGGAATGACCGTCCACCTGGGTACGCTGACCCACAAACTTTACGATCAAAAGTGCTGCCACAAGGGCGATCACCAGATAAAATACCATCTCAAGAATTTCTCTTGCCATACTTTTCTGCTCTTTTGGTTCCTGTTCCTTTGTATTTGCTTTGCTCATTTTTTGTTTACACTCCTACTTTCTGATCTGTCCGTTCCCGTAAATAATGTATTTCGTGGTGGTTAGAGCCAGAAGACCCATAGGTCCGCGGGCATGCAGCTTCTGTGTGCTGATGCCGATCTCTGCACCAAATCCGAATTCAAAACCGTCTGTAAAACGGGTAGAGGCATTTACATAAACAGCCGCTGCATCGATCTCATCGAGAAAGCGCTGCGCGTGACTGTAGTCATTGGTGATGATAGCCTCTGAATGGCCTGTATTATAGCGGTTGATATGTGCGATGGCTTCATCAAGGGAAGAAACCGTCTTGGCGGAAAGAATATAAGCCAGATATTCCGTACCATAATCTGCTTCCTGAGCCGGTACGATCCCTTCTATGCTGGCACAGACTTTCTCATCTCCACGGATCTCCACCTGTTTTTCATCCAGACGGGCTTTCAGCCTCGGCATCAGAGCATCCAGAACCTTTTCGTGGATCACGAGAGATTCACAGGCATTGCAAACACCGATGCGCTGCGTCTTGGCATTGAAAATGATATCTACAGCCATATCAAGATCAGCTGTTTCATCCACATAGATATGGCAGTTTCCCGTACCGGTTTCAATGACAGGGATCGTGCTGTTTTCCACTACTGCCCGTATCAGTCCTGCACTTCCGCGCGGGATCAGCACATCCACATATTCGCGGAGCTTCATAAAAGCTGTGGTGGTTTCTCTTGAGGTATCTTCAATGAGAGTCACGGCAGCTTCCGGAAAGTCTTTCTCCGCCAGTGCCATACGAAGAACCTTTACAATGGCTTTATTTGAATGGATGGCATCTTTTCCGCCCTTTAAGATCACAGCATTTCCCGTCTTGAAACAGAGCCCGAAGGCATCTGCCGTCACATTCGGACGAGCCTCGTAAATGATGCCGACCACGCCTAACGGCACCCGTTTCTGGCCGATCAGAAGACCGTTTGGCCGCTTTTTCATGAAGAGCACTTCTCCGACAGGATCTTCCAGAAGTTCCAGCTGAGAGAGACCTTCTGCCATCTGCTTTACTCTCTGTTCCGTCAGAAGAAGGCGGTCCAGAAGTCCTTCCGGCATACCATTTGTTCTGCCATTTTCCATATCCTTTTCATTTTCTTTCAAAAGGAAATCACACTGCTCCACAAGGAGCTCTGCCGCCCGGTGGAGTACCTGATTTTTTGCATCTGTATCTGCTTTCTGAAGGGCAGGCTGTGCGGCTTTTGCCAGACGGCCGATTTCATTTAAATCCATAGATATCCTCCTTTTGCAAAAAAGTCCAGCGGTTTATCTGTGCCGGTAAATACTGGATGGCGTTACCACCAGATCCGGCAGGACATCAAAGCTATCTGACGGGATCTCTTCCCGTATCTGGAAATCCAGTGCCAGAGCGATGGTCGGATGATCCGGATGAGCACTCAGATAACGGTCGTAAAAGCCTTTTCCGTAACCAAGACGGTGACACTGCGGGTCAAAGCCCACTCCGGGCACCAGAAGAAGCGCCGTTTCATCGGAAGCTTCCGGAAGGGAGGTTTTCGGCTCCGGAATATCAAAATAGCCTGGCTCCAGATCTTCCTCCATAGAGCGGATATAATAAAAGGTCATATCATCTCCGTGGACTCTCGGCGCAGCGATACGCTTGCCGTCTTTAAGTGCTGCCTCATAAATCTCTCTTACAGAGGCTTCGCCTTTACAGTCTATGTAGAGATAAACCGCCTCTGCCTTCTGATAAACCTCCATAGAAAGGATTTTCTCCGCGATTTTGTGACTGCCGGAACAGATCTCTTCTTCACCGAGAGAACGGCGGCATTTCAGGATCTCTTTTCTAATTTCCTTTTTCTTTGAGTTTTTGTCCATATTTATCACCCAGATTTTCTATACTGCCGTCTTTGTTTAAGATATCAATGTTATCCAGCTGGCTTTTCAGGTTCATCCGAACGGAAGTCAGAAATTCTTTCCGAAGGAGCTGCTGCTCCTTTTTTTCCTCTTCTGTCAGCCCTTCTGCTTTGGAACGACGGGCAAGTTCATTGATCCTTTGGATCTTTTCATCAGAAATTCCCATATTTCTATCTCCTTTGTTATATTTTCTCCAGATAATCCATCAGGTAAAAATCTTTTCCTGCACTTCCCTGAAACAGAGTACCAAGATGTTCTCCCTCCATCAGGCGATGCAGAATATGAAAGTCCTTTCCGTTGGCAATGAGCATATCGGCACCGGAACTGACAGCCAGCCGGGCTGCGGTCAGTTTGGAAGCCATGCCGCCGGTACCTACCTTACTGCTGCTGGTATCCTTCCCCATTTTCAGGAGCTCTTCATCCAGCTCATGAACCTCGTCAATAAACGCTGCATCCGGATTCGTATGGGGATCATCGGTGAAAAGCCCGTCAATATCCGAAAGAAGGATCAGAAGATCCGCTCCCACAAGAGCCGTTACGATCGCAGAAAGCCGGTCGTTATCACCAAATTTCATCTCATAGGTGGAAACGGTATCGTTCTCATTTACGATGGGTACCACTCCCAGCTTTAACAATTCTTCAAAGGTATGATACGCATTCAGCCGGCTGAGATTGTTCTGTACTGTGCTTTTGGTCATCAGGATCTGCGCACAGCTTTGATTATATTCCGAAAAAAGCTTCTGATAGATCATCATCAGCCTGGCCTGACCGATCGCTGCACAGGCCTGCTTTTCTTCGGTCCGTTCCGGCCGTTTGGGAAAACCGGCAGCCTGACTTCCAACTGCGATCGCTCCGGATGAGACCAGGATCACGTCTTTTCCCTGATTCCGAAGATCTGTGATTTCACGGACCAGAACCTCCATTTTCGTCAGATTCAGTGCCCCCGTTTCCGGATGGGTCAGAGAAGAGGAACCGATCTTGATGACGATCCGCTTTTTATCCTTCAGATGTTTCCGTAAATCCATACCGTCATTCCTCCTTAGGTCAAGTATGTCAAGCATACCACCCTATCTTACACCATTTTTCCGGAAACATCTACTCTTTTTTCAATTAACTGCTGTAATTTTCCAGAAAGTCAAAAAGCTCCTCTTCTCCGGAAAAGAACTTTCCCTGGCGGATTTCCGTCTGGATCTCTGTCGGAAGCTTCTGAAACGGTATGGAGGTTTTTTCAAAAAGCTCCTGTGTTTCTCCCTTATAAACGCTGACGGTTCCGTTTTCTTCTTTCAGATAATAACGCATTTCACTTTCTGCCCGCACATTTTCCTGCTCTGTCTGAAATCGGGTGTCACTGAAGATATAGAGCAGGGAAAGCAGAAAAATACCCGCAAAAAAACCGATCCTGTAACTTTGGCTGTTCATAAACATCCACTCCTTTGTTACAGTATCGGTCGTTTTTTTGTTTCTTTTACGAAACAATTTTTACCAGTTCCAGAAGCTCCGGTTCCAGAAGGACACCTTCTCTGGTATCATAACCGGCTTCATCGCTTTTCTGAATGCAGTGAGCCACAAAACGATGTGCTGCTCCTGCCGCTTTTTCCAGTGGAAGATCTTTCAGAAGAGCACCGAGAAGTACCGCAGAGAACAGATCACCGGTCCCGGGATAAGCTCTGCCTGTCGGCTCATAAGTAAACCATTCTGTCCTGTCTTCTGTCAGGATCCCAACGGCAGAAAGCCTTCCTTCCAGCGGAATGCTGGTGATCACCGCGTTTTTGCAGCCAAGTTTTTTCAGCTTTGACGCAATCTTGTGAAGCTTGTCTTCCGTACAGATCTCTTCATACGGTTCGCCGGTGAGAAGACAGCTTTCTGTATAATTGGGTGTCATCAGTGTGCATCTGGGGATCAGCCCTTTTAAAAGGGCGTTATAACTCTCATCAAAATTGGAATAAAATTTTCCATGATCTGCCATGATCGGATCAAAAAGTATCGGTCCGGAAGAAAAATCATCCAGAAAAGCATAAGCCTCCCGGACATTTTTTTCATTTCCAAGATAGCCGACAAAAACAGCATCAAAGGAAAAGCCCTGTTCCTTTAAATGTTTTCCGCAGTCTCCTGCAAAACCGGAAAGCGGATAAACAGCAGGTTTTCCATAGCCGCCGGTATGTGTGGAAAGCACCATGGTCGGAACCGGGCAGGCCTCCACCCCCAGAACGGACAGAACAGGAAGAATGTTTGTCATGGCAGCCTTTCCCACGGTACAAAGATCGTGAAGAACGGCTGCTCTTTTGATCGGTTTTCTTTTTATAACAGTCTGCATTTTTTCAGCACTCCCACCAGAACTGCTCCCTTGGGAATGGCATACAGCTCTCTTTCTGTGATCCCACGCAGCTTGATCAGTACGACTCCGTATACAATGATCGCTGCCAGAATGGCTGCCAGACAGGAAATGGCATTTCCTGCAGCCAGATGGAACAGGGTGTAAACACCATAAGCGGCCAGTCCCATGATACCGGAGGATACCAGCGGAATGATAAAGGTCCGCACCAGTTCCTGCCGGTAACGAAGATATTTTTTAATGGAAATGGCATTCAGGATGCACATGATCAGTCCAAAGAAAATATTGGAATAAAGAACGCCATAAATGTTCAGCTTGAATACCGTCATCAGCACAGCCAGAACGATCAGATGGAGGACAAGAGCAATCGCAGAATGGATCAGCGGCTCTTTCATCCGGCCCAGTCCCTGCAGGATTCCTGTCGTCAGTGTGGAAAGTCCCAGAAGCACGATGAGAAGAGAACCGGTCTGCATGATACCGGAAGCCAGCTTTGTGGAATCACTGAAGATCAGCTGCATGATCGGGGAAGACAGAGCCAGAAAGCCAACGGCACAGGGGATCGTGAGGATCATGGTGTAACGGATCGTATCACGCACCTTTACGGAAGCTTCCTTTGTATCATTATCTGTCATAACAGCCGCCAGGCTTGGAACTACAGAAGGCGCCAGGCAGGAGGCAATGGATAAAGGCACATTCATCAGTACACGGAATTCTCCGGAGTAAACGCCCCAGATGGTCATATACTGTTTCTCTGTGTAGCCCTGTCCTGCCAGAATGGCATTGAAAACACCCTGATCCAGGACGGTTCCGATGTTGTAGATCACAGTACTTAAAACAATGGGAACAAGCGTCCAGATCAGAATTTTATAGATCTCCCGGTCAGCCTCTTTCCGACTTGTAACATCCCGCCGCATCTGACGGTTCATCCGGCCGCGGTAGGCCATATAGACAACGAAAAGAAACAGCAGTGCGACAGCGATGCTGACTACTGTTCCAAGCGTACCGCCTGCGGCACCATAGGCAGGTCCCAGACTGTCATTGCCTTTCTTTTCACCGAGCTTTGTTCCATAACCCACAAGAAGAAAGGCTGCTGCCAGAGATACAATGGCATTGACGACCTGTTCAATGACCTGTGAAGCCGCCGTGGGAACCATGGTATTGCGTCCCTGGAAAAATCCACGGAACACACCGGTTATGGCAAAAAGGAAAATTGCCGGTGCCAGGACACGCAGAGCATAGGAGGCATTTTCTGCTTTCATGGCATATTTTGTAATGACGCCTGCGAATAAGAATGTCACAATGGACATGGCTGCTCCTACGGCGATCGCAAAGCGCATGGCACACTGAAAGACACGGTATGCATTCTTCTGTTCTCCGGCATGGAGCCGTTCCGAGACCATCCTGGACACAGCCAGCGGGATGCTGAAGGAAGAAATCATCAGAATGATATTATAGAGCTCGTTTGCTGTACTGTAATACCCGATTCCTTCTGTACCCAGTATGTTCTTCAGCGGAATCCGGTATACCATTCCGATGATACGGGCAATGAAAGATGCCGCTACCAGAATCGTACCCTGTACTAGATAATCTTTATTTTTGCTTTTGTTTCCCACGGTACACCTCATGTTCCTATATATTTATTCATACCCTGTTTTTCTGCAGAGGGGTATCTGTTTTGTTACTCGATAACGATATTATCCTCATAGCTGTCCTGAATAATGCATACCCAGGTTCTGCCCTGATTCAGAGTGATCTCATTTCCATCGGCATCGTAATAAACGGCACGGCTGTCCGGATCTTCCGGATCGGCTTTTTTCCAGGTACCTTTCTCATATCCGCCTTTGGTGAAGTAATACATATCGCCGCCGGACTGGGTATCGATATTCAGATAACCGTTATCATCATAATTCTGCCACTGGCATACCTGGAAGATAATGTTGGTGACAGCCAGCTGATCATTGGTGTTCTGATCGATCTGTGCATCTCCGTACTGGAAACGGTTATAATAACCGGCCTCTTCATTATACTCAAACCAGGGTTTGTTTACCGAGTAACCCGGACGGATCACCGTTGCTGTTCCCTCATCCGGTACGATGGTCTCACCGTCAGCTGCGAATTTGTAATGAGCCTCAAAATCATCCTCGTAATCGGTACGGTAACCGTTTCTCTCCATGGCAGTCTTGATGCCTTCCTCACTGATATAAACATTGTGAGGAGCCGGACGGTCACTGGTACGGTAGAAAATATCCTCACCGCAGTAACCGCTGACAGAGCCGGCCTGCTCCTGGTACTGAAGGCCGCTGATGTTATCGGTATCTTCTGCGTTCAGTTTGTTCATGGCATAAACAGCCTGTCCGTAATGGATATAAACGGCGTCAAATTCTTTTGCAAAATCAATGTAATAATCACGGCAGCTTCTGACAGAACCGATCTTCTCCATACCGCGGTAATCTTCAAAGATTCCCATCAGACGGGTAAGACCGCCCTCTACGGGAGCCTCATAAACAATACCGGCTTCCTCGATACCGGCCTGCGGGCAGGCATCATAAATATTGTTGAGCATGATGGCCATGGGACGTTTGGTCCCTACCTCTGCATCGACCAGGCGGCCGGTCAGTTTGCTGCGTACCTGTGCATCAGGATCCAGTGCCTCTGTAGAAGCCTCTGCTGCAGTCTCAGTGGTATCCTCAGAGGAAGAATCCACGCTTAAACCTGCCAGAGAATCCGTTTTTGTCACCGGTGCGTCATCTTTCTGAACCAGCTCTGCTGCCTGGGCGGAAGTGCCAAGTACAGCGAGTGCTGCTGCTGTTACAAGAAGTCTTGTTTTTAATCTGTTCATTTTTCTATCCCCTCTCTGTTTATCTTGTGATGGAAAGGCTCTGCAGGATCTCCTCCTGACGCCGTTCCATTTCTTTTGCTTCTTCTTCTGTCATATGGTCATACCCGCACAGATGGAGCATGCTGTGAGCAACCAGAAAAGCAAATTCCCGTTTTACAGAATGACCATAAGCCTCTGCCTGCTCCAGGATCTTGTCTCCGGAAAGAACGATATCCCCAAGCATCAGTTCACCTGATTCCGGATCAAAGGAATCCGCTTCCTCTTCTTCTGCTGCTGAAAAATCAGAAGGTGTGTCATAATTCAAAAGCGGAAAAGAAAGCACATCCGTGGGACGGTCGATCCCCCGGAAATTCCGGTTCATCTCATGAATCTCCTCATTGCCTGTCAGAAGCACATTTACCTGGGCTTCATAAGGACAGTTTTCATAATCCAGACTCGCCTCGATCACTTTCCCTGCCAGTTCTTCCGGAGAGAAAGGCCAGTCTTTTCCATACTCATCTTCGTAAATAACGCTCATGAGCGCCTCCTTTGCTGTGCGGAAGTTTTCTTTTCATACTCCTCATAGGCATTGACGATCTTCTGCACCAGCGGGTGACGGACCACGTCTTTGCTGGTAAGGCTGCAGAAAGAAATATCTTCCACATTTTTTAATACCTTCATTGCGACCTCCAGACCGGATTTCTGGGTGCTTGGCAGATCCTTCTGGGTAGAATCGCCGGTCACGATGACTTTAGAACCAAAACCGATACGGGTCAGAAACATTTTCATCTGAGCCGGTGTGGTATTCTGTGCCTCATCAAGAATGATGAAGGCATTATCCAGTGTACGGCCTCGCATATAAGCAAGAGGAGCGACCTCAATAAGGCCTTTTTCCATATTTTTTGCAAAACTGTCCGGTCCCATGATCTGATAAAGGGCATCGTACAGCGGGCGAAGATACGGATCCACCTTACTCTGGAGATCACCCGGCAGGAAGCCAAGCTTTTCACCAGCTTCGATAGCCGGTCTTGTAAGGATGATCCTGGAAACCTCACCGTTTTTGAAGGCGGAAATCGCCATTGCCATGGCAAGATAGGTTTTTCCGGTACCTGCAGGTCCGATACCGAAAACGATCATCTTGTTCCGGATGGCATCCACATAAGCCTTCTGCCCCAGCGTTTTGGGTTTGATCACCTTTCCGTTGATGGTATGGCAGATACAGTCTTTATCGATCTCCACCATGGAGCCGGTATCGGAATTTTCCATTGCAAGCGCCAGTGCATAGTTGATGTTCTGTTCTTCAATGGTGTTCCCCCGCATGGAGAGCTTTACCAGGTCCTGCACAATATCTTTGGCTTTGGAAACATTGGCGGCATCTCCGATGATCTTGAGCGTTCCGTCTCTCAGGATCATGGTCACATTCAGGGTACGTTCAATTTTCTTTATATGCTGGTCAAACTGACCGAATACATTCTTCTCGTGCTCTGCCGGAATTTCTGTAATCGCTTCAATGATGCTCATGAATCTGTTTTCGTCCTTTCCACTCGTTTTCCGGTTTTCTGAATGAGTGTCAGCTGCCCCGAAGCGGAACAGCTTTTCTCATCCGTTTCTATTTTAACATCATTTTCAAATATTTGAACCCCTTTTTCCCGAATTTTTTCCATATTTTTTTCTATTTTCTCCTGCATTCGGGCAATGGCCTCGCCGGAAGAGTATCTTTTCTTTATCAGACGGTATTCCCGCATATACATCCGGCCATAAAAAAGAGGGAGTTTAAAATACCTGGAAAAGCCAAACTGTCGTTCCTCCGTCACCAGATCACAGGCCTGATAACTCTCTTTTTTAGGTTTCAGAGAAAACAGCCGGCTTCCCAGCTGAATGAGAAAACCGCTTTTTTCCCGGCCTGTATAGAGTTTTTCTTCATATAAAAGAGGAAAACTGTCCCGATATTCGTAAACGGCTTTTATCAGGATATCCGCATCTGCCGCACAATACTCATAACCGGTGATTTCTTTTTCATCATTGAGGATGGGAATTTCAGAAGATACCAGCAGGTCCCCTTTTTTTACCCGGTCTCCGACATGTACCTGAGGCATCCCTTGCCGTGTTATGATGCGTTCAATGGTCCCGTCTGTCCCGGCAATGAGATCACTTTCCGGCAATTCCTCCGGCGTGAGGTCCTGAAGATCATTTTCTTTCACATCAATGAGAAGGCTGGTCCCCTTGATCTTTGCCGAGACCCAGAGAAAATCCGGAAATTTTTCCCGGAGATCTGCCTGGAGCTTCTTGCAGTCGATGGTATTTTTCAGAGCTCCATAAGTGGCTTTCTCTTCTTTGAGATAACGGTAAATAACCTCTGCGGAAGCAGAACGGTTGCCGCTGACCTCGATATTCCAGATAAAAAAAGAAAACAGGAACAGAAGGGACGCCCCGCCAAGAAAACCGGCCGCAAAGGCTTTCCTGTGGCGGTTCCGGAAAAGCCAGAAGGGAAGGCCGCACTTTCTGACAATACGGATATGGGTTCCTGTCTTTCTGGCCAGAGGTTTTAAACGGCGGAAAGCTTCTATAGAAAGATTCATTTCATAAGCATTTTCCACCGGTTTGAGATCCCATATGTAAAGGTTATGAAGCGCACAGATATTTAAGAAACGGTCGTAGGAAACCGTGTGGACACGTATCCGGACGTAGCCCTTCATCTGACGCTGGATGTTTGCCATCATGAAAAATCCTCCTGTCAGCTGGTCAGAAAACAGATACTGGTGATGGTTCCTGTAAGTTTCAGTGCATCCTTCGTATAATAGACGAGAAAAAGATGCTGTCCTTCGATCCGCAAAAGGCAGGCTTTTGTCTGGAGTAAAAGAACAGCATCCGTGTACTGGAGAATTCCTTTGAAATTTTCAATGAACAGTTCTTCCTGACCGGTCATGGAAAGCAGAGGCAGGGAAGACACCAGTTCCGGCGGGATCCCTGCCGCATCCGTCAGTACCCGTCCAAAAGGCTTTTTTCCTTTTCGTCTCATAGGCAGCCGACCCTCCGGACTTTTGTTATCCAGTATATGCAGAATCAGGGAGGTTCAGAACTGCCGTATTTTATCCGATCTGTCCGGTAATAGACACCAGATCTGCCCGGTAGGCCTCCAGCGGCCGGCGGCTGTTGTAATCCATCCAGAATACCCAGCGATCCGGTCCCTCATCGGCGATGGGATCATAAGCGGTGACAGCTACCTGAAGATAGCGGCTGTTCATCTCTCCGATCGTGAGTTTATCCAGAAGGGCATCCCGGGAAAAGAGTGTGCCATCTTTATATTTTTTGAGTTCTTCCATCCAGGAATCCTCGCTGGTCAGTTCCATGAGATCCCAGCGGCTGAACTGCTTTTCGTATTCGTCAATGTCCATCAGACTTTCTGCTGTCACCAGATCGGAAAGCTTGATCACATTTCCGGTGGAAGCATCCACGAGATAGCAGTAGGAAAGAGTATCATTCAGATAAACGCTGCCTTCCCACCAGACCTTTTCTCCAAAGATATCCAGACTGGTTTCAATCCGCATTTCCGGATTGTCTTCCGTTTCTCCTTCTGCTGTCATGGGAAAGGTAACATCAAAAATAAGGTTCATCTCAGAAAGTGCGGTATTTGCAGCTACTGAACTGGAAACAATGGTTTCTTTCGCCTCTGTCGTATTGTCATTGAGCTGGTAAGAAAACGTTTCTCCCGCCAGAACGTTTCCCGCTGCCAAAAGCAGACAGCCGCCCAGAAAAGTCATCGCATACAGCCAGTGTTTTTGTTTCCTCATAAAAATGCCTCCCTTCAAAATCTGTAATGTCTTGTCTGTCATCCCGTTACTGTTACGGCGATTATAGCACGGAATTAACAGATAAATATATAGTTTTTCTTAATTATACATGATTTTTTTAGAGAACAAGAGAGAGTTCTGAAATTTACAGATTATATTGATATTTCAACGCTGATAGGCTAAACTGATAAAAGACAAAATTTCAGAGACAAGGAGTGGATACAGAAGATGAAGACCGGACTGATTATGGAAGGCGGAGCCATGCGGGGCATGTTTACCGCCGGTGTGATCGATGTGTTAATGGAGGCTGGTGTGTGCTTTGACGGGGCGATCGGTGTCTCCGCAGGAGCCGTCTTTGGCTGCAATTATAAATCCCGCCAGATCGGGCGTGTGATCCGCTATAACAAGACTTACTGCCAGGATCCCCGCTACGTCAGTTTCCGCTCTCTTCTCAGGACCGGGGATATCTATGGCGAGGAATTCTGCTATCACGAGCTGCCCGACCGTCTGGATCCTTTCGATGTGAAAACCTATGAGGAAAATCCCATAGATTTCTATGTGGTCTGCACCGACGTGGAGACCGGAAAGCCCGTTTATCACAACTGCCTGAAAGGCGATGCAGAGGATATTCAGTGGATGCGGGCCTCCGCTTCCATGCCGGCACTCTCCCGCTTTGTAAATCTGGATGGCCATATGCTTTCGGACGGCGGCACCGCTGACTCCATCCCGGTGCGTTTTTTTGAAAGCATCGGCTATGAACGGAACGTTGTCATTCTCACCCAGCCGGAAGGTTATGTGAAAAAGCCCAACCAGCTGCTGCCCCTTCTGCGAATCCTTCTCCGGAAAAATCCGGCCCTCATTCAGGCACTGGAAAACCGTCACGAGCGCTATAACGAAACCATCGCATACATCAAAAAGCAGGAACTATCCGGAAATCTCCTCGTTATCCGCCCGGAGGCCGCCCTCAATATCGGTGCTGTCGAACGTCACCCGGAAGAACTGGAACGGGTTTACCAGCTTGGACGAAACGAAGGGGAAAAACGGCTTGCGGAGGTGGAGGAATTTCTCGCCGACAAACCATAACAGCCTTCTGTTCCATAAGCATCTGCTTCGATTACGGTCAACATTACTGACTGCTCGGACATACCGAATTTGCAAAAACGATCTCTGTCAGTTTCCCTGTCCCTGTACCATGAAATTTCAAATAGACCGGATAGTCCCTATTTAGGCCATGCGCAGTTATGAGAATAATAATTAACCTGAATTATTCACGGCTTTGCCGTGAAAGTGGCTAAAAGCCACATAGTTACTGTATTTTAACTACATATTGCTTTTCACCTATTAAGTGAATAAAAAAAGAGCATCCATTTGTGGTAAAATTGAGGTGTCGAATCTCAAATAATACCAACAAAGGAGCCCTTTATGAGTAGTGTAACTCTTCCTTTCTTTTTCTACAAAAAAAGACCAAGTAAATCTCTCTACTCAGTCTGTTAATAATAACAATATTTAGTTTTTCCCGAAGGGATTTGCAACGAAGTTGCTAAATCTTGTGAAGCTCTGCTACAAGTAATACCCAGTACTTAGTGGCGAAACGCCACTAACTGGGCAATGGTTGCACCCTTGACCGGCTAAGGCGCTTCGCCCT
>CAKRQP010000029.1:0-20741 GCA_934393555.1 uncultured Lachnospiraceae bacterium
GCTTTCCGGACCGTGTTGGTCACAGGAGGCACAACGGAAGAAATAATGGAGCCTGTCAGATCTTCTGTATGGATGTGATAGAGCTCCAGAACGGTCTTAAAACCGATGGCATATTCCAGAACTGTTTTGTTGGAATCCGTGGACATTCTTTCCGTAAAAAGAATTTTGTCATCTTTGATACAGCCGATGACGATGTTTGTGTTTCCGATATCGATCGCTAAAATCATAAGGCCCCTCTATTGATTATACTGACGCTTTTTTATCCTGCGGTGCGGGAATCAGTCTTGCCTTGGAAAGAGCAGCTCCGATCGCTCCGGTGAGGATGGTGGAAGAGATCATTTCACATACGGCATTGATTCCGACGAAAGTGCAGATGAAGACAATCACATTTTTTCCGCCCATCAGTCCCTGAACATATTCTGTATTGCCAAAAAGTACAACCAGAGCACCCATGAAGAATGCGGTGTTCAGAAATGCGGAACAAAAACCGGTCACCAGGCAGGCTGCGTAAACATTGCCGGTTTTCCGTACTGCACGGAAGATATAGCCCAGAAGCAGACCATCAAGCAGACGGGGAATGAAGCGCTGGATGAAAGCGAGAACCGGATTGATCTCAAAGAGAACCGCACCCATGGCACTGGTTCCGCCTACGCCGATACACTGAAGGAAGCTGGTAAGGCCGAAAACGGCACCTGCCGCAGCTCCGCCTGCAGGACCAAGCGTGATGGCACAGATCGCTACCGGGATGACATTGAAGGTGATTGCCAGGGGACCGATGTTCAGATATCCCAGAGGCGTGTACGCCATCAGAAGCAGCACTGCAGTCATAAGACCGAGGATTGTCAGTTGCGTTGTTTTTGTCTGTGTTTTCATATTCAATTTTCTCCTTGTTATTATTCCCTTATGGGATACAATACAATTACCGGGAAAGTATAGCACAGGAAAAAGACCTTCGCAAGAAGGAAAATAGAAAGCACTTTGAAAAAAACATGTCATATTTCGAGAGGTATGTTATACTATGGGTATCGTGCAGGGAGAACTATGCCCGTTTGCAGCAGTATCAACGCGGACACAGCCCCTGGGAACACAGCGAGATCCAAGAGAAAGCAGTCCCTTTACAGGGAGCCGTTTATAAAAGGAGAACGATATGCTGAAAGGAAAAACCGTAGTTCTGGGAGTGACAGGAAGTATTGCGGCTTACAAGGCAGCCAATCTGGCCAGCATGCTGGTAAAGCTTCATGCCGATGTTCATGTGATCATGACGAAAAATGCCACAAACTTTATCCATCCCATTACGTTTGAAACTCTGACCAACAATAAATGTCTGGTGGATACCTTTGACCGGAATTTTCAGTACAGTGTGGAGCATGTGGCTCTGGCGAAAAAAGCCGATGTCATGATGATCGCACCGGCGACTGCAAATGTGATCGGAAAGCTTGCCGGCGGTATCGCCGATGATATGCTGACGACCACAGCGCTTGCCTGCACCTGTCCGAAGCTGATCGCACCGGCTATGAATACCCGGATGTTTGAAAATTCCATCGTTCAGGACAACCTGAAAAAGCTTACACTGAATGATTATCAGGTGATCCAGCCGGCGGTGGGTTTTCTGGCCTGTCGGGATGAGGGAGCAGGAAAGCTTCCGAAAGAAGAAGTGCTTCTGGACTACATCTTAAAAGAAATCGCTCTTGAAAAAGATATGAAGGGACTCAAGGTTCTGGTGACGGCAGGTCCCACAATGGAAGCAATGGATCCGGTGCGCTACATCACCAATCATTCCACCGGAAAAATGGGTTATGCGGTAGCCAGAAACTGTATGCTCCGGGGAGCAGAAGTCACTCTGGTGACTGGTCAGACCAGCATCGAGAAACCACGTTTTGTGAAGGTAGTACCCATTGAGAGTGCCAGAGAGATGTTTGAGGAAGTGACCGGCCGTGCGGCAGAGCAGGATATCATCATCAAGGCGGCTGCCGTAGCAGATTACCGTCCCCAGACGGTCAGCGATGAGAAAGTGAAAAAAGGCGGCGACCATCTGACGCTGGAACTGGAGAAGACGGATGACATCCTGAAATATCTGGGTGAGCATAAAAAAGAAGGTCAGTTCCTCTGTGGCTTTTCCATGGAGACGGAACACATGCTGGAAAATTCCAGGGCAAAGCTCAAAAAGAAAAATCTGGACCTGATCGTAGCAAACAATCTCAAACAGGCCGGCGCCGGCTTTGGTACAGATACCAATGTGATCACGATGATCACACCGGAGGAGGAGATCTCTCTGGAACTGATGTCCAAAGAAGAGGCAGCAGGAAGGATCCTGGATGAAATTCTGAAGCTCCGGAGGTAGTGGCTATGAAAGAATATGAGGCAATCCTGGAGATCATCAACCAGTGCCCGCTTAACAGGGACAGAGATACCTTCTTTGAAGAGATCGAGACAGATGATCTGGATGCGTTTGTGAAGAAAAAATTTGCCGGGCAGGAAATGACATATGAAAAGACGGTGGCGAAGGACGGTTCTGTCGTATTTGATCTGATGGTCAGCGGCCTTCATCAGCGTTACACGTTTACAGAGATATGAAGAAAGAGTGAGGTGATCCTATGAAGAAAAAGAACCTGGCAGCAGGCATCCTGCTTGCCGGGACTGCAGCAGCTCTTACTGGAGCGGGGGCGGTTTTCCACAACATCATCGTAAGGAAAAAACCGGATCCGACCGATCTGATCGTATCACCGGACACCGTGAACGGTGCAGAGCGGAAAAAACTCTGGACAGAGAGCAACCACTGGCTGAACGAGCGGGGAAGCGAAAAGGTCTCCATCCAGTCTTTTGACGGACTGACGCTAAGAGGCGAGTTTTTCGAAGGAGAAGGGGAGCCGGACAGTACCGTATTCCTGGTTCACGGCTACCGCTGCAACCGGCGGAGGGAGTATGCGGTCATTGCCCGTTTTTACCTGGAAGCAGGTTACAATGTGCTTCTGGCAGATGACAGGGCTCACGGGGAAAGTGATGGCCGTTACATTGGTTTTGGTATTCTGGACAGAGAAGACTGTTACCGTTGGGTGCGCTTTCTGGATGAGCGTTTTCATGGAAAACAGAAGATCTTTCTCCATGGAATCTCCATGGGAGCGGCCACGGTGCTTATGGCATCCAATCTCTGCCTTCCCATGTCCGTACGGGGAATCGTAGAAGACTGCGGCTTTACCTCTCCGGAGGAAGAGTTCCGCCATGTGCTGAAACAGAACGGAAAAGGCTTTCTGAGCCGTCCGCTGCTCTTTCTGACCAATCTGTTCTGCAAGGCTTGTGCAGGCTATGGCTTTTCGGATCTTTCTTCCGATGACTGCATCGCAGAGAGCCGGCTTCCGGTGCTTGTGATCCACGGAGAAAAAGATGATTTCGTGCCTGCGGCTATGGGCAGAAAAATTTATCAGGCGGCAGCCGGTGAGAAAGAGATCTGGATCACCAAAGGCGCAGGCCATGCGGAGAGTTATTATCTCCACAAAGAAGAATACGAGCAAAAAGTCCTGGGATTTTTCCACAGATGTATAGAAGCAGACGCTTATGCAGAAGACTGATCGTATTCACTGACAGATGCTTACGGATTGCTTTGCTGTAAGGCGGCTCATGCAATTCTGCATTATGAATATAAAGTGCCACAGGAGGATATAAAAATGGCAGAAAAAAGCTGCAGCAATCAGAGCTGCACAAAGGAAAGCTGCGAGGGATGTCCCTCCAAGAAGACCAGCTTTCTGGTAGAACAGAATATTTATTCGAATGTAAGACACGTCATCGGCGTAGTCAGCGGAAAAGGCGGCGTAGGTAAATCCATGGTAACTGCCACTCTGGCAAACCGCATGGCAGAAAAAGGCTTCCGCGTGGGAATCCTGGATGCCGATATCACAGGTCCCTCCATTCCGAAAATGTACGGTCTTCACGGACCTGCAGTGGCTGATGACAACGGTATCATCCCTGTTATCACAGAGAACGGGATCAAGGTCATGTCCCTGAACCTTCTGGTTCCCAACGAAGAGGATCCGGTGATCTGGAGAGGTCCGGTCATCGCCAATATGGTAAAACAGTTCTGGAGCGATGTGATCTGGGGCGAACTGGACTTCCTGTTTGTCGATATGCCGCCAGGAACCGGTGATGTGCCGCTGACGGTATTCCAGTCTCTTCCGGTAGAAGGAATCGTGATCGTTTCTTCTCCGCAGGATCTGGTACGTATGATCGTGACCAAAGCCTTCAACATGGCAAAAGCCATGAAGATTCCGGTACTTGGTATCGTGGAGAACTACAGTTATCTTGTCTGTCCGGACTGCGGAAAGAAGATTTCTGTTTTCGGTGAGAGTCATATCGATGAGATCGCTGCTTCCCTGGATACAACGGTTCTTGGAAAAATGCCCATCGATCCGGCTGTGGCTTCCCTTGCAGACGACGGAAAATTCTCCGGACAGAAAGATACGCATCTGGATCTTGCTGTGGAGACTCTTTATAAGCTTTACCGTGAAAATCCCAAAGACGACGAAGAATAAGAAAAAGAAAAAAGCGTTTTGGCAGAAAGCCGGGACGCTTTTTTCTTTTTCCGGTGGGATTCATTCGGAAAACACGCTGCCCTCCGCCCGGTCCAGTGCTTTTTCGATCGCATGCAGAAGAATCGAGGCCGTGTATTTTCCAGTGGCTTCCCAGGTGATATCTTTGGTGGACTGTTTTTCCAGAATCTGGGCTTCCAGCTCTTCCACAGCCGGACCGATCAGCGGATACATGGTGGAAGTGGTTTCACTGAGATGGTTCAGGGAGATGGCTTTGATGCGGTTGGGGTCAACCGTCACGGTCACATCCACCACCGTATCGCCCAGCGTCACAGGGGAAGAATAGACACCGGCGGTGTATCGTTCCGTGGAGATCGGAGTCTGCTTTTCGGGCGTTTTTTCAGAACGGAACATCAGGATCAGAAGAACGACCAGAACGATTACCAGAAACAGAAAAATACCCGTATAGATCAGCTCCCGCATTTTCAGTACCAGGATTTTCGGCTTGGACTGCAAGTTGAAACCTCCTTATTTCAGGAATGATTCTCTCAGTGCATTCTATTTGGGCAGACACGCGTTTAGACCTTGCCGCCAAATGTTTTTCAAAACTTCTTTTCAATAAAACCAAACTGCGGTATACTGTCGAAAAAAGAACAGGAGCAGAGGAATATGAGATTTCGGCCATGCATTGATATACACAACGGAAAAGTCAAACAGATCGTCGGCGGTTCTCTGAAGGATCAGGGAGACCAGGCGGCAGAGAATTTTGTGGCAGAACAGGATGCGGCCTGGTATGCGGCACTTTATCAGGAGAAAAAACTGTCCGGAGGTCATGTGATCCTTTTAAATCCCGAATCCTCCCCTTATTATGAAGCCACGAAAGCACAGGCCATGAAAGCACTGGCAGTCTGGCCGGGTGGTCTTCAGATCGGCGGCGGCATCCATGACGAAAATGCGGAAGCTTTCTTAAAAGCCGGAGCTTCTCATGTCATCGTTACCAGCTTTGTATTCAAGGATGGGCGCCTGAAGGAAGAAAATCTGGAGCGGCTGGTGCATGCAGTAGGAAAAGAGCACCTGGTACTGGATTTAAGCTGCAGGAAAAAAGAAGATGCTTACTATATCGTCACGGACCGCTGGCAGAAATTTACGGAGGTAAAGCTGACGCCGGAGATACTGGATGAACTCTCCGGAAGCTGTGCAGAATTTCTGATCCATGCGGTAGATGTGGAAGGAAAAGCTTCCGGCATTGAAAAGGATCTGGCGAAAATGCTGGGAGATTGGGGAAAAATCCCCGTCACTTACGCCGGTGGTGTGGGAAACTTCGAAGATCTTCGGAGTTTAAAAGAACTGGGGCGGAACCGTCTGGATGTGACCATCGGAAGTGCCCTGGACCTCTTTGGCGGCAGCATGGGATTTGAAAAAGTACAGAAGGTCTGTGCGGACGGAATGATGCAAGCATGAACGGCTCTTTGAACTTTTCACCCTGGTACCTTTGAATTGTTGTGACAAAGATACGAAAACTTTATAAAAAATAGAAAATTTTTGTATATTTTCTTGTAATGTGTATTCGCATATGCTATAATGTGCTCATACAACCGGGACATCCTTCGGAACTCCCGGATGTGAATTTTATCGACAAAGGAGTTGAGCTTATGCGTTTTACAATTAGTGGAAAAAACATCGAGGTAACAGACGGTCTTCGCAGTGCCGTGACAGACAAGCTTGGAAAATTGGAAAGATATTTCACTCCTGAGACTGAAATCATTGTAACCATGAGTGTAGAAAAGGAAAGACAGAAGATCGAGGTGACGATCCCGGTGAAGGGCAACATCATCCGTTCCGAACAGGTCAGCAACGATATGTATGTATCCATCGACCTGGTAGAGGAAGTCATCGAACGTCAGCTTCGCAAATATAAAAACAAGATCGTGGAGAGACATCAGGACGGCGGAAACCTCCGCAAGGAGTTCATTGAGAAAGAAGTCGAGGATGACGAAGAGATCAAGATCATCCGTACCAAACATTTCGGGATTAAACCCATGTATCCGGAAGATGCCTGTGTACAGATGGAGCTTCTTGGACATAACTTCTTCGTATTCCGCAATGCAGAGAACGATGAGGTCTGCGTGGTGTATAAGAGAAAAGGCAATACCTACGGACTGATCGAGCCGGAGTGCTGATCAGCAGAATTGCATAGGAGTCTGGAGCTTTACAGTAACTGTTCAGAGCAGTATGGTGTAGTAGCCAACAGATAGATTTTTACGAAAAAGTGTTCGTTCATACAAGTATGACGAGCACTTTTTTTAAACCTGCCTGTCTCTGAATATGGAAAAATTGTTACGATTGACTAATGCGGGATAACAGGAATAAAATAGAACAAAAAGAAGAAAATAATGAAAAAGACAGTATGATAGATAAAGCTAACTGAATTATCAGACAAATCAGAGAAAGGAAAGATGCAACATGTTATCCCTCAATGAAACAAAGGCCGGAGAAGCTTATACGGTCAAATGGATGACCGGGATGCCGGAAACGATGGACTATATCAGAAGCTGCAAGGTCCGTGAAGGAGAAGACGTCCATGTGATCAGCCGGATCTTCGGAGGTGTCATCGTAGGTGTGGAAGACAGAAGGATCCTTATCAGCGACGATGCAGCCAGAAGGATCAAAGTATGAGAAACGAAGAACAGCTTTTTTCATCAGGTTTTCGGAAGAAAATCCAGCGAAAAAAGCTGTTTTTCATTTATGAACGGGGGCATTTATCCCGTTAACAGGATGTTCAGAAAAATTTTATTGTGAAACCTGACAGAAAGTGCTAAAATAGAAGTGTTTATGAAAAGGACGAAATATAAATTTTAGGAGATTATCAGCATGAGTATGTTTCAAAAGGTCTTCGGTACCCACAGTGAGCGCGAGGTGAAGAGAATCAAACCGCTTGTGGATCAGATCGAAGCTTTAAGACCGACGATGCAGGCACTTTCTGACGAAGACCTGCGAAATAAAACCACAGAGTTTAAAGAGCGTCTTTCCAAAGGAGAGACCCTGGATGACCTGCTTCCGGAAGCCTTTGCCGTTGTCCGTGAGGCAGATAAACGTGTACTTGGCATGGAGCCCTACCGCGTACAGCTGATCGGAGGTATCATCCTTCATCAGGGACGTATCGCCGAGATGAAGACCGGTGAAGGTAAGACTCTGGTAGCGACCCTTCCGGCTTACTTAAACGCCCTGGAGGGAAAAGGAGTCCATATCATCACCGTCAACGATTACCTGGCACACCGTGATGCCGAGGAGATGGGACAGGTTCACCGCTTCCTGGGACTGACCTGCGGCTGTATCCTGAACTCCATGGACAATGACGAGCGCCGTGCCCAGTATGCCTGTGATATCACTTATGTAACCAACAACGAGGACGGTTTCGACTACCTTCGTGACAATATGGTGATCTATAAAGAGCAGCTGGTACAGAGAGAGCTTCACTATGCCATCATCGACGAGGTGGACTCTGTCCTGATTGATGAAGCCCGTACCCCGCTGATCATTTCCGGTCAGAGCGGCAAATCCACCAAGCTTTATGAGGTCTGCGATATCCTCGCAAGACAGCTGGAGCGAGGCGAGGCCAGCGGCGAAGTGACCAAGATGACAGCCATCATGGGTGAGGAGATCACCGAGACCGGCGATTTCATCGTAAATGAAAAAGACAAGGTCGTAAACCTGACAGAACAGGGCGTTCATAAGGTGGAGGACTTCTTCCATATTGAAAACCTGGCAGATCCGGAGAACCTGGAGATCCAGCACAACATCATTCTTGCCTTAAGAGCACACAACCTCATGTTCCGTGACCGCGACTATGTGGTAAAAGATGACGAGGTTCTCATCGTTGATGAGTTTACCGGCCGTATCATGCCGGGCCGCCGTTATTCCGACGGACTCCATCAGGCCATCGAGGCAAAAGAGCATGTAAAAGTTAAGAGAGAGAGCAAGACACTGGCTACCATCACCTTCCAGAACTTCTTCAATAAATATGCGAAGAAATCCGGTATGACCGGTACCGCTCTTACCGAGGAAAAAGAGTTCCGTGAGATCTACGGCATGGACGTTGTGGAGATCCCCACCAACCGTCCGGTGATCCGAAAAGACCTGGATGATGCCGTTTACATGACGAAAAAAGAGAAATTCCGTGCAGTGGTCGAAGAGATCAAGGCAGCTCATGAGAAAGAGCAGCCGGTCCTGGTCGGCACCATCACCATCGAAACCTCCGAGCTTTTAAGCAGTATGCTGAAGAGACAGGGCATCAAGCATAATGTCTTGAATGCGAAGTTCCATGAGCTGGAGGCTGAGATCGTCAAGGATGCCGGTATTCACGGAGCCGTTACCATCGCAACCAACATGGCAGGCCGTGGTACCGATATCAAGCTGGATGACAAAGCGAAGGAAGCCGGCGGTCTGAAGATCATCGGTACGGAGCGCCATGAGTCCCGTCGTATCGATAACCAGCTGCGTGGTCGTTCCGGACGTCAGGGAGACCCGGGAGAATCCCGTTTCTACATCTCTCTGGAGGATGATCTGATGCGTCTCTTCGGTTCCGAAAGCCTGATGAACACTTTCCGGAAGCTGGGCGTGGCAGAAAATGAGCAGATCGAGCACAAGATGCTTTCCAGCGCCATTGAGAAAGCGCAGAAGAAGATCGAGAGCAACAACTACGGTATCCGTAAAAACCTTCTCGAGTATGACCAGGTCAACAACGAGCAGCGTGAGATCATCTATAAAGAGCGCCGCCGTGTCCTGGACGGAGAGAATATGCGTGATTCCGTTTACAAGATGATCGCTGATTTCGTGGATAATACCGTGGATATGTGTATTTCCGATGAGCAGGACCGTGAGGACTGGAACCTTACCGAGCTTGACACCCTGCTTCTTCCGGTGATCCCCCTTCCGAAAGTGGAGCTTCCGGAGCACCTGAAGAAAAATCAGCTGAAACAGCTCTTAAAAGAGCAGGCGACCAAGCTTTATGAATCCAAAGAGGCAGAGTTCCCGGAGCCGGAACAGCTTCGTGAGCTGGAGCGTGTCATCGTACTGAAGGTCGTAGACCGGAAGTGGATGGACCACATTGATGATATGGAGCAGCTGCGTCAGGGTATCGGCCTTCAGGCTTATGGCCAGAAGGATCCCCTTGTAGAGTATAAGATGAGTGCCTACGAGATGTTCAATGCCATGACAGCTTCCATTCAGGAGGATACCCTCCGTCTTCTCTACCATGTTCGTGTAGAGCAGAAGGCAGAGCGTGAAGAGGTTGCCAAGGTGACCGGAACCAACAAAGATGAATCCGGTCCGAGAGAGCCTAAGAAGCGCATGGAAGAGAAGGTATATCCCAACGATCCCTGCCCCTGCGGAAGTGGTAAAAAATATAAACAGTGCTGCGGCAGACGCGCATAAGGAGATGATCACGCGGCAGCCCGCGTAAGATTCTGCCCGGCGGATGATAGAATTCGCCGGGCATTTTGGACGTTATCGTTTCAAGGTGCGAAATATAGAAAGAGGTGGAACCTATGGTTGAATTAGACCAGTTTAAATATACTCTGGGCACATACAGACAGCCCCTGGAGGAGATCAAGGATTCTCTGGATCTGGTAAACAAAGAGCAGAGAGTCCAGGAGCTTGAGAGAAAAATGGAAGAGCCGGACTTCTGGGATAATCCGGAGAAATCCCAGGAAAGCATGAAGACGCTGAAAAGCCTGAAGGATGATATCGCGATCTACCATCATCTGACAGAGCTTTTTGAAGAGATCGAGCTTCTGATCGAGATGGGTTATGAGGAAAACGATCCGGCTGTCCTGCCGGATATTCAGGCAAATATGGATGAATTCATCACGGAATATGAAAATATCCGTATGAAGACGCTGCTTTCCGGAGAGTACGACAATAACGCTGCCATTGTCACATTGCACGCCGGAGCCGGCGGAACCGAGTCCTGCGACTGGTGCGGTATGCTTTACCGGATGTACAGCCGCTGGGTGGATAAGAAGGGCTTTTCCATGGAAGTCCTGGACTATCTGGACGGCGATGAGGCAGGTGTCAAATCCGTTACCTTCCAGGTAAACGGTGAGAATGCCTTTGGTTATCTGAAATCAGAAAAAGGAGTGCATCGTCTGGTACGTATTTCTCCCTTCAATGCGGCAGGAAAACGGCAGACCTCCTTTGTATCCTGTGATGTCATGCCGGATATTGAAGAAGACCTGGATGTGGAGATCAGGGATGAGGATATCCGTGTGGATACCTACCGTTCCAGCGGAGCCGGCGGACAGCACATCAATAAGACGTCTTCTGCTATCCGTATCACACATATACCGACCGGTATCGTGGTACAGTGTCAGAATGAGCGTTCCCAGTTCCAGAATAAAGACAAAGCCATGCAGATGCTGAAAGCAAAGCTGTATCTTCTCAAACAGCAGGAGAATGCAGAGAAGGTTTCCGGTATCCGTGGTGAGGTCAAGGAGATCGGCTGGGGCAACCAGATCCGTTCCTATGTCCTTCAGCCTTATACGATGGTAAAAGACCATCGGACAGGAGCAGAAACAGGAAATGTGGACAGTGTTCTGGACGGAAATATCGATCTGTTTATCAATGCATATCTGAAATGGATCACGCTTGGTGAGTCCTCAGGAGATACCGGTACAGATATGGAATAAAAGAAAGTTGGAGGAAGAGATTATGGGTATTATCAGAGCAGCAGTGGACACTGCAAGGGGAACATTGTCAGATCAGTGGCTTGACGTTGTGGAAGCCGGTGATATGGGGGAGCAGACGCTCTTTACAGAGGGAAATATCGTAAGACAGGGTTCCAACCGGAGAGGAAACAGTGATGTGATCTCTAACGGTTCTGTGATTCATGTCTATGACAATCAGTTTATGATCCTGACAGACGGTGGAAAGATCATCGATTATTCCGCAGAACCTGGCTACTATACAGTAGACAATGCTTCTGCACCTTCACTTTTTAACGGAGATCTGGTGGGAGATGTTCTGAAGGATTCTTTCAACCGTTTTAAATTCGGAGGCGGAAAACCGGTTTCCATGAAAGTCTATTTCCTGAACCTTCAGGAGATCAGAGGCATCCGTTTCGGTACGAGAAATCCGGTAAACTATTTCGATAATTTCTACAATTCCGAGCTTTTCCTCAGAACGCACGGAAGCTATTCCATCAAGATCACGGATCCCATCCGTTTCTATACGGAGGTGGTTCCGAGAAATGCTTCCCATCTGGAAGTGGAAGATATCAATCAGCAGTTCCTGGATGAGTTTCTGGAGGCGCTTCAGAGTGCCATCAGCCAGATGTCCGTAGACGGCATCCGTATTTCTCATGTGACCAGTAAAACAAGAGAGCTCTCCAAATATATGGCGCAGGTTCTGGATGAAGACTGGAAGAAAGCCCGTGGTATCGAGATCCAGTCTGTCGGCATTGCCAGTGTTTCCTATGATGAGGAATCTCAGAAGCTCATCAATATGAGAAACCAGGGTGCCATGATGGGAGATCCCACCATCCGTGAGGGCTTTGTACAGAGTTCCATCGCAAAAGGACTGGAAGCAGCCGGTTCCAATGCGAACGGAGCAATGGCAGGCTATATGGGAATGGGCATGGGTATGCAGGGAGCCGGCGGCTTCATGAGTGCAGCCAGCAATACCAATATGCAGCAGATGAATCAGCAGGCCCAGTATCAGCAGCAGATGAACCAGCAGCAGGCCCAGTATCAGCAGCAGTATGGCCAGCAGGCACAGTATCAGCAGCAGATGCCGCCTCAGGGCCAGTATGGTCAGCAGCAGCCGAACCAGCAGTACGGTCAGCCTCAGAGCGTTCAGCAGCCTTCCGGCGATGCCTGGACCTGTTCCTGTGGTACGGTCAATACCGGAAACTTCTGTCCGAACTGCGGAGGACGCCGTCCGGCTCCGGCCACCTGGACCTGCTCCTGTGGTACAGTCAACACCGGAAAATTCTGCCCGAACTGTGGAAATCCCCGTCCGTAAAGGAGGCTGTTTATGTCTGTAGTCAGCTATAAATGTCCAAACTGCGGAGGAGAACTGACCTTTGATCCGCAGACACAGAAATACAAATGTGAGTACTGTTTTTCTTATTTTACCGAGGAAGAGCTGGAAGCAGCCAATCCGGAAACAAAGAACGCCGGTGAGGATGCCGGAAGTACAACGGCTGAAAAACAGGCGGCAGACAGTCCGCATGCAGCCGGTGACAGAAGCCGGAAGACTTCCGATGCAGCCGGAACAGAGGGAGAAGCTGTCCTGTATACCTGTCCCAGCTGTGGAGCGGAGATCGTGACGGACCCTACCACAGCAGCAACCTTCTGTTATTATTGCCACAATCCGGTGGTACTTTCCGGCCGCGTCAGCGGAGAATTTCTGCCGGATCTGGTCGTGCCCTTTGCTATCGACCGGAAAAAAGCGGAACAGAGCTTTCTGGATTTTGTACATAGCAAGAAATTTGTACCGAATGCCTTTTTTGACAAAAAACAGATCGAAAAGCTTTCCGGCGTTTACTTCCCGTCCTGGCTTTTTGATGTAAAGGCGGATGGCGTTTACGAGGCAAAGGGTGAGAACATCCATACCTGGACCAGCGGGGACGATGAGTATACGGAGACCGAGGAATACCAAGTGGAGCGGGAAGGTGATCTGACATTCCAGGAGCTCAGCAAGAATGCCCTGAAAAAGGCCAACAAGACTCTGGTGGAGGGCGTCTGGCCCTATAAACTGGCCGAGGCAAAGCCTTTTCACATGGGCTATCTCTCCGGCTTCCAGGCAGAGCGAAGAGATATGGAGGCCTCTGAATTTCAGGGAGAACTTACGGATGATGTGAACAAATACGGGAAGAAGCTTCTCCGGGAGAGCGTCGAGGGCTACGATTCGGTCACTACAAAGAAATGTGACTGCATGATCAGGGAGACGGAGGAACATTATGCACTCCTCCCGGTGTGGACCGTGACCTACAAGGGAAAAGACGGAAAAATGTATTACTACACGATGAACGGACAGTCCGGCAAGGTAGTCGGAAAACTGCCTCTGGATCGGGGAAAGCTTTTCAGGCTCTTCCTGTCGGTAACGATCCCCGTATTTCTTCTGGGACTTCTGGGAGGGTATTTCATATGAGAAAAAAAGATCGATTATTTCTGACACCGCTTCTGCTTTCCGGTCTTCTTCTCACTGCGGCACCGGGGCTTAAGCTTCCGGCCATGGCCTCCGGGAGTGAGGCAGAGACCCTGATGGAAACAGAACAGTTCGTCTTTGACAAGGCGGATCTTCTTACCGATGCGGAAGAAGAGGAACTGAATGAGAAAGCCAATGATCTGGCAGGAACCTTCCATATGAACTTCGTCATTCTCACCACGGATGATGCGGAGGGAAAAGAGGCGGAAGCCTATGCAGATGATTTCTACATGGACAACGGTTTCTATGATGATGGAAAAGACGGCGGAGCCATCTATCTCATTGATATGGATAACCGCCGGGTTCAGGTAGAAACGGCAGGAGACATGAAGGATCTTTACATCACGGATGCGCGTGTGGAGGAGATCATTGATGCCGGATACGAAAATGTGAAAGACGGAGCGTATGCAGAGGCCTTTGAAGGCATGCTGAATGCCACGGCCGATTTCATTGAAGACGGCGTGGCCAGCGGAAAATTCAATTACAATGAGGATACCGGAGAATATACCTACTTTGATACGGAGGAAGAAGAAAGCCGCCGGATCACTTTCGTAGAGTTCCTCATTGCCCTTGGGATCGCTCTTGCTGCAGGCGGTGTAGCGGTAAGTACGGTGATCGGCACCTATCACCTGAAGTGGGGAACGTACGAATATCCTTACAAAGAGAAGGCGGATTTAAAAGTTCGCCGCAGCAGGGATGACTTTATCGGTTCCCATGTGAGCCATCGTCATATCGAGCACGAGAGCAGCAGCGATTCCGGCATGACGACTACGCATGATTCTTCCGGCGGCGGAAATTTTGGTGGCGGCGGACGGGATTTTTAGGTTGCGTTCTCCGTGAATCTGTGTTAACATCTTCCTTGTG
Source organism: uncultured Lachnospiraceae bacterium (assembly GCA_934393555.1). Lineage (GTDB taxonomy): Bacteria > Bacillota > Clostridia > Lachnospirales > Lachnospiraceae > Limivivens. The sequence continues at coordinate 14,592 of CAKRQP010000029.1, forward strand.
ACTACAAATGTACTTAATGGACGTACAAGGAGGACAACCATGTCAGAGAGCAAATATTTTGTTGTCAAACAGAAAGCAGTTCCGGAAGTTCTTTTGAAGGTGGTAGAGGCCAAACGTCTGCTGGAATCAGAGCGTGTCTCCACGGTACAGGAGGCTACCGACCAGGTGGGGATCAGCAGGAGTTCGTTTTATAAATATAAAGATGACATTTTTCCCTTTCATGACAATGCCAAGGGAAAGACCATAACCTTCATGATCCAGATGGATGATGAACCGGGACTTTTGTCAGATGTGCTTCATATTGTGGCGGATTACCGGGCCAATATTCTGACGATCCATCAGAGTATTCCCATTAATGGCATTGCCTCTCTTACCCTGAGTGTGGAGATTCTGCCAAATACAGGGGATCTTTCCAGTATGGTAGAGGCGATCGAGAAGCTGAATGGTATTCAGTATCTGAAAATTTTAGCAAGGGAGTAAAGGAAAGATGACACAGATAGCAGTTTTAGGCTACGGTACCGTTGGGAGCGGAGTTGTGGAGGTCTTAAAGACCAACCACGAGAGCATCTGCAGAAAAGCAGGTCAGGAAATCAACATCAAATATGTACTGGATCTTCGCGATTTTCCGGAAGACCCCATTCAGAAAAAAATCGTACATGATTACGACATCATTTTAAACGATCCGGAAGTCCGGATCGTTGTGGAGGTCATGGGAGGTGTGGAACCGGCCTATACTTTCACCAAAAAGGCACTTCTGGCAGGAAAGAGTGTCTGCACCTCCAATAAAGAGCTGGTGGCCCGTCACGGTGCGGAGCTTCTTGCCCTGGCGAAAGAGAGAAATCTGAATTACCTTTTTGAAGCGAGCTGCGGCGGCGGAATTCCCATCATCCGTCCGTTGAATTCTTCTCTTACCGCAGATCAGATCGATGAGATCACAGGGATTTTAAACGGAACGACAAACTATATCCTGACGAAGATGATCCAGGAGGGCTCCGATTTTGATGATGTGCTGAAGCAGGCACAGGCACTTGGTTATGCGGAGCGCAATCCGGAGGCGGATGTGGAAGGCTATGATGCCTGCCGGAAGATCGCCATCCTTTCCTCCTTGGCTTTTGACGGATATGTGGATTATGAGGATATTTATACAGAAGGTATCACCAGGATCACTACGGAGGATATCCGCTATGCCAATGCACTGGGAATGACGATCAAGCTTCTGGCCTACAGCCGCAAGGTGGACGGTCATTTTTATGCAATGGTGGCACCTTTCCTTCTGGGGCCGAATGATCCTCTCTACAGCGTGAATGGTGTGTTCAATGCGATCTTTGTCCATGGCAATGTACTGGGTGATGCGATGTTTTACGGAAGCGGAGCAGGAAAGCTGCCTACGGCCAGTGCGGTGGTTGCTGACGTAGTGGATGAAGTGAAGCATGAAGGCAAAAACATCCCGGTCTGCTGGGGCCAGGAAAAGCTGGAACTCGATGACATCAAAGGTTCCAGACGCCGTTTTCTGGTGCGTGTAAAAGGGGAAGCAGATCAAGACCTTTCCTCTGTGGAGGCTGTGTTTGGTCATGTGGATCCGATCACCGTTCCGGAGCTTTCCGGGGAATTTGCTTTCGTGACCGGAGTGATCTCCGAGGGTGAATACAAAGAAAAGGCAGAAAAGCTTGGTACCGTGATCTCCAGGATCCGTGTCCGTCATCTGCATGCATGATAACAACAAAAAAGACTGTCCGAAAAAGTGATTTCGGATAGTCTTTTTTTGTTGTAATTATGCATAAATGTGTGATAAAATAAAGCGTATGTCAGCTGCCCGCGGCAAAATGGCGGTGCAGTCCATTGTTTAGTAGGAGGCGTAATATGCTGATTGTAAAGAAATTTGGCGGTACCTCCGTCGGCGACCAGGAAAGGATCATGAATGTTGCCCGGCGTTGTGCCGAAGAATATTCCAGAGGAAATGATGTGGTACTTGTTCTTTCTGCTATGGGAAAAACCACGGATATCCTTCTGAAGACTGCACGGGAAATCAACCCGAAAGCACCAAAAAGAGAACTGGATATGCTGATGACCACCGGAGAGCAGACTTCCGTTGCTCTTATGGCCATTGCACTGGATTCGCTGGGAATCCCTGCCATTTCCCTGAATGCTTTTCAGGTACGGATGGAGACCACTTCTGTGTACGGAAATGCCCGCCTGAAACGGATCGATAAGGAAAGGATCCGTCATGAGCTTGCAAGCCGTAAGATCGTGATCGTGACCGGATTCCAGGGTGTGAACCGTTATGAAGACTATACCACACTGGGACGCGGTGGTTCGGATACCACAGCGGTGGCTCTGGCGGCGGCACTGCACGCGGATGCCTGTGAGATCTATACGGATGTGGATGGGGTATATACGGCAGATCCCCGTATCGTTCCGGGAGCCAGAAAGATCAGTGAGATCACGTATGATGAAATGCTGGATCTTGCCACCTGTGGAGCAGGTGTTCTGCATAACCGTTCTGTGGAGATGGCAAAGAAATACGGAGTTCCCCTGGTAGTACGATCCAGTCTGAATAATTCCGAGGGAACGATTGTCAAGGAGGTAGTAAACGTGGAGAGAATGTTGATCAGCGGTGTGGCGCTGGATGAGAATGCGGCCAGAATTTCTGTTATGGGTCTGAAAGATGAGCCGGGTATTGCATTTAAGCTGTTTAATATCCTGGCAAAAAACAATGTGAATGTGGATATTATCCTGCAGTCTATCGGTCGTGAGAAGACCAAGGATATTTCCTTTACGGTAAATGAAGAAGATGTGGAAACTGCCATTCAGCTCATTGAGGAAAATAAGGAGCGTATCACCTTCCAGCAGGTGACCAGTAATGTGGACGTTGCCAAGATTTCCATTGTGGGAGCCGGCATGACCAGCAATCCCGGTGTGGCAGCAAAGATGTTTGAGGCTCTTTACAGCGTGGGCATCAACATCAACATGATCTCCACTTCTGAGATCCGTATCACCGTTCTGGTGAAGAAAAAAGACGGAGAGAAGGCAATGAATGCCATTCATGACGCTTTCTTTGGAAATGTAGACTGATAAAAGAAGCCGAAGTTTACTCCCTGGAAAATGGGAAAAACTTCGGCTTTTTTTTAGACTTCCTGATTTCCATCAGGACTGTGCTCATGGATAAGATCCCGGTAAAATTCCACTTCTGTCATGCTCATGTAAGGAACGATCCAGAGGAAACCGATGCCCAGACTTACGACGCCCAGAAGGGAGATTCCGAAGAAACTGATCAGCAGGTAAAAATACCGGATCCGGTTGCCTTTCATCAGCTCTTTGCTCTGCTGCATGATCTCCTTGCAGGAAAGATAAGGGTTGTCCAGATAAAGCAGGAAGATCTGAGAATAGTCGAGCGTCAGTTTCAGGATCAGGAAAAGGCTTACGAGCAGAAGCAGTACCATAATGATCCGTGAAACGAGAAGCTGGTAAAACAAGGCAAAGATGACGATGCCGCCGAAGAACGGGAGCATACAGGCCAGCGTCAGCAGAAACAGTCTTACTGCCAGCAGGATCACATGATCCGGCATCGTCTGGAAAGGATAGATGAGATCACTCAACTGTGCCTGTTTTCCACGGGCCATGTTTAACAGCAGATATTCATAACCTGTCTGCAGAAGCGTGGAAAAGATAGCTGCGATGAGCATAGTCAGGTAGGAGATCAGGATCCCTGTGGTATTCTTTGGAACAACAAGGCCTATGAGTCCTTCCAGCACCAGGATGGCTGCAGTAGTCAGGATGGCTGCACCGACGGGCAGGCTGTAATGTCCAAGAAGCGTCCCGCGGGCTCTGGCTTTTAACTGGTTGGAGGTTTCTTTTATCATAAATAAGGCTCCATTTCTTTATAAAGTGTTCGGCAGCAATGAATTGCTGTAAGACCGGCTGGCGTTTGCTTTGCGCGACCCCGAATAGTAACAGTATATCATATATGGAGAAAAAATCAATGTATGGAGTATTGGAAAGCTTTCTTTTGCAGACGGATTTTGTGTTAAGATAAAAGAGAGATCTTTGGGGAGTAGGATATTTTTTCATCCCCCCTTTTCTTGGGTTCCAATGGTACAATGAGAGCAGGTAAAATTTTGATAGGAGAAATGCAAATGATCCGTGTTCTAGTGGTAGACGATATGCAGCCAATCTGCAGAAGATATGAAAAACTGATCAATCAGGAAGAAGATATGGAAGTGGTTGGGCTGGCTTTTTCCGGGGCGGAAGCGTTGGAAATGGTGCAAACCCTGGAGCCGAACGTGGTGCTCATGGATATCGAGATGGAGGCTAAGACTTCCGGCCTGGATGCTTCGAGAGATATTTTACAGATGTATCCGGAGATGAAGATCATCATCCTTACGGTTTATGAAGAGGATGAGTTTGTATTTCAGGCGTTTCAGCTGGGTGTCACCGACTATCTGATTAAAAATTCTGGAAAAGAGGAGATCATTTCCTGCATCAAGGACGCTTACGCAGGAAACTCGCCGATCCGACCTGTCATCGCGGAGAAGATCCGAAGGGAATTTCAGCGGGTGAAAACCAGCGAGCAGAGCTTTCTTTACTGCCTGCACATCATAGCGGAGATGACCCAGACGGAAATCGATATTCTGAGCCTTTTAAGCCAGGGGTATACGAGAACCGAGATCTGCAAGATCCGCTGCGTGGAGCTTTCCACCGTGAAGACCCAGATCAAAAGCATCCTGAAAAAATTTAACAAAAATACGACGGCGGAAGTGATCCAGCAGATGAACGAGCTGCAGATTTTTGACTATATCCGTAACATCAGCAAAAATATGCCCCTGGATAAGAAATAGAACGGAGGACAGATCAGATGGAGAAAAATTTTGTAAAAGTAAACAGCATGGAATTTACAAAAGCGGGAAAGCCCCTTCTGTTTCGGGGACTGGGGATCGGCAGCTGGCTGAATATGGAGCATTTTATGCTGGGGATCCCGACGCCGGATAACCAGATCCGGAAGACGGTAAAAGAGGTCTTTGGAAAAGAGACGGCGGACCGTTTTTTTGACACCTTTATCCGGAGCTTTATCAGCGAACCGGACTTTGCTTTTTTAAGAGAATGCGGTGTCAATATTATTCGGGTGCCCTTCAATTACCGGCTTTTCATTGACGATCAGAACCCTTCGGAATACAAAAAAGAAGGGCTTCTCTATCTCGATTACCTGATGGATCTCTGTGAAAAATATCAGATCTATCTGCTTTTAGACCTCCACACGGCGCCGGGCGGACAGAATCCGGACTGGCATTCCGATAACAATACGGGAATCCCCGAGTTCTGGCATTACAAAGTGTTCCGGGACCAGATCGTGGCTCTCTGGGGTTATATTGCAGAACATTATAAGGAGAAGGAATATCTTCTGGGTTACGATGTATTGAATGAGCCTTACCTCATCGATGCACCGGATGTGCTGACGGAGTTTTATCTGGAAGTGACAGAGTCCATCCGGGAAAACGACCAGAATCACATCATTTTCCTGGAGGGAGATCATTTTGCCATGCAGTTTGACTGCATTCATGAGATCCGGGATGAAAATACGGCGCTGACTTTCCACTATTACCCAACCGTATGGGAGCCGGAGCTTTTTGAGGATACGTATGACAAGGCGGCCCGCTGCAGGAAATTTCAGGAGATCCTGGATCAGATCGCCGGAATCCGGGAAAAATTTCATCGGCCCATCCTCTGCGGGGAGGCCGGCTATGACATTGACAAAAATAACCTGCCCCACACGCTGGAACTTCTGGATGAGACCCTCACAATGTTCAACGAGGCGGAGATTTCCTGGACTCTCTGGTGTTATAAGGATGCCCGGTTTATGGGAATGGTCTATCCAAAAGAGGAGTCCTCCTGGATGCAGCTTGTGGAGAGGATCCATCAGAGCTGGACACATTATAAAGAGATGGGACAGGCCAATGAACTCATGGCAAAGATCAAAGCCTGGCCGGAATTTGAGAAGGCGACAGACGAGCTCTGCTATTTCATGCAGTTTCGCCAGCGAGGCATTCTCTACCGCTTCCAGACGGAATGCATCCTGAAGCCGCTCCTGAAGGAGTACACACCGGAGGAGCTTCTTGAACTTCCGAAGTCCTTCCTGTTTTCTGAATGTGGATATTA
>CAKRQP010000030.1:0-20498 GCA_934393555.1 uncultured Lachnospiraceae bacterium
GCTTCTGCTTCGCTCATATGATGTTCTTCCTGAATGGACTGAATACAGGTTTCTGCGGTAGGGCCAAGTTCACCGAATACATCGTCAAAACTGACAGCGTTTCGATTTTCCTGCCTTGTCCTTGCTGGGATCCTTTCAATTACTACTGGGGATGCCGGAATTTGCTATTAACCGACAGCCCCCCTGCTGTTATTGTAATTTAATCAGAAAATGACTTTATCCTTTTCTGTTGGCAGAAATCATTCTGCCCAGGTTCCATTGACGAAAATATCGGTCTCGCTGCCATCTTCGCGGATTCCTACGATATGAAGGTCATCAGAACCGATCATGAAATCCATATGGAGTATGGAATCGTTGATTCCGCGGGCGTGAAGTTCTTCCTCTGTCATATCCATAAAGCCTTCGATCACTTCTGAGAAGCCCTGACCGGCTGCAACATGGCAGCAGGCGTTCTCATCGAAAAGTGTATTGTAGAACATCAGACCGGACTGGTTGATGGGAGACTCTTTGGGAACCAGTGCTACTTCGCCGAGCATGGAAGCACCTTCATCCAGGGCGAACAGTTTCTTCAGGATCTCTTCTCCTTCTTCTGCGTGACAGTCAACGACTCTTCCGTCTTTGAAATCAACGGTGAAATGATTGATCACCTGACCGGAACGGCTCAACGGCTTGGTGGAAACCAGACGGCCTTCGCATTTGCCTTTCATCGGGCTGGTGAACACTTCCTCTGTCGGCATGTTGGGAACGAAGAATGCATGGTTCACATGGTTGACATCTCCTGCGCTGCCCCATTTTGCTCCCGGGATCAGTTCTACCGTAAAATCGGTTCCGTTGCTGCTGGTATAATGGAGGGATTTGAAGTTCTGTGCTGTCAGCCAGTCTGCTTTCTGAGTCATGCGGTCATTATGAGCCTGCCAGATCTTCTCAGCATCCTCGCCGTCTTTTAAATAAACACAGTCAAAAATAGCATCCCACAACTTCTCTACAGCCACTTCCTCTGTCTCGTTGGGGAAGATTTTTTTCGCCCACTTGGAAGAAGCTGCTGCAACGATGAGCCACTGGTGTTTTCCGTCGATCTGATCACGGTATTTTTTTAATACCTTCTGACGCATCTGATTGACCGTGGAAATAAGATCCGGTGAAATACCTGCCAGCTCATCCGGATCGGAAGAATCAATAAAAATACGGACCGGAAGCTGCTCCGTCATCTGCTTCATACGCTCTTCTTCCCAGAGGGGAACCTCACCGAGAACCTCAGCGGAAGCATACTGATAATCCAGTTTGTTGATCTCGCCGCAGGACCAGAAGAGCTCTACCCGTTTTGCACCGGCTTTATAACATTCCTCTGTCACCAGCTTTGCAAGAGGAACCTGGTCTACACCAACCTGCAGACGGACTACCTGCCCCTCCTGTACATTTGCACCGATTTTTACGATCAGCTTTGCATATTCTTTTAATTTGTTTTCGTTCATAATATTCTTCTCCAGTTATTTTATGATAGTTTTACTATAAGTAGCTTCCGGTCAATATCCGCTTCCCTGATCGGTCTGTTTCATGATCTTTACCAGACGGCTGGTGCCGAGGCGGTCTGCGCCGAGACGCATGAATTCTTCTGCATCAGCAAAGGAAGAGATTCCACCGGCTGCTTTCACCCGGACACCTTCTCCGACATGCTCTTTCATCAGCTTTACATCCTCAAAAGTTGCTCCGGCTTTTGAAAACCCGGTAGAGGTCTTGATGAATTCTGCTCCGGCTCTGGTCACGATCTCGCACATTTTGATCTTTTCTTCCTCTGTCAGAAGACAGGTCTCGATGATGACTTTCAGGATTTTTCCATCGCAGGCCTCATGGATCCGGCGGATCTCTTCTTCTACCTCATCGTATCTTCCATCCTTCAGAAAACCGATATTGATGACCATATCGATCTCACTGGCTCCGTTTGCAATGGCATCTCTGGTCTCAAAAACCTTTGTTGCCGTTGTGCTGTAGCCATTCGGGAAGCCGATAACGGTACAGATCGGAAGCTTTCCTTCCACATACTCTGCGGCCTGTTTTACATAGGCAGCAGGAATACAGGCAGATGCGGTCTGAAATTTCATGGCATCATCCAGGATTTCTTTGATCTCAGGCCAGGTTGCGGTCTGTGCCAGCAGCGTATGGTCTACAATTTTTAAAACATCACTTGTATTCATTCTTTTCTTCCTCTTTTTATTTATAATGATAACGGCGTTCCGATGGTTCCTTCCGGCATTGCAAGGCCAAAATTGTCGGTGATGGTTGCTCCGATCACAGCAAAGGTATCGGCTTCTTCCAGTGCGCCGCCCGCTTTCATGGAAGGAGAATAAGCCAGGAAAGGCACTTTTTCTCTTGTATGGTCGGTTCCTGTATGGGTGGGGTCGTTTCCATGATCTGCGGTAAGGATCAGAAGATCGTCTTCTTTCAGTTCCTTCAGAAGTTCTCCAAGCTTCACATCAAAGCGCTCCAGCTCTGCCGCATAGCCCGCCACATTTCTTCTGTGTCCCCAGAGGGCATCAAAATCCACCAGATTTACAAAACAAAGTCCATGGAACTCTCTTTTTGCGATCTCAATGGTCTGCTCCATGCCATGTACGGAGCTTTTGGATTTATTGGATTCTGTCAGTCCTTCTCCGTCAAAAATATCATAGATCTTTCCGACAGAGATTACATCCAGACCGGCATCCTTCAGTACATTCAGTGCCGTTCTTCCAAAAGGCTTCAAAGCATAGTCATGACGGTTGCTGGTGCGCTTGAATTCGCCCTTTTTCTTTCCTGTATAAGGTCTTGCAATGACCCGGCCGACCTTCCACTCATCCTTCATAGTCAGTTCTCTTGCAATCTTACAGCAGCGATAAAGCTCATCCAGGCCAAAAGTCTCTTCGTTTCCGCAGATCTGAAGCACAGAATCCGCAGAGGTATAAACGATCATATGACCGGTGGCGATCTCTTCCTCTGCCAGTTCATCCAGGATCTCCGTTCCGCTGGCGCTCTTATTTCCGATCACCTTATGACCGGTACGTTTTTCCAGCTCTTCGATGAGCTCCGGCGGAAAGCCATGTTCTGTGAAGGTTTTAAAGGGTGTGGTGATCTGAAGTCCCATCATTTCCCAGTGACCGGTCATGGTGTCCTTGCCGTTGCTGGCTTCTTTCAGCTTTGCATACCGGGCAAGCGGTGCCTCCACCGGATCCACTCCCGGAAGCTCATGAAGATTTGCCATTCCCAGTTTCTGAAGGTTCGGGATTTTGAAATTCTCTGTCCGGGCTGCGATGTGACCAAGCGTATCACAGCCTGCATCGCCGTACTCTGCCGCATCCGGCATGGCGCCAACACCAAGGGAATCCAGAACGATTGTAAAAATACGATTATATTTTTTCATTTTATTAACACTGCTCCTGTCTTTCACGGTCTGCTTTGATCAGTTTCCGGACAGCCTCCACGCCTACGGTAATGGCTGCTTCCGTATCATGCACGATAGGATTTTCCATACCGAGTGCATTTCTTTCCTGATTTCCCATGACCAGAAAATCGGAACCGCAGCGGACCCGTAAGTGCTGAGCTACGATAAAAAGTGCTGCGGATTCCATCTCTGAAGCCTTACAGCCCATACGCTTCCAGGCTTCCCATTTATTCTGCAGCTCGTAGCTCACCGGCATTCTCTGTGGTTCATGCTGTCCATAAAAAGCATCTTTGCACTGTACAACACCCGTATGATACGGATACCCAAGCTCCTTGCACGCCGATACCAGAGCATTTGTCACCTCAAGGTCTGCCACAGCCGGATATTCGATGGGTGCATATTCTCTGCTTGTCCCTTCCATGCGGACTGCTCCGGTAGCCACCACGATATCTCCGCCTTTGACATTCAGCTCGATACCGCCGCAGGTTCCCACACGGATAAAGGTATCCGCTCCGCAGAGTACCAGTTCTTCCATGGCAATCGACGCTGATGGACCGCCAATACCGGTAGAAGTCACGCTGACTTTCTCACCGTCCAGATATCCGGTATAGGTCACAAATTCTCTGCTATCCGCAATGAGCTTTGCATCATCAAAATGCTTTGCGATCTTCTCGCATCTCTTTGGATCACCCGGTAAGATCACATAACGACCCACATCTCCCGGCCTGATCTGTAAATGATACTGAAGATCTGCCTGTCCAGAATAGTTTTGCATAAATGTTTCCCCCTCTCTGCATATCCAGTGGATGGATTCTCAGAAGTAAAAACCGGCAGTCTGTTTTCACAAAACTGCCGGTTCGTTCACTTGGCATTACCAAAAGGCTCAGATTCTTGCAACTCCGGTCTTTCTTGCTGCTTCTGCAACTGCTTCTGCTACTGCTTTTGCCACTCTCTCATCAAAGGGATTCGGAATGATATAATCTGCATTCAGTTCATTCTCCGGAATCAGATCTGCGATGGCATATGCAGCAGCCACCTTCATCTCATCATTGATATCGGATGCACGTACATCCAGAGCTCCACGGAAGATACCCGGGAAAGCCAGAACGTTGTTGATCTGGTTCGGGAAGTCACTGCGTCCGGTACCTACAACAGCTGCTCCTGCTGCTTTTGCCAGCTCCGGCATAATCTCCGGAACGGGGTTTGCCATCGGGAAGAGGATCGGGTTCGGAGCCATGGTTTTTACCATCTCCTCCGTAACAGTGCCGGGAGCAGATACACCGATAAATACGTCAGCACCCTTGATCACATCTGCAAGGCTGCCTTTCTCCATGCCACGGTTGGAGATTTTAGCCATCTCTTCTTTCTCCGGATTCAGATTGTCACGGCCCTCGTAGATAGCACCGTGGCGGTCACACATGATAACGGTCTTCAGACCCAGTTTTACCAGAAGCTTGATGATCGCGATACCTGCTGCACCTGCTCCGCTGGTAACAACCTTCACATCGGAAAGCTTTCTGCCGGTAAGCTTTAATGCATTCAGCATAGCAGCAGCTGTTACGACTGCGGTTCCGTGCTGGTCATCATGGAAGATGGGGATATCACAGCGCTCTTTCAGCTTACGCTCGATCTCAAAGCAACGGGGAGCAGAAATATCCTCCAGGTTGACTCCGCCGAAGCTTCCTGCCAGAAGTGCTACGGTATTTACAATATCATCTACGTTTTTGCTGCGTACACATAAGGGAATCGCATCTACACCGCCGAACTCTTTGAAAAGAACACATTTTCCTTCCATAACCGGCATGCCTGCTTCCGGTCCGATATCTCCAAGGCCAAGAACAGCCGTTCCGTCCGTTACAACAGCTACCATATTTCCACGACGAGTATATTTATAAGAAAGGTCTGTGTCTTCGGAAATCTTCAGGCAGGGTTCTGCGACGCCTGGTGTGTAGGCAACGGCCAGATCTTCGGGAGTTTTCACTTTTGCACGACAGGAAATCTCCAGTTTTCCCTGCCACTCTTCATGCTGCTTCAGAGCAAATTCTTTTTTATCCATTTTCTTTGGATCCTCCTTTTGTTCATAACTTTATTCTATGATATTTTATACTTTTTTTCAACCCAAAAAGTCCCATGTATTGTTAAAAATGCCAAATCAGTTTTTGGGCCGGGACAACCTCATAATCCCCTGCTTCCGGTCCGGTGCGCAGGATCACATCCCGAATTCCGGCCTGGATGATCAGGCGGGCACATAAAGGACAGGGCTTTGCCTGATGGATGGAATTGTCCTCCGGATTTACTCCTGCCAGATAAAGGTCAGCTCCCAGTGTCTGCTCTCTGGAGCAGTTTAAAAGGGCGTTCTGTTCCGCATGGATGGCACGGCAGAGCTCATACCCCTGCCCCTGATGAAGATTCCGTTCGATCCGCGGGCAGGTGCCCGTATCGCAGCAGTTTGTATAACCTCTGGGAGAACCGTTGTAACCTGTGGAAACTACCACATCATCTTTTACAATGACAGCTCCGTATTTTCTTTTCAGGCAGGTGCTCCGGTAGGCAAATGCTTCTGCTACATTTAAATAAGTATCGATCTTCGAGATACGGCTTTTTCCGTCCGGCTGTACCATCAAAAGTCCCTCCTTTTATACGGCAAGCTCATAACCCAGATAATTCAGTACCATCTCTGAATACATGGCATTGGCCCAGGAAAACCATTCTCTTGTGTAATGAGAGGGGTCATTTTTATCAAAGCCTTCATGCATCATGCCTTTATCGGCATCCGTATCTGCCATAAGCTTTAAAATACGGTATTTTTCTTCCTTCTCCGTCTCTGTCATTCCCTGCACTGCCAGAGCGATATGCCAGATATAAGAGGTGGGCGTATGGGGACTTCCGATTCCGGAGGCTGCACTTCCCTCATAGTAATACGGATTGGCTTCGCTTAAGAGGAAACGACGGGTATTGGCCGTCACCTCCGGATCACCTGCATATCCCAGATAGGTCTGAGCCAGAAGGCTGGGAACATTGGCATCATCCATGAAACGGCACTGACCGAAACCATCGGTTTCATACGCATACACACGGCCGAAGCCCTGAAGGGATGCCACCGCATGGGTCTCAATCGCATCATGGATCTCTCCGGAAAAAGCAGCAGCCTCTTTTGCCAGCTCCTCTTCGTGAAGTACTTTTTCCGCAATTTCCGCAAGATAGGAAAGCACCACGGAAGCAAACATGTTGGACGGGATCAGGTAGCCAAGATCACAGGCATCATCACTCGGACGGAAACCGGACCAGATCAGCCCGCAGCCATCGTTTACCAGAGCACCCTTTCCTCCGCGGCTTAACGTTTCACTGTAAAGAGAATGACGGGTAAAGGTATAGGAAGATTTCTCTTCATGATACTGCTCGGTACGGAAAACCTTCAGGATCGCATCCACTCCCTTACGGAACGTCTCATCAAAATGAGCGGTGCGGCCGGTAAGCTTCCACAGAAAATAAGCCAGCTGGATCGGATAGCACAGAGAATCGATCTCATATTTTCTCTCCCAGACACCGGGATCCTGGTCTTCAAAATCCTTCTCCCAGCAGGAGCCGTCCGGCTTCTCGTTAAAGGCATTGGCATAGGGGTCGATAAGAATGCAGGCAAACTGTCTCTTTACCAGGCCCTCAATGATATCTGCCAGTTCCTCGTCACGGGCGGCAAGATAAAGATAGGGGCGCACCTGGGCCGCTGAATCCCGAAGCCACATAGCCGGGATGTCTCCGGTAATGACAAAACTGGTGCCGTCCTCATAACGGCGGATGGTCCGCTCCAGCGTGTTGGTAAAGCAGGTTTCAAAAAGAGTATACAGCTTCGGTTCGTCCTTTAATTTTTCCTTGATCTCCTGCAAAAATACGTTCATCTCGTGAGTTCTTTCACTCATGGTATTGTCTTCCTCCTAAAGTCATAGAAATTGCGCGGGTACTTTCATCATACCATGTTTGCCGTTTTTATTCTATCGGAAATCATATTAATTTTTTATAATCTTCCATCGTAAAACGATGATACGTCAGGCCGAAGTCATCTGCTTCCACACAATAAACATATTCATCCGGCTGACCGCCCTCGTAAAAAAACACGCGTCCCATTCCGTCATGAACGTGATCAGCTTCCTGCAGTGGATGTCCCGGCAGTGCATAACGTGCAAAGCAGGCGCGGACATCTTCCAGTGTTTTCCCCGGTGTGGTGATCGTCCTGATAAAATCCGCGAGCAGGGGCGAATCCGGGAAATTCTCATGTATCCAGGTGCAGCCCTCCGGCGGGATCGTCAGATTCCAGCGGTCTTCTTTTTCTGCAAAGGAAAGTTTTCCAAGAAAAGCTTCTTCTTTTTCTGCAAATTCAAGAAGTGCTCTCTGAAGCTGCTCTTTCCCTGCGTCTTCCGGAAGACCCAGAAGCTCTGCCAGAGAAACAGCCGGGTAATAAAGCTTCATGGATTCCGGCCGGTAGCCGATCTTCATCTGCCATTCTTTTACGGTATCAATGATATGTTTCTTTAAAGGTTCACAATTCATCTCGTTTATAACTCCTTTTACCGGTTGGTTCCCCAGTAGATCAGAGCCAGCATGCCGGGACCTGTATGGGAACCGATGATGGGACCGATGGGAGTGGTATAAATCTCTGCCGCCGGAAATTCTTTCTGTACCATGTTCTTCAGAAGTTCTGCTTTCTCCGGACAGTCACCGTGACCGATGAGGACCAGCGGACTGATCGCCGGATTCCAGCCTTTTTTCATATAATCCAGCTGCATGGCCATAGCTTTTTTCTGACCGCGCGGTTTTTCTACCACCTCCAGTTTTCCATCATCGGAAATATGAAGCATCGGTTTGATCTGGAGTACGGTTCCGATCGCTGCCGCTGCTGCGGAAACTCTTCCTCCGTGACGCAGATGATCAAACATATCCACAGTAAACCAGTGGCAGATATCCAGGCGGTGTGCCATAACCCAGTCTGCCAGGTCTTCCATGGAATAGCCTTCGCTCTGAAGTCTTGCCGCTTCTCTTACCAGAAAGCCTTCGCCTACCGAACCACAAAGCGTGTCAATGCAGATGATCTTTCTCTCCGGAAAGTCCTCTTCCAGATCTTTTACTGCGATCTGCGCAGACTGATACGTACTGGAAAGACCGGAGGAAAAACAGAGATAAAGGATATCACTCCCCTCCTCCAGCGTTTTCCGGAATGCTTCTTCATAGATCGCGGGATTGATCTGAGAAGTGCTCGCATATTTCCCGTTCCGGAGTTCCTCATAGAAAGCCTTTACGGTGAGATCTCCCCCGGGACCGTAGGTATGTGTATCTTCACCAACAGTCAGTTCCATGGGGATCACACGGATCTGTGCATAAGGAGCTGCCATTTCCGGGCAAAAATCGGCGGTTGCATCTGTATAAAGCTGATAACTCATAGTAGATTCCTCCTGAGATTATTTTTATATTTAGCGTTGGATCTTTACTTTTTATTCTAAAAGAATCCCAGGTCAGTGTCAATCAAAATCCCGCTGAAAAAACGGCGCTGTGACCGTTTCGTTACCGATGTAAAAAGAGAACTGCCGAAGCAGTCCTCTTCCAGAAAAATCGCTGTTATTTATGCGAGTGCTTTGCCAAGTGCCTGGCAGGCAGCCTTTGCCTCATCATCCGGCTCTTCCGTGCAGATCACACTTTCGCATGCCAGCTCTGCTCCGTCGTCTTTGCAAGAGCCTTCCCAGGTCTGCATCCATTCACCGTCTCCCCAGCCGTAAGAACCGAAAAGAGCGATCTTTTTGCCGGAAAGCTTTGCACGGCAGTCATTGAACATCGGTTCAAACTCTGTATCCTCAAGTTCTTCCGCGCCCATGGCCGGACAACCGAAGGCCACTGCATCGAATTCATCCATTTTATCTGCTGTGAAGGTATCCGGTGTAAAGACAGAGACCTCTGCGCCTGCTGCTTTGGCACCTGCTGCAACCTCATTCGCCATCATTTCGGTATTGCCTGTTCCACTCCAGTAAACTACTGCTACTTTGCTCATGCTTTTATACCTCTTTCTTTTTGATATTGTAACTGTTCCCTGTTGTCACAGCTACGATTGATTTCATATGTTAAACAGCTACAGTGAGCTGAAAAACACTCCTGCCTTCTTCGTAAAGCCGCGTGTAAATGTCACGGCATTTCTGATACATTGCAAACAGCTTTCGTGATTCGCATTCATCACAATATACTTTCCAGCAGCCGGAACATTTATAATTCTGACCTCCGTTTTCAATAAAACCAATGACATCGCCTAAAGGATAATCCAGAAAGACACCGATCTCATGAGGAAAAGCTTCCCCCTTGACAAAACGGCTTTTCAGTCTTTCAATGGCGGTCTCCACATCCGGGTCTCTGTATCCGTAAGCATTCAGAAAAGCAGTTATCTCCGGACGCTTCAGATTTTCCTCAAGACGCTTTTTTCTGCAGACATAGATCAGCGCTTTCTTCGGATGCTCTCTTAAGACATAAAGATAGACACCTTTTGGATTCATCAGAAGATTCCAGTAAGAAAGCTGCTCCCAAAGTTCCGTGCGGGATTCATAAAACCAGTTGAAGAGATTGGCTGTTTTTACAGAAGCCAACGTAGGCGAACAGTAATCAACCAGATATTTTTCAAACGCCATGAGAAAATCCTCCTGTTTCTCCTTTCTTTGAGTTAGATTAGTCTAATTTAAATTAGCTATAACTAACTGTCGTCATGATACATGATTACGCATCTTTTGTCAAGAACATTACTGATAAGTTTTCTCAGCTTCAAAACAACAGGACAGTTCTGCACACTGCGAATGTATAACCGTAAATTGACAGAAAACAAGCGCATATGCTATGATAAATTTCGTATGGAAAAGCAGCTTACCGGAAGGAACCTGCTGCTTTTTCCGCTGAAAATCTGATAAAAAACAGGGGGATTTACAATGAACGACAGATATCGGACAGACCTTTTTGTCCAGCATCTTTATAAGGACCAGCCGGGGAAACTCCGTTTTGATCCGGAAAAGATCCGTACAAGAGAAGACTTTGAAAGCTGGAAAGAACAAGTACGGGAAAAAGCATATGAACTGATGCAGTTTCCGGAGGATGCTTACGAAGAAGCAAAGGTGCATTTTCTTTATTCCAGACAGAGAGACGGCTACCGGGTGGAAAAATACGAGATCAGCCCGGAACCGGAGCTCTGGGTGCCCTTTCTTCTGCTGGTGCCGGACAGCGTGAGTGCCGAAAAGAAGGCCCCGGGCGTTCTCTGTTTTCCGGGCTGGGATGTTCCAAAGGAGATGCTTTGCGGTGAAGAATCCATGAATCTCGGCTACGGCGAACCGGTCTCCGGGATCAGCTACCCGTTTTCCAATGCCATGGCTCTTCATTATGTCAGAAAAGGAATGGTTGCCCTGGCCTGTGACAATATGGGTACCTGCGAGCAGGAAGGACTTTATGACCGGCAACAGTTTGCCCTGAAGATGATCTTCAAGGGGCGGAATTATGTGGGGCTCTCTGTTTTTTGCCGCTGGGCCATGTTCCAATGGCTGGCAAAGCAGGAATATGTGGATGAAGACCGTATGGGTCTGGCTGCTCATTCACTGGGAACTGAAACCTCCATGTTCCTGGCTCTTCTGGAGCCCAGAGTCAAGGCCGTTTCCCATAATGATTTCATGAGTGATAACGAACAGCGGATCATCTCCTGTTTCCCGCCGGAGGATTTCATGTTTGGCGGACACATTCATATCGTGCCCTCCATGCATAAATGGTTTTCTTTCCCGGATCTCATCGCAGCCTTTGCTCCCGGTCCCATGCTCCTGTCCGAGGGCGGCGTACAGGATGATCTAGAACGCATCGGAAAAGCCTATGCACTGGCCGGAGCACCGGAAAATTACCGCTATGTCCATTATCCGGAATTTCAGGATCCTTCCAACCGGAAGCTCGATCATGTGCGTATTCCGGAGGGCATTACAAATGAGGAATATTTCCGCTATGCCAACGTGGTGCCGGAGCATCATTACTATAAAACAGAGATCTGTATTCCCTGGATGGAAAAAGCCCTGAACAGCTGAAAAGCGAAAAACCGGGTGGAAATTTCAGAAGGATTATTGTATACTTATATGAAGTGATGTCTGCAGACGTATTTTCGGATGTGCAGATATCACAAGCCGGATAAACGCATGTTAGGAGGAAAAGGAAGTCGTATGAAATTTGTATATCCTGCAGTTTTTCATAAAAGTGAGAACGGTGGCTATGAGGGATTTTTCCCGGATCTGGCCTGCTGTGAGGCAAAAGGTGATACTCTGGATGAGGCTGTGGAGAATGCCAATGAAGCAGCTCTGGACTGGATCAATCTTGAACTTTCCGAGGAAGAGGTAAATCTTCCACCGGTGTCTGAGGTATCCGATCTTGCACTCAAAGAAGGCGACATCGTAAGAAACATTCAGGTAACCATCAAGTTTATGGAAGGCTGGGAAGAATAAGCAAGGCACGCTTCTGCCAGGCAAAAAACGGAGGATCCGCGATCTGATCTCGCGTGATCCTCCGTTTTTTCAGTCTTTTTTGTTTTCTCTGCGGTTCTGTGCTTTGGCAGGACGCGCATTTGCCTTGGATTGTCTGGAACCTTTCAGGTTTTTCCATTTATCGTAGGCTTCATACATATTACTGGATTCATAGACGCTCTGTTCTGCACCCTCTTTATCCTTTAAAGTGATATAATAACATTTTCCCCGGCAGCCGAAATGGTATACCTGGTCATCTTCTGTATATTCACCCAGCATAAAGCTGTACTTTGCCATGAAGACACCTCCTCTGGAGTAGTAAATGAAAAGCATGCAGGCATGGTTTACACTTTTGCATGGAAAGCTTTTCTTAACTCTGAACAATTACTATTGTAATGCCAGGAGGAAGTATTGTCAACAAGAGAAACAATTCTGACTTATCCGATCGTTGCCCGGAAATCATACTTAAAGGGAAGAGAAACATCCTCACCGGTAAGGGTTTTCTGAATATCCAGATAGAGCTGGGCGATGGAATCCTCTCCTTCACGGATATCCGGAATCTCAAGACCTCCATTCTCTTCCAGCAGTGCAAAGGCTTCTTTTGTTTTTCCAGTATGATAAAGAGCAGAAATATAATAGTATTTCAGCTTTCCGGCCTTCTGGTTTTCCTCGTCAAGGCACTCATACCAGCGGATGATCCCATCCCAGTCTTTACAGTAGAAAAGAAGCTTCAGGGCATCCTTCAGATAGGAAAGTTTTTTATGTTCCAGTTTCAGTCCTTCCTGAATCCACTGGATGGTCTCTGTGTCATGACCGGAAAGAACAGCCGCAGAAGCCAGTGCATGAGCCGCCCAGGCACTCTTCTTTAAATACCAGGATTTCTTCAGTTCTTTCTCCGCGCCTGCATAATCCTCTCTGGAGAAGAAGCCGATACCGGCCTGATAATGGGCATACCAGTTGTCCTTATTCTCCTGATCCAGGGTGGTAAGAAGGAAGTACAGATTTTTTTCATTGATAAGGAATTCATCCGGAATGTCTGTGGGAGCCGGCTCGTGAAGGGTACCTGTTTCAAAGAATGTCTGCCATTTTTTCAGAGAATCGGTGAGTTCATATTTCAGATGTCCTTCCAGACGGCTGTGATCCTTCATTGCACCATAACCGCTTCCTGTAATGACCACTTTTGCTTCTTTTTTTGCCATAGAAGCGGTCGCTTTCAGTTTTTCCTCCAGATTTGCAGGAATACCGGCCTTAAGGACATAAGAAGTAAGCTCTTCTGCTCTCTCTTTGTGTGTTTTATCCAGATGACCAGGTGCAGCCTGCACAGCTCCGTACTGCTCCATCCATTCCCAGGAAGTATGGGGAGCCATGGGAATACAGCCGTACTGTGTTTTTCCAAGACCTGCCTGGATCTCTACATATCTTCCTGCCTTATCTGTCAGGAATTCCTGCCAGTGATCAGATCCTTGCCGTTTTCCCCAGGAAAAAAGTTTTCTGCCCTGCAGACGTTTCGTGGAGATCTGAAGAAGACCGTAACCATCCTGGTCCAGGTTTGCAATAAACTTCGGTTTTTCCTCCGGAATGGCAAAGAAGTAATCAACAGAATTCGGGATCTTCTTATAATCGGTGACTTCCACACCATCCACCATGGGAATATCCACCTTCACGATCCTGCCATTTTTGCCGGTAAAAGCCTGTTCTGCTGGGACAACCACTCTTCCGTTTTCATACTCCGGGACAGCCATATTGCTCCACCAGTACATGGGAATCACTTCACTGCTCTCATTGACGATACGCATACGGCAGTTCAGGAAACGGCTGTCTTCCTCCAGCCAGAAATCGATCTGGTAGGGTACCTCGCGGATCCGTTCATATTCATAAAAACGAAGCACCGGCGTACCGTCTTCTGTCTCCGTCTCAGCCGTATACATAGCCTGCGTTGTAAAGGCATGGTGACCGATGATACCAATGTTCCATTCCACACCGCCGCTGTACCAGGCATTGCGGACAGCCAGGTTGCTGAAGCGCAGGACGTCATTGGTATAAAGAAGATTTTTTCCTGTGGTCTTATCCCAGAGTTCCCAGAGGCGTCCGCCATATTCCGGAAGAAAAACTGCTTTCAGATAGTCATTTTCCAGCACTGCTGTACGGATATCTTTTTCTTTCAGTTCTCTGGTGTAGCTGTTGTACTGACGGTAAGGATACGCACTTCTTCTGCGCCCAAAGCCTTCATAGATCTCATCGTGCTCATCCAGATCAAATTTTGTGTCATTCTGCAAAATGTGCTCTCCGATCAGATCGGGAACACAGGACTGCGGTCCCAGATCAGAGCTCTGCATCTTCTTTGTCTCAAAACGAAGTTCCGGTTTCATAAATAAATACCCTCCAAGTTTTATATTTGCTACTTACAGAAAATGTTTTTGTGCAAAAAAAGCCCTGCAGACTTTCCTGCAGGGCTTTTGAAGATCAGAAGATTACCATCCAAGCTCTTCTGCTTTCTCCTGTACAACCTCAGTTGCATCAGCGTATCCGCTGGAAAGAGCTCTTTCCTTCATATCAGCGAACATATCAGCTACCGGCTCGGTTCCGGTGATAATGGTCCAGTACTCAGAGCTGATGTTGAATGCCTGTGCATCGGTTACAGTGGTGTCATCGATCAGCAGAGGACCAACCTCCGGATATACCGGATCCTCATTACGGATATCGCAGGCCTGTTTGTTGAGTGCTTTGGTCTCATCATTGTACTCATCAAAGGTCTCTACGTTCGGGTCTGCCTGAAGTTCGAATCCCCAGCTGGGCCAGTGGGTAACCGGAATACACGGATATTTGGTAGTAAGAGCCGGTGCGTTTCCGTTCTCATCACGGATCAGAGAAATGGAACCGTCATCGTTCTTCTGCCAGTCTTCGCCTTCCAGACCAAGACGGAGCATTTTACCTTCGTCAGAGAGAAGGTACTCATAGTAGGACAGGAAACGATCCATCTTCTCCTCATCGATCTCGCTGGAGAACATGGTAGCTACCATACAGGATACATAACCATCCATACGCGGAGTCTCGCCCTCAGTCTCAGCCAGAGCCGGGATCACATCGATACGGTCAAACGGATTGCAATCCGGGTTAGCAGCACCATAATACTTGGTAGCTACGCCATTGATCCAGTCTGCATCTGCATTTCTTACACACATACCAAAGGTATTGGAAGAGAATTTCTGAAGACCGGTCTCCCAGGTAGATGCACCGAAGTCCGGATCGATGGAGCCGTCTTCGTACATTTTTCTCAGCCACTCCAGCGGCTCGATGTTTTTGTCATCCAGAGCGCCGAAGGACCAGTTACCCTCTTCATCTTTGCCCCAGTAACGGTTGCTTACGCCGGTGCTGGAGAAGAAATAACGCAGGGTTCCCATGCCGTCACCGGTCAGGCCGTAGGTATCTTTCACACCGTTTCCGTCCGGATCATCATAGGTGAAAGCGTGAGCTACATTGTAAAGATCTTCCCAGGTGGTAGGCATTTCCATGCCGACAGTCTCCAGCCAGTCTTTACGGATAAAGATACCTTTTCTCTCTGCTTTATAAATGGTCGGATCGGCAGAGTCCGGTTTCGGCAGGAAGTAGTAGCCATCGTACATGCTCTTAACTGTCTGTGCTACCTTATCATTCTCAAGGAGCTGTTTGGTCAGCGGATATTTCTCCAGAAGCTCTTCCGGGATCTCTGCTACCAGTTCCTCAGGAATAAACTGGGTAATCTCCTGGGTGTAATACAGAATGTCTGCACAGAATACATCCGGCAGAGTTCCGTCTACAGCAGCCAGCTGTGTTACGGTGAAGTCGTTGTTGTAGTAGTTAGTCTCGCTCTGCTGGAAGTTGATTCCGAATTTGTCCTCGATCATAGCTGCAAGCTTGTCAGATGAGGTATCCCAGGTAAAGGGATCGCCATCACTGTCGGCTGTAATGGTAAGGATGTCACCATCATAAGCCAGTGCGCTGAGGGACGGTACTGCCATGGCCGCGATCATGGCTGCTAAAACTAACTTTCTTCTTTTCATAAAAAACCTCCTTATGATATGAAATTTTTATTGAAAAGCCGTAGCTTTACAATCACAGGAAACACACATCAGCCCTTAACGGCACCGATGGTAACTCCGCTCTCAAAATATTTCTGGATGAACGGGTAGATCAGAAGCATGGGAATGGTAGAAACAACAGCACAGGCCATCTTGATACCAGTCTCATTCAGATACAGTTTATTTCCGGCTGCATCACGAAGACCTTCCATCAGCTGCATATCTGCCGGTTTTGCATTTCGTACAATATAGTTACGGATGATCAGCTGCAGCGGATACCAGTTCTCATCACGCATGTACAACTGTGCAGCAAACCAGCTGTTCCACAGACCAACAGCCACGAACATGGCGATGGTTGCCAGCATCGGAATGGAAAGCGGATATATGATGCGGAACAGGATCGTGTACTCGTTTGCGCCGTCGATCCTTGCCGCCTCCTCCAGGGAATCCGGAAGCTGCATAAAGAAGGAACGCATGATGACAAAGTTGAATACGTTTACTGCTCCCGGCAGGATCAGAGCCAGGATGTTATTGCTCAGATGCAGAGTCTTGGTGATGTTGTAGTAGGTCGGGATCAGACCGCCTGAGAAGAACATCGTGATCAGCAGATAGATCATGAAAAACTTATATCCATGAAGGGTATTTTTCTTCAGTCCATATGCCAGCATCGATGTGACCAGAACAGAGAGAGCCGTTCCGGTAATGGTGATCAGAAACGTCACACCAAACGCACGGATAAACAGGGCCGTGGAGAAAATGTATTTATAGGCCTCCAGCGTCGGCTTCTTCGGGAAAAGAATGAAGGAGCTCGCCATGTACTCCGCATTGCCTGTCAGGGAAATCGCAATGATGTTCCAGAAGGGGAACAAAATGATAAGTGCCAGAAAAATGAACAGGCAGATGTTAAAAATATCAAAGATACGGGAACCTAAGGACTGCTTGATTGCAGTTCCGCCGATGGGTTTTTCGGCGCTGATTTTATAATTCTTTTTATGCTTTCCAGCCATGTATATACCTCCTGATAGTCATATCTGCTTTCTTCGGTGACAGCAGAATTTTTCACCTGTTTTTAGAAGAAGCCCTCGCCGGACATTTTCTTAACAACAAAGTTGCTGCCGAACACCAGAATACAGTTTACAGCCTGCTGGAAAAGACCAATGGCTGTGGACAGATCATACTGTCCCTTCGATACACCCATGTCGTAAACGTAGGTATCGATAACCTGTGCAACGGTGGTTGCTGTTGCATCGGTACGCAGGTTCATGATCTGATCGAAGTTTGCTCCCATGACAGAACCGACATTCAGGATCAGCATAGTGGTGATGGAGAAGGCGATACAGGGCAGTGTGATATAGAAACACTGCTGCAGACGGTTGGCACCATCCATTCTTGCTGCCTCATAAAGCTCCGCATCAACACCGGTAATGGCTGCTATGTAAATAATGGTTCCCCAACCGGCCTCTTTCCAGATACTGGTTCCGTAAAGCATTCCGTAGAAGCTGTCCGGATTGGACATCAGGTTGATGGGATTCAGGCCCATGGAGATCAAAAGCTTGTTTACCGCACCTCCGGTGATGGAGAACAGAGAAAACATCAGGGAGTACATGATGATCCAGCTGACGAAATGCGGAAGATAGATCACAGACTGGACGGTCTTCTTAAACTTCTTATTATGGAGTTCATTCAGAAGAAGTGCCAGAATGATCGGGATCGGGAAAGTGATGAGCAGCTGTGTCACACCAATGAACAGCGTGTTTCCGATGACACTCCATGCAATATCACGGCTGAAGAAACGAGTGAAGTTTTCCATACCGCACCATGCAGAAAACATGATTCCGCTTTTTACCTTATAGGTCTTAAAAGCAAGAATAATACCATACATCGGCATGTAGCTGAAAACAAACACAAAGATCAGACCAGGAAGGATCATCAGGTATTTACCTTTTGTTCTCTTCAGATCTCTCACAAGTGGTGCTGCCTTATAACTGAAACAGGGCATTTTGAAATATGCGATGATGGCGGCAATAAGAATCACGCCTCCCACAGCTGCCAGGATTGCCGGCGGCATACCATATTTTACAAAATCCCATTTTTTTCTTCCAATGATACCAGTGATCGCAGCGTACCAGATTCCGCCGCCAACGATCATCAGACCCGCCAACAGAAAAACCACACGGATCGCCCAGGCTGATTTCTGATAGGCTTTTGCCTCTTTTGTGATTACACGTTCCTGCATTACATCATCTCCTTGTTTTTATTCTGAACGCTTCCTTGTATGAAACGTTCTTTTTCCATTCTTCTGCACTTTTGTCAGCTATGGAAAAAGGAGCAGGGGGGTTCTGCTCGTACACATCCCTCTGCTCCTTTGCATTGTAGTTATTTTAGCACAAGATTTAGGTAGTTGCAACCACTATTCTGTATAAATCCACCATATCTTGTCTCAGTGTCACGATTGTATGTTTTTTTTGCACAATTGTTCTATTTCTTGTTTGTTTTTGTGCCACACACAGCCGTGCGTCAGTCAGCAATAATCTCGTAGGTATTTTTTGTGAAATCGACTGTTACCGTAGTGCCATCTGCAAATGAGCTTTTCTGGATCAGACCGTCCTCGTCAAGGATCTCGTGACGGGTCATTTCCTGCATAGCGATCTTTTCATGGAGTTCTGCTACCGTTTCCGAACGTCTGATATCCTCCATCAGCTTCTCACGCTGGTTTTCTGCGAAAGCGCCATCCATTCCCGGATAAGCACCATCTCTGAGAAGATACGGGATACCTCCGTTAAGCAGTGCATAGAGCATGTAATCTTCCTTCTCGCTGACCTTATCCATCAGCCAGGGAATGATCAGACAATCATGGAATACCAGGTTGAAAAGAGGTACCGGGATACCATATTTCGGCTGTCCGGGAGCTTTGAGCATGAAGTTGTACGGAGCGTAATGGCAGAATACCAGGCTCGGCATACTCCAGTCGTTTGCCTCTTCAGAACTCGGAAGAATGTTGTTTGTCAGAAGATACTCAAAGCACTCATTTCTGTATCCATAACATTCTTTTCTGGTCATGCGGTGATGCGGATTGTCACATTCATCTCCCTCGTTACAGGTAAATACGTCCAGATAAGCACAATCCATATCAATGCCATGCTCTTTCAGAACCGTGAAGTTTCTCTTTACATAATAAGGTGCCTGGGTTGCGCAGAGGTAGGTCTGCTCTCCGCCGGCCCACATATGGTGCTGCGGCATGCTGCCGTCTGCAAGCTGGATGGCGTATTCCTTATCAAAGGTTTTGGCTGCAAAATAGTAGTCACGGTACTGGTCATGGATACCAAAAAGGTAACCCATTTCATGCATGGCATCTACCAGAGATTTCATGCCTTCCCAGCCGCCTGCTTCCTTACAGGCCGGTGTGTAATCCGGATGCTGGTTATCGTAACCGGGCTGTCCCCAGCCGTCCAGATGCATATAAAGCTTTTTCACGCCAAGCTCATGAAGGGTTCTTGCTTCTTTTTCGCGCTCTGCAAAGGTGTTCAGAGATTCATTATTCTCCGGGTGATTTTTGTCATAGAAGCGGGACTCCGGCTGAACACTCTTTTTGATTCCAGTATGGAAAACAGAACAGCCGATGAGCTCATGGATGGACGGGT
Organism: uncultured Lachnospiraceae bacterium; assembly: GCA_934393555.1. Lineage (GTDB taxonomy): Bacteria > Bacillota > Clostridia > Lachnospirales > Lachnospiraceae > Limivivens. The sequence continues at coordinate 19,622 of CAKRQP010000030.1, forward strand.
TCTTGGCAGCCTTTTCAGCCAGTGTTTTCAGAAGACCTTTTTCCTTTGCGTAATGACGGTACTCCTTACAGATATCGTTATGGTCACAGTTTTCAAGGAAGGTATAACGGAATACTCTGCGGTAATCCATCTTTCCGAGACTGGGCTCCATATGTACTCCGATGTGCGTGTAAGGACCGCCTGCCGGATGTTCTGCTTTCCAGCCGGCATTCCAGGGCGTCACGGCGATCAGAAGATAACCGCTCCGGTCTTTTACCTGTGCATACCAGGGCATGTAGCTTCCTTCCGTTCCGAAGGTTCCGTCAAAAGCGATGGAACCAAGCTCATTCGGCCAGGTATTCGGGATCAGAAGTCCCTGTCCTTCATTGATCAGTGTATACCAGGTTTTCTTCGGCTCATCAAATGCCATCTCCCCTGGCCAGCGGACAGCTTTGATCTTCAGTCCCTCTTCCTTTAACGGCATCCACTCACAGTAAACATGACCGGTGGTAGCTTCGATCCATACCAGTGTCTCAAATGCGTAGGAAGCTGTCTTTCCGTCTGCCAGAGTAAAATTCTCATAATGACTTAAGATGCCCTCTCCCACTCCACTGCGGATCTGTTTGTGCCAGATGTTTTTCGCATCTGAGAAATATACCGTGCCGTCCTCACATTCGATCCTGGGACGGTACTCCTTTCTCCAGCGCCATACTGTTGAATCCTTGGAAAATTCATAGCACAGGGTTTCATCGTCAAGCTTTACTGTGATGCCTTTACAGGTAATAGAAACCATTTCTAAATATCCCCCTTTGTAAATTTTCGGTTAAATTAACTATACCTTTCAAAACAGTTTTCGTCAATATAATACGACTTGTCAATTTGCGCTTTTTTGTTGCAC
>CAKRQP010000031.1:0-19907 GCA_934393555.1 uncultured Lachnospiraceae bacterium
CGCATATGTCAGGATTCCAGGACATTGTCGGACATAAACAGATCATAGAGCATTTGAAAAATGCGGAGAAAATGAATAAGGTTTCTCATGCCTATATATTCAGCGGAGAAAAGGGCTCAGGGAAAAAGCTTGTAGCGAACACTTTCGCAGAGCTTCTGCAGTGCGAGAGCGAGGGCGAAAAGCCGTGCGGAAAATGCCGTTCCTGTCGTCAGGCAGAAAGCGGAAATCATCCGGATATCATCCGGATCACCCATGAAAAACCGAATACCATCAGTGTAGATGATATCAGAGAACAGCTGGTAGGCGATGTACAGATCAAGCCTTATCAGAGCAAATATAAGATCTATATCGTTCCGGATGCGGAAAAGATGAATGTACAGGCGCAGAATGCGCTTTTAAAAACCATAGAGGAGCCGCCTGCTTATGCGGTGATCCTTTTTCTGACGACCAATGCGTCTTCTTTCCTGCCGACGATCCTTTCCCGGTGCGTGGTGCTGAACATGAAGCCGGTACCGGATCAGGAGGTTCGCAGATATCTGATGGAGCATGTGGAAGTGCCGGATTATCAGGCGGATATCGCTGTGGCCTTTGCCCAGGGAAATATCGGAAAAGCTGTAAAACTGGCTACTTCCGAGTATTTTAATGAAATCAAGAATGCCGCTCTTCATATTCTGAAGAACGCCCCGCGGATGGATATCAGTGAGATCAGCGCGGCGGTGAAGGGGATTTCTGAATATAAAGTGGATATTCAGGATTATCTGGATATCATGGCAGTCTGGTACCGGGATGTGCTGTATTTCAAGGCGACCCGGGATGCGGACGGCATCATCTTCCGGGATCAGCTGGTTTCCATTCAGGAACAGACCAGCAACTGCAGCTATGAAGGTGTGGAGGAGATCCTGGAGGCTTTAAGAAAAGCAAAGGACAGATTAAATGCCAACGTGAATTTTGATCTCACGATGGAATTGCTGTTCCTGACTATAAAGGAGAACATCACAGAATGATTAAAATTATCGGAGTCCGGTTTCGAAACGCCGGAAAAATCTATTATTTCGATCCGAAAAAGCTCCCGGTCAAAAAAGGTGACCATGTAATTGTGGAGACAGCCCGCGGCATTGAATACGGAAGTGTAGTGGCAGACCCAAGAGATGTGACGGACGATCAGGTGGTACAGCCGTTAAAGCCGGTGATCCGGATCGCCAATGCGGATGACCATGCCAGAGCCCAGAGAAATAAGGAGAAGGAAAAAGAAGCTTTTCGTATCTGTCTGGAAAAGATCCACAAGCATAAGCTGGAGATGAAGCTCATCGATACAGAGTACACGTTTGATAACAATAAAGTACTCTTCTATTTTACCGCAGACGGACGGATCGATTTCCGTGAGCTGGTAAAGGATCTGGCGTCTGTATTCAAGACCAGGATCGAGCTTCGCCAGATCGGTGTCCGCGATGAGACCAAGATCGTAGGCGGTGTGGGGATCTGTGGAAGAGAGCTTTGCTGTCACACCTTCCTTTCCGAGTTTGCACCGGTTTCCATTAAAATGGCAAAGGAACAGAATCTTTCTCTGAACCCCACCAAGATCTCCGGTGTCTGCGGCCGTCTCATGTGCTGCCTGAAAAATGAGGAAGACACATATGAGTATCTGAACAGCCGCCTGCCGGGTATCGGTGACAGAGTCGTTGCAGATGACGGACTGAAGGGGGAAGTGCAGAGCGTCAACGTCCTGCGTCAGCTGGTGAAGGTCATTGTGGATGTACAGGATGAGAAAGAGATCCGCGAGTATAAAGTGGAGCAGCTGAAATTCAAGCCCCGCCGGAAAAAAGAAAAACTGAACCTGAACGAAAAAGAGCTGAAGGAACTGAAGGCTCTGGAAAAAGACGAAGGGAAATCAAAGTTAGATGACAATTGAACTGAAACCGGAGGAACGGCTGGATGATCTTCAGCGGAATGGCTTTAAGATCATTCAGAATCCCGGAAAATTCTGTTTTGGCATGGATGCGGTGCTGCTTTCCGGCTTCGCCAGGGTGAAAGCGGGAGAAAAAGTACTGGATCTGGGAACCGGTACCGGTATCATTCCAATCCTTCTGGCAGGTAAAACAAAAGCCGGCCATCTCACCGGTCTGGAGATTCAGGAAGAGAGTGCAGACATGGCAAGAAGAAGTGTTCTTTATAATCAGCTGGAGGATCGGGTCTCTATTGTAGAAGGAGATATCAAGGAGGCAGGGCAGCTGTTTGACCTGGCCTCTTTTGACGTCATCACCTCCAATCCGCCTTACATGACAGGAAATCACGGTCTGACCAATCCGGAACTTCCGAAAGCCATTGCCCGTCATGAGATCCTCTGTACGCTGGAGGATGTCATCGGTACAGCGGAGAAGTTGCTGAAACCGGGCGGGAAATTTTTCATGGTCCATCGTCCCTTCCGCCTGGCTGAGATCCTGGTGCAGCTGTCACTTCACCATCTGGAACCCAAGCGGATGCAGCTGGTCTACCCTTATGTGGACCGGGAACCGAACATGGTGCTCATCGAAGCCGTGCGCGGAGGCAATCCCAGGATGACAGTGGAAAAACCGCTGATCGTCTACGACAGGCCGGGCGTTTATAATCAGGAAATTTATGATATTTACGGATACTAAAAGGAAACTGTCACTTGAGAGATCGAGCGGCAGTTTTCACATACAGGAGGAAAACAATGACAGGGACCCTATATCTTTGTGCCACGCCGATCGGAAATCTGGAGGATATGACTTTTCGTGTGGTGCGGACGTTGAAAGAGGTGGATCTGATCGCAGCGGAGGATACGAGAAACAGCATCAAATTACTGAATCATTTCGATATCCATACGCCTATGACCAGTTATCACGAATACAATCGAATTGAAAAAGCGCATGTTCTGGTGGAAAAACTGAAGGAAGGGCAGAATATTGCCCTGATCACGGATGCTGGAACACCGGGAATCTCAGATCCGGGAGAGGATCTGGTCCGAATCTGTCAGGAAGAGGGTGTGCCTGTGACTTCTTTGCCGGGAGCCTGTGCCTGTGTTACGGCGCTGACGCTGTCGGGTCTGCCTACCAGACGTTTCTGTTTTGAGGCTTTTCTGCCTGCAGAGAAAAAAGACCGGCAGCAGGTGCTGGCGGAGCTGAAGGAAGAAAGCCGGACCATGATCATTTACGAGGCGCCTCACCGCCTGGTGCGGACACTGACGGAACTGCAGGAGGTACTGGGAGACAGGCGGCTGACGATCTGCCGGGAGCTGACGAAGAAGCATGAGACCGCTTTTGCCACGACTTTTTCCCAGGCACTGGCTTTTTACCGGGAGCAGGATCCAAAAGGGGAATGTGTGCTGGTCATCGAAGGAAAAAGCTTTGAGACCATCCGGAAAGAGCAGCAGGAATCCTGGGAGAGCCTGACGATTCCGGAGCATATGGAGCATTATCTGTCGCAGGGAATGGATAAAAAGACAGCCATGAAACAGGTGGCAAAGGACAGAGGTGTGGGAAAAAGAGATATTTACCAGGCACTTCTCTGATAAGGAAAACAGGATTTCCGGGGGGCTCAAAAGAGCTCCCTGATTTTATGTTTACAAAAGGATTACATTTCAGCGAGGACTTTGGCAGGCGGGATTTTTATAATGGTGTCAGAGAAGGATTTTTTTGGAAGATCCGGAAAAGAGGATAATGATATGACGAGTGATCTGACAGCAGATAAAGAGAGACTGACAAACGAACGCAGAAAAAGGAAGCAGCTGGAACGCATACGACAGGTGGAACGGACAAAAAGACGGCTGAAAAGAGGAATCCTGAGCGGTTTCCTGGTCATGGTGTTTGGCCTGGGAGCGATCCGCTGGTATCAGAACCGGCAGGCAGAGGAGATGTGGCAGGAAGCTTATCAGGACGAGGCCGGAAGCGATGCAGGGCAGCTGATGCTTTCTGATCCGGAGGCCAGAGCCGGTTATCTGGATACGCTGCAGAGTCTGGCGGATTCGGATGAACGATACCGGCAGATCCTGGACCGAGAAGAGGAATATCCGGACAAGGTGCTTCGCATGGTCTGTCAGAATGAGGAAACGTTAGGGTTTGCAGTGGATTATCCGGAAATGAAAGGTTCAAAACCGGCAGATACGGTAGGAGATGTGACGACCGGTGTGATCCCGCTTCTGATCCAGTGGGACAGGCGCTGGGGGTATGCGCCTTACGGGAGCAGTACGATCGTGGCAGTGAGCGGCTGCGGTCCGACCTGTATTGCCATGGTAGCCTGCGGACTGACGGGAAGAAGCGACATTACGCCTGCCGTGGCAGCTGCTTACAGTGCCGCAAATGGTTTCCTGACGGAAAGTCAGGATACTTCCTGGGATCTGATGACGTATGGGGCGGAAGCATTTGGAATCAGCGGGACAGAACTGGGGCTTGATGAAGCCGCCATGGCGAATCAGCTGGCAGCGGGGCACCCCATCATTGCCAGTGTGGGACCAGGAGATTTTACTTCCAGCGGTCATTTTATCGTGCTGACGGGATATGAAGGAGGCTTCTTTACCGTAAATGATCCGAACAGCCTGATCCGAAGCAGTGAGACCTGGAGCTTTGAACAGCTGAAAGGGCAGATCGTGAACCTGTGGTATTATACGTTGATGTAAAAAAGTTAGGTAACAGTTCTGAATGTCCTGAACAGTTACAAAGTTTGGAAGAAACAGAAGAAACGGGTGGCTGCCAAAAAAACAGCCACCCGTTTCTTCTGTTTATCTCTGGACGGTTCCATCCGGTAAGATACGGATCTCACTCAGATGGGCCGGATTCTCGTAATCTTTTTCGTAACCGTCATCGTGATAATACGTGTAAACAGCTTCGTTTCCTTCTGTAACATAAGAAAGGAAAGTGAGCGCTTCGAAATCAACCTCATCAACACACTGACCGCCTCTGGAAAGGGGGATCAGATGGTTCGGACGGATGAAGAGGACTACATCGGTAAGCGGGATCTCCACAAAATGGTGGCCTGCCGGAAGAATGGTCTCTTCTACTGTGCCGTCTGCAGAGAAACGCACCTGTTTCATGGATTCCGGCAGATAAACATAACGGCCGTCAGCATTCTGCTCGTAAACAGGGGCGATCATCATGCCGTCTCCAAGAAGAAGCTGGTCTTCCACCGCTTTGGCGTGTTTGTCGTCCGGATAATCAAAAGCGAGAGGACGGAACATCATTTCATCGTTTAAGACCGCTTTCATATACTCACTGTAAAGGTAGGGCAGCAGTCGGTAACGGAGCCCGATGATGTGACGGAAACCATCCATGTTTTCAAACTGATACGCCTCCTGACGGCGGGTGCCGAGAGCGGAATGGTTTCTCATAAGCGGTGTGAAAATGCCGAGAGCCAGCCAGCGGAGCATGAGATCCTCTGTGGTATCCGCACCGAAGCCGCCAAGATCAGCACCGGTATACAGGAAACCGCACATGTTCAGGGATGGAAGCATATGAAGGTTCAGAAGGATATGGGACCACCAGGATTTGTTGTCACCCATCCAGATACCGCCGTAACGGTGCATGCCGATATAGGAAGAACGGGAGAACATCAGGATCCTTTTATCCGGCTCTAAACGTTCGAAGGCTTCTCCGGCGGCCCGGGTCATATTGTAGCCGAACAGGTTGTGTACCCGGTCATGAGATACCTTTTCTCCCTGGATGTTGTGATAGAAACGGGTATAATCCTCTGTGTTGTTGCTGAGACTTCCCACCAGAGCAGTCATTCCCCAGAATTCATTCATATCCAGGTTCCGGTCTTTATAGTCATCTATTTTGTCCAGAACTTCTTTCAGACGATCTTCCGTGTAAAAAATGGCAGGTTCGTTCATGTCGTTCCAGAAACCTTCGACACCCTGATCCAGCAGGAATTTGTACTGTTCGCCGAACCAGTCACGGGCTTCCTTGTTCAGCATATCCGGGAAAAGTGCTTTGCCCGGCCATACGGCAGCTACAAAGGGGGTTCCGTCCTCTTTTGTACAGAAATAACCTTTTTTCAGTCCTTCTTCGTAAACGGGATAGCCTTCTTCCTGTTTGACGCCGGCATCGATGATGGGCACCAGATGAATGTGGTCCTCTTTCATTTCCTGATTGAAATTAGCAAAATCAGGGAAGGTTTCGTTATTCAGGGTGAAATCCTTGTAGCGCTCCATGTAGTCGATGTCCAGATAAACGCTGTCCAGAGGGATCTGAAGCTCCCGGTGCTTTCTTACGACTTCCCGGATCTCATCTTCAGACATATAGCTCCAGCGGCTCTGACCGTAGCCGAAGGCCCATTTGGGAACCACAAAGCTTCTGCCGATGAGCTGGCGGAACTGGTGGATGATATCCTTGACATCGCTTCCGGTGATGACATAGACATCCAGATTCCAGTCAGAAGCGGTGATTTTCAGTTCACTGTAACGGGTATATCCGATGTCGAAGGTGAGGATTCCCGGGTAATCGACAAAAATACCAAAGGTTTCTTTTCCGCTTACCACAAAGAAATTGTGGGCACCGTAAAGAGAACGGCGGTCTTCCAGATGCTCCGGCTCATCCGAACATTTGCTCTGGTAGATCCAGCCGCGTTTGTTGATCCCGCGGACATTTTCGCCCAGACCGTAGACCTTGTCGTCATCCGCCATGGAATAAGTGAAGGAAAGAGAAGCTTCATCCACCGACAGGAGAGGGAGTACCCCGTTATCTGCGGCAGGTTTCTGAAGAATGGCCTCCGTCTCGATGACATGGCCATAGGAAAATCGTGAAATCATAGTGTGTAAACCTCCATTTTTTGTAAGTGGTTCTGAACAGTTCCCTTTTTTTGCAGTATAATGTTTTTCTTTGGAAAATTCTACCGATATTTTGATAAAAAATTGCAGAATATTGACTTTTACTGTAAAATACCAGCCAGCTGTTTCCATACCTCCCGGTAGCCATTGGGATACATATGGACACCATCGATGGTAAATTCTGCTTTCAGCCTGCCTTTTTCATCCATGAGAGGAGCATTGAGGTCGAGAAAACCCAGGTTATATTTTTGGGCCAGAGCTTTTACCGCTTCGTTGGCTTCGCGGATCCGTTCGTTGGTCCGGTAAAAGAACCAGCTGTCATCGCAGGCAGCTTCATGATTGACGGGATAGTAAGCCAGAAGGGTGAGCTGAACGCCGGGAAGATGAGCGAGGATCTCTTTCACCATTTTTTCATAGCGCTCCATCAGTTCTTCCTTCCGGTAATCGTCGGGATTCATGTCATTGGTGCCGATATTAAGGAAAATCCGGGCGGGTCGGAGTGCATAGACGCAGGTTTCCATATGTTCCAACATTTCTGCTGTGGTGAAACCGCCGATGCCGCGATTATAGATCAGAGAAGAAAGACCGGCGCCCAGCTGAAATTCGTGGACGGGAAACTGCTCCATCAGGCTGGATCCGGCAAAAAGGATCTGACCGGGAACCACGGTTCTGTTCAGATGATCATAACGGACAAGTTTCAGTGTTTTTTCAGGATCTAAGGAAATACTCATGAGAAAAACCTCCTTTTTTAATTGCTTCCAAGAATGATCTGGAGCAGTGTTTTGTCCAGCATCAGGGTACGGTTCCAGGGGTTGAGGATGATGCCATGGATGCCGTCGGTGGGGATGGCGGAAGGGAAAAGCTGATCCATATCTGCGAGAAAACCGGACATGACGCTGCCGCCGCCCCGGTTCTGTTCTTCAAAACTGGTAAAAGCCACCCACCAGAGATTGCCATCCGGTGTCTGAATGGTTTTCAGTGCGAGCTGCTCTTTTCCCGCAGACGGCTCTACAGCCAGGATCAGCTGACCCTTCTCCCGCATGCGGCGGCGAAGTACGGTCAGTGCATGGGCCAGAAACTCCTGGCTGGCTTCCTGCTGGAGAGCCAGAATGGCTGCTTCGATTTTTTCATTTCCCTCAAGACCGGGATCGGTATGGGGAGCGGATGTATCTGTCATGGAAAATACCTCTCTTTTCTGTTGATGCATATGGGTTTATGGAAGAATAGCGGATCTCCACGATCATAGTTTACATGAGTCGGAAAGAGAAAGCAAGCGGCGGATCAAAGCGGATTTCCGTATGAAAAACTCATTGCAAACCTTCCTTGTTTATGTTAAGTTTATTAGGACAATGGAACAGGGGATTTGAGTGACTGCCGGATATCGAGAACGTTTCGGCAGGGAGAGGGAATCAGGTGAAAATCCTGAACGAACTGGTCACTGTAAGAGAGGAGCCGGGTCCTACAGATGTCATTGCGGTCTTACCGTGAGAAGACGGGATCCAGGTGAAGATACTCAGAGTCAGGAAACCTGCTCAGATCCGGCAGAAGCGAACTCCCGTAACAGTGGTCTTCTGTCTATAAGAAGGATACTTTTCGATTGCCGTTCTCAAAAAAACATGGCGGATGGGATTTTTCGGTCCGCACGATCAAATGATGCCTACGAATTGCTCTGCTGCAAAGCAGCTCCCGCAATTCTAGAAACATTCGAAATCCGCTGATTTACTACGTAAATCGCTACTTTCTCATGTTTTGCGGGTCCCAAGTTCAAAAGCCTTATCATGCAAGCATGAACGGCTTTTTGACCTTTTGACCGTGGCATCATCAAATAACAGATGAACGGAAAAGAGACGGCGGCTGCCGGTAAACATTTTCTGTGTCATCTGCAACAAAAGAAAAGGAGCAGCAACATGAAAAGAAAAGTAGTCGCAGCAAAAATGACAGCCCTGATCCTGGCAGCAGGAATGACCTTCGGAAGTGTATCTTTCGCAGCTGAGAGAAAAGATGCAGAGGCCATCAAAGAGGAGAATCAGGCAACGGAAGCAGTGAGTGAGGGTGAGACCGAAGCAGCAGAGGCTTCAGACTCACAGAAAAAGACAGAGTATCCGGTTACCATTACGACCTATGGAAGTGACGGACTGGAACTTGAGACCACTTATGAAAAAGCACCGGAGAAGGTGCTGGCAGTCTACCAGGGCTGTATCGAAACCCTTCTGGCATTGGGCCTGGAGGATCATATCGTGGCAACCGCAGGACTGGACAATGAGGTTCCCGAAGATCAGAAAGCAGCATTTTCCAAAACAGATTATCTGGATGAGTTTACACCGTCTCTTGAGACCGTGACCATGCTTGAGCCGGATATGATCTTCTCCTGGGGCTCTCTTTTCGGAGACAAGACGCTGGGTGATGCAGCAGGCTGGGTAGAAAAAGGAACCAACACTTACATCAATACGAATACCCGTCTCAGTACCGGTGATGTAAAATATGCCCGCACACTGGAAAATGAGTATACAGATATCCTGAACATCGGAACGATCTTTGATGTACAGGACAAAGCAGAAGCGATCGTAAATGATATGAAGGATACCATCGCAAAGGTAACAGAGGCAACGGCATCCATCGAAGAGAAGCCGACTGCCATGATCCTGGAATCCTGGGATGATACCTTTACCAACTACGGAAGTGCAACCCTGGGCGGCGATATGCTGACTCAGCTGGGCGGCGAGCTGGCAAATCCGGATGCTTCCAGCGTTGGAAAAGAAGACGTGATCGCAGCAAACCCGGATGTGATCTTTGTCGTTTATATGCCTTATTCCGGAGATGATCCTGAGACCGTAAAACAGGAGAAACTGGATGTGCTCCTCAAGGATGAAGCTTATCAGAGCCTGGATGCCGTAAAGAACGGCCGTGTGGTTCCGATCATGCTCAGTGAGATGTATGCAAGCGCAACCCGTACCAAAGACGGAATCGTGACCTTTGCAAATGGTCTGTATCCGGATACCGATCTGGGTATCGAGTAAGGAGTTAAAAAGTGAAGAAACGTGACAGCGGACGGGGAAACAGGGTAGGACTTTCCTCTCTCGGTTTTACTACCGTCCTGATCGTACTGCTGGCGCTGCTGGTATTTTCCATTCTGGCATCCATTACCTTTGGAAATGCCGATCTTTCGGTGAAGGAAGTCTACAGTGTCGTTGCTTATGAACTTTTGCATATCAGGAAATTTTCAGACTTTGCAGAAGGAGCTGTCCATGATGTGGTATGGATCATCCGGTTTCCCCGGGTGATCCTTGCCCTTTGTGTGGGTATGGGACTGGCAGTCTGCGGCGTGGTCATGCAGGCAGTGGTGAAAAATCCCCTGGCAGACCCGTATATACTGGGAATTTCCTCCGGCGCTTCTCTGGGAGCCACTATCGGCGTTCTTTTCGGCTTCGGAGCACTTTTCGGAGCGAATTCCGTTGGTGTCATGGCCTTTCTGGGAGCCATGGGGACGTCCTTTCTGGTTCTTTTTATCGCGAATATCGGAGGAAGATCCAATGCAGGCAAGCTGATCCTGGCAGGAATGGCGGTGAGTTCTGTCTGTTCTGCCATCGGAAATTTTGCCATTTATATCGTGAATAACAAAAATGCCACCGCAGAGATCATGTTCTGGACCATGGGAAGCCTGGCCGGAGCAAAATGGCAGCGGGTGGCAGTGCTTCTTCCGGTGATCTTCATCGGAACCCTGATCTTCTGGTCACAGTTCCGGAATCTGAATCTGATGCTCCTTGGAGATGAGGCTTCTATTACACTGGGAACGGATCTCCATCGTGCACGGAATCTCTATATGATCCTTTCTTCCCTGATGGTAGGTTTTGCTGTTTATGCGGCAGGAACCATTGGATTTGTGGGTCTGATCATCCCTCATGCAGTCCGGATGATCTTTGGGACAGACCACAGAAGGCTGGTGCCGCTTTGCGCCCTGGTGGGAGCGATTTTCCTGATCTGGGCGGATGTGGGCTGTCGTGTGATCCTGAAAAATTCAGAAATGCCCATCGGTATCCTGGTTTCCATCATAGGTGCACCGTGCTTTATCTACCTGATGGTACGCCGGTCTTACGGATTCGGAGGTGGCAGAGGATGAAGATCAAAGCAGAGGATATTCGTTTAGCCTACGGAGCAGACGCCATTTTAAAGGGTGTTTCCATGGAGGCGGGAAACCGGGAATTTGTGGGACTGATCGGTCCGAACGGAAGCGGAAAATCCACGCTGCTCAAGTGCGTTTACCGGGTGCTTTCGCCGGATGACGGAGCCGTCTTTCTGGATGGAAAGTCTTTGAAAGAGATGAATTACAAGGCATCCGCCAGAAGTATGGGCGTGGTGGCTCAGCACAATTATTATAATTTTGATTTTTCTGTGCGGGAAGTGGTCCTCATGGGCCGTTCCCCTCATAAAAAAGCCCTGGAAAGGGACAATGCCGAGGATTATGCCATTGTGGCAGAAGCACTGGAAAAAGTAGGGATGGCAGGTTTTGCAGCCAGGAGCTTCTCCACACTTTCCGGAGGTGAGCAGCAGCGAGTGATCCTTGCCCGGGCCCTCGCCCAGCAGACACCCTGCCTCATTCTGGATGAACCAACCAACCATCTGGATATTACCCATCAGCTGCAGCTTCTGAAGATTGTAAAGCAGCTGGATGTAACGGTGATCTCCGCTATTCATGATCTGAATATTGCAGCCATGTTCTGTGACCGCCTGTATGTATTGAAAAACGGTGAGATCGTTGCCGAGGGAACTCCCAGGGAGGTCCTGACACGGAAACTGATCCGGGAGATCTACGAGGTGGAGAGTGATATCGTGGAAGACAGCAAAGGTAATATGCATATTTTATTTTATTGAGAGGAATTTACAAATGAAAAAGATCGCTATGTTAAACTGTTTAAATTCGAACAAAGTCTGTGCCGGAGCCGCCTGTTTTACGGCTTTCAACAAAAGGATCCGGTCTTTTGAACGTTACCAGGGAATGGATGTGGAAGTGGTAGCCTTCATGCGCTGTAACGGCTGTGGAAATGATCCCGAAACCGATGCGGGAATCCTGGAAAAAGTGGAACGGCTGCAGCAGGAAGGCGTGGAGACCGTTCATGTCGGTATCTGCACCAAAAACAAAGAAGGAGTACGTTGTAAGACCATAGCAAAGATCATGGAAATGCTGGAAGAAAAGGGCATGGAAGTGGTTGACGGGACACATTAAACCGTGTTTGAACCCCCGGATGGGGAAAATGTACACGTCTGCGGCTGTGAATTTTCAGAGGTGTCTTTGGATTTGACAAGGGTGGGAAAGCAATAAAAATTATATCCCCCCAGGGTGCTTGCGCCTGTCTGCATCATGAAATATAATGGGGACAAGTCAAATATGTCATACCTCCAAATTAACACTGATGTATAAGACTGAATACAGCTGTTATATGTATAATTAAAGTTTCCAATTGTAACGAGGCATATTTTCGATCTGAGATCGGAATATGCCTCGTTTTCTGGAAATCGATGAAAAATTTGTTGAAAAAAATCCCCCACCGTGGGTTGCGGCGGGGGATTTTATTATGTTAAACTGTTAACCGTTCAAAGCAAAGTGCCTGAAAACCGAGGGTTTCAGGCCTTTGTAAAATGTCCGTTGGAAAGTATGTTTGTCAGGAGAAAAAGAATGGAAGACTTGGATCAGAAGGAGATCGACCGTTACTGGTCGGATGGAGCAGAAAATTACAGTTGGATCATAGATGACGAGCTGAACAGTTTCCGGGTGGAAAAATGGAAAGAAAAAATTCTGGGAAATCTTTCTTCTGTCCGGGAACCCAAAATCCTGGACGCCGGCTGCGGACCGGGATTTTTTACGATCCTGCTGAATCAGGCAGGTGTGGAGACCATTGGTGTGGACGGAGCGGAAAAAATGCTGCAGGAAGCCCGGGCGAAAGCGCTTCATGCAGGTCTTGTTCCCGAATTCCGGCGGATGGACTGTCACCGGCTGGATTTTGCCGACAACACCTTTGATGCCGTGATCAGCCGGAATCTGACCCATACGCTCCGCGACCATAAAAAGGTTTACAAGGAATGGCTGCGCGTCCTCAAGCCGGGTGGAACACTGCTGATTTTTGATGCCAACTGGCATCTGACAGAATGTGATGAAAAGCTGAGGGCGGAAAGCCTGAGACGACGGGAGGAATGTATCCGCCTTTACGGAGATGCTTTTGATAAAAAATCAGACCACAAAGATACAGAGGAACATGAACGGACCGTTGGAGGTCATGTTCTTGGAAATAAGAAAAGACCGGACTGGGATATGGGGCTTCTGGAGGGGATCGGATACAAAAAGATCTCCTGTGAGCGCAGTATCATAGAGGAAATGTGGGATGAGAAGGAAAAACTTCTGTATGGAAATACCCCTATGTTTATGATACGGGCAGAAAAAGAGGGAAAACCATGAAACAGAACCGATGGATCAAACGTATGCTGCATGCGGGGATACAGACGCTGATCCTGCTTGTGGGGATCACGTTTCTTTCCTTCCTTTTGTCCTGGCTGTCGCCGGGAGATGCGGCAGAACGGATGCTGAAAAAGTCAGGAATGATGGTGACAGAAGAACAGCTGGAAGCCAGGAGAGAAGAGCTTGGGATCAATCAGCCGCTTCTGGTGCAGTATAAAAACTGGCTGGTGAAGCTGTGTAAAGGTGATCTTGGAACCTCTTATAAATCCAAAAAAGAAGTGGCACAGGAGCTGGCAAAAAATCTCCCTTATACGGCTGCTCTTACGGCGGTATCGATGATCCTGGTGATCCTGATATCTCTTCCGGTGGGAATCCTTTGTGCGCAGCACCGAAACGGTCTGTTTGATAACATCTGGAGAGGAGTGACGTATCTGTTTTCTTCTCTTCCATCCTTTTTTGTGGCGTTGCTGCTCATGTATGTTCTGGCTCTGAAGCTCGGACTTCTTCCTGTGATCGCGACCAGAAACTGGAAAGGGATCCTGATGCCGGCACTGGTTCTTGCCCTGACACTGTCAGCCTGGTATATCCGTCAGGTTCGGGCGATCGTGCTGAAGGAGCTTTCCAAAGGGTATATCGATGGTCTGAAGAGCAGAGGAATATCCCGGCGGAAGATCCTTTTCGGGCATGTACTGAAAAACAGTATGCTGCCGCTGGTGACACTTTTTGGAATATCCATTGGAAATATGATGGGAGGAACGACCATTGTGGAGAGTATTTTTTCCTGGCCGGGAGTCGGAAAAATGGCCGTGGATGCCATCAATTACAGAGATTATCCGGTGATCCAGGGCTATGTGGTCTGGATGGCGCTTATTTTTCTGGTGATCAATTTTGCAGTCGATGCATCCTACCAGTTCTTTGATCCGAGAGTACGGAAAGGGGTGGAAAAGGATGGATAAAAAGAAAAAAAGCAGGATATGGCTGATCGTTTCTCTGATCTTGCTGTTTCTTCTGTTTGCAGCTGCTTTCGGCGGGGAGAAGTGGCTTCATCACGCTCCTTTTAAACCGGATATGCGTCATGCATTCCAGAAGCCCTGCCTGGAATATCCCTTCGGGACAGACAATCTGGGGCGCTGCGTATTTTGCCGGGTCATAAAAGGAAGCAGAACGTCGATCTTTTCCGCTTTGTTTGTTGTACTGATCGTTTTTACAGTGGGGACGCTGCTTGGTACAGCAGCCGGTTTTGCAGGCGGGATCTGGGAAAACATCATCATGAAGATCACCCTGATCTTTCAGGCGTTTCCGTCTTTTATCCTGGCGGTGGCCATTGCTGGGATTCTGGGAAACGGAGTCATAAACGGAGTTCTTTCCCTGTGTGCCGTATACTGGACAACGTATTGCCGTCTGGCGAGAAGCCTGACCGTCTCTTTACGGGAGGTTCCCTATATGAAGGCGGCAAAAGTCTGCGGGGCGGGAAAGCTTGCAATCCTGTTCCGTTACATCCTGCCGAACGTTATGCCCTCTCTTCTGGTAACAGCTGCGCTGGATGTGGGAAGTGTGATCTTAAGCATGGCCGGGCTGTCATTTTTGGGACTCGGGGCGGTAAGACCTACGGCAGAATGGGGAGCAGTCATGAGTGAAGCAAAGGATTATCTGCAGACGGCACCCTGGATCATTGTATTTAATGGAATTGCTTTGTTTGTTGTAGTGACGGTTTTCAATCTGTTGGGTGACAGTCTGAGAGACCTGCTCGACACGGAAGCAGAAATGTAGATAGACAAAAAAGGAGGATACGAGAATGAAAAGAAAAGCAGCAGTCATCATGTGTGCGGCAATGATCGCAGCAATGCCGATGAGCAGTGTAAATGCGGCAGAAAGTGGAAAACATTTTACGGCAGGAGCCACAACGGGATTTTTCGGAGCGGAAAGTCTGGATGTCGCTTACAACTGGGACGGGTGGATCATGTCAATCTATGGGATCAGTGAGAATCTGTTCCGGCTTGATGCAAGCTATGTACCGCAGCCCTGGATCGCTGAAAGCTATGAAAATGTAGATGACCTGACCTGGAAATTTACCATTCGTGACGGGGTTACCTTTTCCGATGGAAATCCGGTCACCGCAGAAGCGGTAAAAAAATGTTTTGAGCGTACCTATGCCAATAATGACCGGGCCGGTTCCACACTGGCAATCGCCAGCATGGAGGCAGACGGTCAGGTACTGACCATTGTTACGGAAACACCGAACCCCACGATCCTGAATGATCTGTGTGATCCGCTGCTTGGAATTTATGACGCAGAGAAAGAGGTCGATCCGGAACTCGGAGTGTCCTGTACCGGTCCGTTCGTGGCAACCTCTTTTTCTGCCATGACAGAAGTACAGATGGAAAAAAATGAAAATTACTGGGGCGGTACACCGAAGGTGGATACGGTGGATCTGAAGATCATCGATGACACCGAGGCACTCAATATGGCTCTCCAGAATGGAGAGATCGATCTGATCGCCCAGCTTCCGGCCAGCGGTACCAAGATTTTCGAAAACAATGAGGCTGTGACAATGGACAGCGCCACCTCCACAAGAGCAAATTTCCTGATGTATAATCTGGAGCATGCCGGGGTGGATGATGTGAATGTGAGAAATGCCATCGGTATGTGTATCGACAGAGAAAGCTTTGCAGATATCGTCTATAATGGTTATGCAACCGCTTCTTATGGTATTTATCCGGAGACCCTTCCTTACGGAAGCACCGAGGGAATGGAAAATGCAGTGACCGCATATGATCCGGAGGGAGCAGCAACTCTCTTAAAAGAAGCCGGCTATGAAGATACAGATCAGGACGGTATTCTGGACAAGGACGGCGAACCCTTATCGATCCATGCCATTACCTACAGTTATAATACGGAGTGTCTGCAGCTGGCAGATATGATGCAGGCAGAGCTTGCGGATATCGGTATTGATATGCAGATCGAGACCTTTGATGTGCTGGATGATTCTCTGACAAACGGAGCCTTTGATATGGCGATCCTGAATTATGCCATGGCTCCAACCGGAAGTGCCCAGTATATGATAAGCATGATGTTTGAAACCAATGGCAGCAATAACTACGGTCATTATTCCAATGCAACGGTAGACGGGCTTTCAGAAAAACTGAAGGCAACCTTTGATGAGAAGGAAAGAACCGATATCGCAAAACAGGTCTGCGCAGAACTTCTGAAGGACAGAGCGTTTGATTTTGTGGCAGATCAGCAGCTGATCTGTGCTTATTCCAAAAAAGTGAGCGGTTTTGAGATCAATCCCTCAGAGTATTATCTTATGACAAACGAAATCGATATCGAAGAGTGACCATGCTGAAAATAAACCATTTGAATATCTCATATCAGAACACCCCCGCAGTCCGGGACCTTTCCCTGGCTGTGGGGGCTGGTCAGATTGTAGGGATCGCGGGAGAAAGCGGTTCCGGAAAATCAACCATGCTGCGCAGTATCATCGGACTTCTTGGAAGAGAAGGAAGGATCACTGCCGGCGATATCCTGTTTGAAGGCCGTCAGCTGCAGCGGATGAAAGACAGGGAGCTGGAAAAGATCCGGGGAAAAGACATTGCCATGATCTTTCAGCAGCCGGAGAGTTCTTTTGATCCGGTTACGACCATCGGAAAGCAGTTTTGCGAGGCGGTACGCGTGCATGAAAAGGTATCGAAAAAAGAAGCG
Organism: uncultured Lachnospiraceae bacterium; assembly: GCA_934393555.1. Classification (GTDB taxonomy): domain Bacteria; phylum Bacillota; class Clostridia; order Lachnospirales; family Lachnospiraceae; genus Limivivens. The sequence goes on from CAKRQP010000031.1 coordinate 16,929, forward strand.
CTGGACAGAGGAAGAGAACTTCTGGAAAAGCTGCATTTTCAGGATCCGGAGCGGATCCTGGATTCCTATGCTTTTGAGCTGAGCGGCGGAATGTGCCAGCGTGCTGCCATTGCACTTGGAATGGTATGTAATCCCAGGCTTTTGCTGGCGGACGAGCCTACGAGTGCACTGGATGTAACGGTACAGTCTCAGACAGCCGATGTTCTGATGGAACTTCGGGAAAATTTTGGCACGTCCATCCTGATGGTAACACATAATATGGGAGTCATTGCTTACATGGCGGATTATGTGGGAGTCATGTACAAAGGAAAACTGGTGGAATGGGGAAAAAAGGAAGAGATCCTTCTGGAAGCAGAGCATCCCTATACGAAAGCACTGATCCGGGCGATTCCAAAATTCGGAGAAACGTATGAAAAGCAGATCCCCTATACGGAAGAGATAACGGAAGGGAAGCCGGTGGCTGTCTCACCGACGCACTGGATCCTGGGCGGAGGGACATGATGGACAGACAGGGATGGATAAAGGTGGAACACCTGAACAAGACCTTTCAGAAACAGGGAAAGAGCATAGACGCAGTCTGTGACGTCAGTTTTGAACTGTATCCGGGAGAGTGCTTCGGGCTGATCGGAGAGAGCGGCAGCGGAAAAAGCACTTTGGCGAATCTTGTCGCAGGACTGGAAAAGGCGGACAGTGGAGCCGTCTATATGGAGGGACCAGGCGGACGGATCGACCTTCTGGCGAAAGGCAGCCGGAAGCTTCAGAAGGAATACGGCCAGAAAAGACAGATGATATTTCAGAATCCGCGTCTTTCCTTTAATCCGGCCATGACCATTGGAAAAGGGCTGGAGGAAGCTCTGCGGTATTATACAAAGCTTTCGAAGGAAGAACGGAAAAAGAGAGCACTGGAAAACCTGGAACTGGTCGGACTGAAAAAAGAATATTATGACAGACATGCCTCTGAACTCAGCGGCGGAGAATGTCAGCGCGCGGCCATTGCCAGGGCACTGATGATCGAGCCGGAATTTCTGATCTGTGATGAGATCACAAGTGCACTGGATGTCTCGGTTCAGGCACAGATCATGGATCTTTTTGTGGAAATACAGAAAAAGAAAAAAATGACCTGTCTTTTTATCTCTCATGATCTGGCACTCGTAAGCAATATCTGTGACCGGATCGCGGTTATGTATGATGGAAAAATCGTAGAAAGCGGAGTGACGGATCAGATCATCCATCACAGCTCTTCGGATTATACAAAGAAACTTCTTCAGTCTGTATTTTTTGCAGATCAGGAGACCATGACCAGGTATGAACGGAAAAAGAGAGAAAAACAAAAAGTTTTTTAAAAAAGATTGAAAAAACATCCCCCACCGTGGCTTCCGCCCTCCTTCTTTGACTGCTATAATGATTCCATTGTGACTATAATATAAAAAAAGAAGGAGATTGGAGATTTGAAGAAGGGTTTATTTTTAGGGGCGGCTTTTGCCTGTCTTTTAGGCGCAGTGTCTATGAATGCAGACGCATCTACTCTTGTATATGGAAGTGGAGACTATACAAGGATCAATCCGGCAATGGATGAGCATGGGGAGATCAACATTCTGATCTTTAACGGACTGACTGCCCATGACGGAGAGAATCAGGTGGTTCCGGCACTGGCAAAAAGCTGGGAGTTTGATGAGGAGACCTGTACCTACACGTTCCATCTGGAAGAGGGAGTCAAATGGCATGACGGTGAAGCTTTCACCGCCAATGACGTAAAATTTACCATTGAAGCCATCATGGATCCGGAAAATGGTTCTGAGAATGCGCCGAACTATGAGGATGTACAGGAGATCAATGTGATCGACGATCATACGATCTCTTTTAAACTGGATGCCCCCAACGTGGCATTTCTGGACTATATGACCATGGCGGTTCTTCCGGAGCATCTTCTGGAAGGTGAAAACATGCAGGAGTCTGACTTTTTCCGTCATCCGATCGGAACCGGCCCGTATAAAATGACGGAATGGGATGAGGGACAGGCCATTGTGCTTGAGAAAAATGAAGACTATTTCAAGGGTGAGCCGAATATCGATGAGGTCATCTTCAAGATCGTACCGGATGACAATGCAAAAGCACTCCAGATGGATTCCGGCGAACTGGATCTTGCACTTCTTACTCCGAAGGACGCACAGGGCTTTGCAGATAAAGAGGGCTATACCTGCTATGATATGAAAACCTCTGATTATCGTGGTATTCTTTTTAATTTCAACAATGAATACTGGACAGAGAACAAAGATATCATTCCGGCTGTCTGCTATGGAATCGACCGGGAAGCCATCATTCAGGCAGTCCTTCTGGGACAGGGAATGCCGGCTTACGGTCCTTTACAGAGAAACATTTATGACAACGAAAATGTAGAGCATTATGATTACAATCCGGAAAAAGCAAAAGAGATCCTGGAGAGTGCCGGCTGCACCATGGGTGATGACGGCTTCTACTACAGAAATGACGAGAAACTTGGTTTTGTCATCAGTGTCGGAGCAGGAGACCAGGTTCGTATCGATATCGCACAGGCAGCAGCCCAGCAGCTCAAAGAGATCGGTCTGGATGTGACCGTGGAAATCCCGGCACAGGTAGACTGGGGCGGACAGATGGCTTATCTCATCGGCTGGGGAAGTCCTTTTGATGCAGATGACCATACCTACAAAGTATTCGGAACTGACAAAGGTGCCAACTATTCCGGTTATTCCAATGCTCTGGTAGACCAGTATCTGACAGAGGCACGTCAGTCTGATGATCCGGCAGTCCGGAAAGAAGCTTACGACAAATTCCAGGAAGAGCTGGCAAAGGATCCGGCATTTGCATTCATTTGCTATATTGATGCCAACTACGTGGCAAAATCCTCCATTCAGGGAATCGATGCGGATACCGTTATGGGTCACCATGGCGTAGGAATCTTCTGGAACATTGCCGAGTGGACCATGGAAGAATAAAAAGATG
>CAKRQP010000032.1:0-19887 GCA_934393555.1 uncultured Lachnospiraceae bacterium
ATCATTTCCGTTATGGTGAATCTGCTGCTGAATTACCTTTTGATCTTCGGTAAATTCGGCTGTCCGAAGATGGGAGCGGAGGGTGCCGCTGTGGCAACGGTCGTTGCGCGTTTTGTGGAAATGGCCATTGTGGTCGTCTGGATCCACCGCCATACGAAGGAAAATCCTTTCGCACACGGCTTATACAAGAATTTCCACATTCCCGGTCAGCTGGCAGGGCAGATCTTCCGCAAAGGAACACCGCTTATGCTCAACGAGACACTCTGGTCTCTGGGAATGGCAGCCCTGATGCAGTGCTACTCCGTGAGAGGACTCTCCGTGGTGGCAGCCATGAATATCTCTTCTACGATTTCCAACCTTTTCAGCATTGTCTTCATTGCGATGGGAAATGCAGTGGCGATCATTGTTGGGCAGCTCCTTGGAGCCGGAAAGATGGAAGAGGCGAAGAATACCGATACCAAGCTGATCTTTTTCTCTGTGGCCAGCTGTGCGGCAGTTGGTGTGGGAATGGCGCTTTTTGCCCCCTTCTTCCCGCGGCTTTATAACACAGAGCCTCTGATCCGTGATATGGCAAGAGACTTTATCTGGGTATCCGCCTTTATGATGCCGGTCAATGCTTTTGTCAATGCTTCTTACTTCACACTCCGTTCCGGCGGAAAAACGGTCATTACCTTCTTCTTTGACTGCGGTTATGTGTGGGTGGTGAGCATCCCTCTGGCCTACTGCCTGAGCCGCTTTACCGGAATTCCCATCCTGCCCCTGTACTTCATCTGTCAGGCCGCAGATCTTCTGAAATGCGTGGTGGGTTATGTCCTGGTCAAAAAAGGAGTCTGGATCGAAAAACTGGTTGATAACAATTAAGATATTTTAAGAAAAAGTTTCAATAACCTCCGGTCAGAAATGGTATACTAACAGAAAAAAGACCGGAGGTGTTTTTTATGAAGAAACGAAAATTACTTCTGGCTGCAGCAGCTTTTTCCGTTTTTCTGGTCGGAGGCTGTCAGAGCCATGGAGAAGAAGCGCAGCCCATCAAAGCCATGTATATCGAAAAAGGCGAAGATTTCCAGATTTTTGTGGATACGTCCACAGGTGTTCTCTTTGATGCTTCGATCCCGGAAGGGACAGAGGAGCTTACCACCGGTGACCTGGTGGAAATCTACGGAGACGGCATCATGCTGGAGAGTTATCCGGGACAGTATCCCGGCGTGAGCAGGATCGTCGTTACCAAACAGGGAACCGAAGAGGATGCAAAGCAATACGAAAGCCTCGTGGATGAAGTTTATCAGGAGCCGGATCCGTCCGAGCCTCCTTATCTGAACCTGGAATACCGGACGAAGGAAGCTCTGGTGAGCGCCGTTGCCGACCGGGGCAGTTATACCTGGAGCTATACGGATGAGGACGGGGAAGAGAAGGGGATCAGCGTGGATGGAGCCTTTACCCTGGAGAGCAATGTCTTCAATGATATCCGCCTGAAGGAGAAAACCGATGTCTTGCTGTATTTCTCTGAAAGACCGGAGAAGGTATCGGTGCTCCGTTATGACCCTGTGACGGCAAAACAGGAAACGGAAGCTTCCGAAGAAAAAGAAACCACGGAAACAGAAGAAAATCCCGAAACAGAGGAGCGGGGAGAGACCGTCGAAGTCTCCGAAGAAAAGGATGACAAAGGGAAAAAACAGTTTATACTGAAGGATCTTTCCGAGAAAGGGATCTATCTTGTGAAAGCGGAGTTTTCACAGGGAACCGTAGAATATGGCTTTGAAGTGAAATAATGCAAAAGAGCAGCAGAGAAGACCGGTAGTCCGGATCCTTCCTGTTGCTCTTTTTGCGGGTCAGTGAATGGTGATCGTGTACTGTGCGTGGAACGTTTTGTGTGCTTCCAGACGGTTGATATCCGGTTTCTCGGAGAGATCTCCGGTGAAGCCGTAATTATCCGCCCGTCCCAGCCAGGGCTCCAGGCAGACGAAAGGAGCACCTTTGGCAGCCCAGATACCGAAGCTGGTAAAGCCCGGACAGCTTAAGGAAACATAAGGCGTTCCGTCGGGATAACCGATCCCTGCCCAGTCGATCTGATGGTCGAAAACAAGGGCATCGTTATCAAACATATGATCCGTCAGCTGTGCGCTGTTGTTTTCCAGAGGAAGCTCTCTGGACTGGTCTGCCAGGATCGTACCGTATTTCTGGTCAATGAGAAAATAAACGGGATCCTTTTCCGTATGGAAAAGAAGCTTGTAATCGGAATAAGCCGTGCCGGGAAGGGCCGGTACCTTAAAGGCCGGATGACCGCCGATGGTAAAATACATCTCATCGTCTCCGGTATTTTCCACATCCCATTCCACCAGGATCTCATTATCCTTCAGCGTCTGCGTTACCGTGAGAACAAAATCAAAAGGATAATTCGTTCTGGTCTCCGGAGTGGAAGTGATCCGGTGTGTCACAGAAGTCTCCGTCTCGGAAACCAGGGTAAAATCCGTGTCTCGGGCAAAACCATGTGCCTGAGAAGGATACGTCACGCCCTGATAACGGTAATGAGCCTCATAGTGACGGCCTACGTTTGGGAACAGAATGGGAGCATGACGCTTCCAGAACTGAGGATCTGCCTCCCAGAGCACCTCTCTTTGATTTTTTTTGTCAAAAATGCGGGACAACTCCGCGCCGTGATCGTCAATGCTGATGGCCAGACGATCATTCTCAAGAATATGTACAGCCATGATTGTAAACCTCCTTATAGAATTCTGCCCACTATCCGCATACCGTGAAGCTTACGCTCCACTTTTATGCTCATATTGGGACCCTGGTACTATTATAAAGTGTTACGGGAAAATGTGCAACCAACCTTTTGCCCATAACCTCTGATCTGTGGTATACTTGTACCGGAAAGTCTTTGTGCTGAAATTTTACAACGAAGAAAGACTGGTGAAACCATGAGATTTTTATATGAAGAAACGGCAGCAGGCATCCGTATCCTGCGCTGCTTTGGGGAGGATCCATCCGTGATGCTGCCGGAAACGGTGGCAGGCCGTCCGGTGACGGAACTGGGAGCGTATGCATTCTCCGACCACATCGATCAGAAAGAACTGGAAACAGCCATGCAGAAAGGCCATTTTTGCAGGGAAGACGGCGAACCGGCAAGGGAGACAGAAGAAATGCCGGAAAAAAGGACCGCGGTCTCCGGAGAAGCGATACGGGAAGTGATCCTGCCGGAAACGTTAAAGAAAATCGGGCGTTATGCTTTTTATAACTGCAGGAAGCTTACACAGCTGGCTCTGGGTGGAGCCTGCATGGATGTGGGAGCCGGGGCCTTTACGGGCTGCCATCAGGTGGAAGAGATCCGGATCACCGTTCTTCCGGACGGAAGCTCCGCTCTCCGGGAGATCCTGACCGAGCTTCCGGAGACCATCCGGGTGGACTGGAAAAAAGAAGCGGTACAGGGTGTTTTCTGGTTCCCGGAATTTTTTGAAGAAGGGGTGGAAAATACGCCGGCCCGGATCCTGGAAAATCATATCCATGGAAGCGGCCTCCGTTACCGGAACTGTTTTGTCCGGAAAAATCTGAATATCCGGGAATACGACGAGCTTTTCCCCTATGCGAGAGCCTGGGAGGAAGAAGGCGTGGTTCTGAAAATGGCGCTTGGACGGCTGTTAAACCCGGTGGAACTGGGCGAAAAAGCGGAAGAACAGTACCTTTCCCATATTCAGGAGCATTTTGTGGAGGCAGCCCGGCTCCTGATGCTTTCCGGGGAATATGCAAACCTTGGAACGCTTCTTGCGCGTCTGAAGCCGGAAAAAGCGCTTCTGGAAAAACTGCTGGCCGTGGCGCAGGAACAGAAGGATACGGAGGCAGTGAGCCTTTTTATGGATCATCTTCACAAACATACAAAAGTCCAAAGGAAGGTGTTTGAACTTTGAGAGAAAAGGAATGGAAAAATCCCATCCATGAGCTGCAGAAAAAAGAGGAAGAGAAGCTCTCCATCGCAGAAGATATCCTGAAAAACAGCAGAAATGAGCTCTATTTCGCCCTGCGCTATCTGGACACGGCACTTTCCGCCCTGCGTTTCCAGCCGGATCCCGGCTGCGGGACGCTGGGCTGTGACGGTGAATTCCTGTATTTTGCACCGGACTGGCTCCTTTCTGCCTTTGTGAACGGGAAAGTGCAGGTGAACCGCCTCTATCTCCATGAAGTCCTTCATTGTCTGTTCTGCCACATCTGGCAGGGAGAGAAAAGAGATGCCCTCCGCTGGGATCTGGCCTGTGACCTGGCAGTGGAATCCATTCTGGATGAAATGTATCTTCCGGCACTTTACCGGAGACCGGCAGCCTTCCGGAAGGAATGCTACCGACAGCTGAAGGAACGGATGAAGGTCCTGACGGCAGAGGGCATTTATCATCAGCTGGAGGAACTCCGGGATGAGGAAACGCTGAAACGGATGGCAGGAGAATTCCGGCTGGACGACCACAGCCGCTGGCTGAGGGAGGGCAAAGGAAACACCTCCAGAAACCGGCAGAAGGAGTGGCAGGATCTCCGGGAAAAAATGCAGACGGAGATGGAGACCTTTGCCAAAGAGGCGGCAGGAGATTCCAAAAGCCTTCTGGAACGGATCCGGGTGGAAAACAGAGAGCGTTATGATTACAAAGAATTTTTAAGGAAGTTTTCCGTCCTCAAGGAGGAAATGCAGGTAGATCCGGATTCCTTTGATTATATTTTTTACACATACGGACTGGAGCATTACGGGAACATGCCGCTCATTGAACCACTGGAGACAAAAGAAATCCGGAAGATCGAAGATTTTGTGATCGTGATCGACACCTCCATGTCCTGCAAAGGCGAACTGATCCGCCACTTTCTGGAAGAAACGTATTCCGTGCTTTCCGAATCCGAAAGCTTTTTCCGGAAGATCAACGTACACATCATCCAGTGCGATGAAAAGATACGGGAAGATCAGGTGATCCACGACAGCAGGGAAATGGAACGTTACCTGAATAATTTTACCGTCCGGGGCTTTGGCGGAACGGACTTCCGCCCGGCCTTTGCCTATGTATCACAGCTTCTGGAGGCAGGCGCCTTTACCAGACTCCGGGGACTGATCTACTTTACAGACGGCTATGGGCTTTTCCCGGTGAAAATGCCGCCCTACGATACGGTCTTCGTCTTTATGCAGGAGGATTACCGGGACGTAGACGTACCGCCCTGGGCGATGAAGCTGATACTGTAAGACGGGTGAACTTTGGAACCTGTCAGTCATAAGGGGTACAATATCCTGAAGCATAGAAAAAGGAGAAAAAATGAACATCAAGCGAGCAAAACAGGAGATCATAGATGCCGTGGAGGCATATCTTAGTAAAGATGAGTACGGAGACTGGCTGATCCCCAGAGTCCGCCAGAGGCCCGTTCTTCTCATCGGAGCACCCGGGATCGGAAAAACACAGATCATGGAACAGGCAGCCAGAGAATGCGGGGTGGCACTGGTGGCCTACAGCATCACCCACCATACGAGACAGAGTGCGATCGGTCTTCCTTTTATCTCGAAAAAACAATATGGCGAAAAAGAATATGAAGTGACCGAGTATACCATGAGCGAGATCGTGGCCAGTGTTTACGATAAGATGGAGGAGACCGGCCTTTCCGAAGGCATCCTTTTCATCGATGAGATCAACTGCGTCTCCGAGACACTGGCTCCGGCCATGCTCCAGTTCCTTCAGTGCAAGACCTTCGGAAACCATGCGATCCCCGATGGCTGGGTCATTGTGGCGGCAGGAAACCCGCCGGAGTATAACAAATCCGTCCGGGATTTTGATGTCGTGACTCTGGACCGTGTGAAAAAAATCCCCGTAGAACCGGAATTTGACGTCTGGAAAGAATACGCCTACAAAGAAGGAATCCATCCGGCAGTACTGTCGTATCTGAACCTTCGAAGCTCTTATTTTTACAAGATGGAGACTACGGTGGAGGGAAGGAAATTTGCCACGCCAAGAGGCTGGGAAGACCTATCCAGGATCATCCAGGTCTATGAAAAATTGAAGAAAACCGTGGATGCGGATCTTGTGCTCCAGTATATCCAGCATCCGAAGATCGCCCGGGATTTTGCAGCCTACTATGACCTTTATCAGAAATATCAGAGCGATTACCAGGTAGAGGCCATCCTCCGGGGAGAAAATTTTGAACGGATGCAGGCCAAGGTGGCGCATGCCTCCTTTGATGAACGCATGAGTGTGGTCCATCTGCTCCTTTCCGGCGTGCAGAAGGTGATCCGCCGGAGCATGGAACAGGAACTGGTCACAGAGAAGGTCTTTGCTGTTTTAAAAGACCTGAAAGCAAATCTGGATGAAACAGAAGAAACGGCAGAGGCGCTGGAACGCTTCACCGCCCTGGTGGAAGTAGAGCGGGAAAAGAAAAAGCAGCAGGAGCTTCTGGAACACCGGGAAGAGCGGGCGTTGAAGGAGACCGTCCGGATCCTCGGCGGCTATCAGGAGAAGCTCCGCCTGGAGGGACCGCTGAAAGGAGAAGAAGGCTTTGCGGCTCTGAAAGCCCTGTTTGGCGGCGAAAAAGAAGCCTATGAGCTTTCCTTTGAGGAGGCGGGAAAAACGCTGGAAAACGCGTTTGATTTCATGGAAGCCGCCTTTTTGAACAGCCAGGAGCTGGTAGTCTTTCTGTCTGAACTGAACACCGATTTTTACTGCATCGCTTTCTTAAAGGAGTACGACTGCGAGCGTTATTACCGCTACAATCAGGAGCTTCTTTTCGAAGACCGGAGCGCACAGATCAAAAAAAGGATCGAAGCCCTCTGATTCCCTTCAGGACTTTTACTTGACCACTGTGAAGAAAAAAGGTATAATAGAATCACGAAATGCGGGCAAAAAATTATTGAATTTTACCTACCGTATCGATTAACTTTAGAGAGGACAGAATAACCATGGAGACGAATGAAAAGAAGGCATTTCTGGAAGAGCTTCAGAAAGCACCGGAGATTTATGTGATCATGAGTGTATGTACCAAGATGCCGTATGTATATTGTGAACCGGAGAGCTACGACGATCAGGTATTCCTGTTTCATAACGAAGAGGATGCCAAGAAACTGGCAGAGGATTACAAGCAGCAGGAGAATCCGGTCGTTGCCGTGAAGCTGGAGAACAAACAGTTCCTGGGCTTCTACTCCAGCCTGTTTATGATGGGTGTCAACGGCCTGAACGTGGATTTCGGCACGGAGAATGCGCAGACCATTCAGCTGACAGATCTTGTGAGAAGACCGGACTATTCCAAACTGCCGGAGGGTAAGGTGAAAGTAGAGAATCCGGAGCTTCAGCTCACCACGATCTACTATATGCAGGAGATCCGCCGCAAACCGGGCATTGGCCAGCAGCCGAGATTCCGCGAGATGGAGGAGGAGATGATCACTCATTTCCGTGAGGGAACCTTCATCGTTCCGGTACAGACCGCAGACAAAGAGAACGGAGAGAAGGAGAGCAAGGTTCCGTTCATGAAGATGAAAAACGGCGACATCTATCAGCCGATCTTCACAGATATGCCGGAATTTTTCAAATTCTGCCGTGACGGTCAGTTCCGTGCAGCCGTTATCCCGTATGCAAAACTGAACAATGTGATCCTGAAACAGGCCAAAGGCGTGATCATGAACCCCTTTGGTGTCCGTCTGATCCTGAACAAAGGACAGTTTTAAGTTCCGGATGACAGGGAGGGAATGTGCTTGAAGCTGGATATGCATTGCCACACTCACGAAGGGTCTGTGGACAGTAAGATCGGTGTAGAAGAGTATATCCGTATCCTGATAGAAAAGGGTTACGATGGCATGCTGATCACTGATCATGATACCTATAACGGTTACCGCTATTGGAAGGAACATCTGAAAGGGAAAAAATACAAAGATTTTGTGGTTTTAAAAGGAATCGAGTATGACACCAACAACGCCGGCCATATGCTGGTCGTGATGCCTGAAAATGTGAAGCTCCGCATTCTGGAAATGCGGGGGATGCCGCTGCCGATGCTGCTCTTTATCGTGCATGCGTTCGGCGGGATCGTGGGCCCGGCCCATCCGTTCGGTGAAAAATATCTGAGCTTCACCAATACCCGATATTTTCGGAAAAACCGGAATATTGTAGACAAATTTGACTTTATTGAAACCTTTAATTCCTGCGAGAATGCAGAGAGGAATATCCAGGCCAGACAGCTGGCGAATATTTACGGCAAACCCGGTTTCGGCGGCAGTGACTCTCATAAGACGAACTGTATCGGTACGGCCTATACACGCCTGCCGGAAACGGTGACGAAGGAATCCGAACTGATCTCTCTGGTGAAGGCGAATGCGCCCATCACCTATGGCGGCAGCATTTACAACAAGACCACCAAAGACAAGATCGGAAAAGTGAATGATGTGCTGATCTATTCCTTCTGGGTATACAATAAAGTATTAGGTCTGTCTCAGGTCATGAGACGGCGGGGGCAGTCCCGTTACCTCAACCTGAGCAAAGAGAAAAAAGAATATTTCTTCAAATCCGGCGGACCGGTCCTGCCGGAGCTGGAGAGCAACATAAAAAAAGCTGAAGTCTGACTTCAGCTTTTTTTGATGAATTCGTTTTTGCATTTCGGACAGGTGATGGCGATCTTTCCCTTTCCTCTGGGGATCCGGATCTTCTGTCCGCAGCTGGGACAGGTGTAAATGTGGAATTTCACCCGGTCCTGCAGCATCCGTTTTTCCTTGTTGAAAAAGCGGACGACCTGATTCTTGTACTTCAGGAACAGATCGTTCTCTTTTCTGCGCTGGGCATAATTTTTGGAAAACATGCGGAAGTACAGAAGAAGGACGATGAGGAAGGTAACGCCGTTGAGAAAGCGGCTCCGCACAAAAAGTCCGAGGACCAGAAGGGCAATGGTGAGATAAAGGGAATATTTTCCCAGCTCATCCACCCCGTAACGACCGGTCATAAAACGCTGGAATTTTTCTTTCATAGATCTGCCTCCATATTTTTAAATGCTGTCCTGGCGAAAGAAGCGGCGTTTCGGAAGTCCTCGCCGGAGGGATGGAAAAGCGCCTCGTCAAAGTTCTTGATCAGGCGGGTGGCCAGCTGGTCACGCTCGCCGCCGAGCATGGATTCGTATTTCTCACGGACACGGATGGGCATTTTCCCCTGGCAGAAAAAGCTGCCGAAATACTGGTTGTCATCCGGAAGGAAGGCACGGACCTTCTTTTCCACCTCTGCATAATATTCCGGTGAATTTCCCATGCCGCAGGTTCCGAAAAGGGCTACCTTTTTTCCGTGGAGCTCGGATAGAAAGTCCAGGATCTCCACACTGGCTGTGCCGCGGTTGGCCCAGAAGCCGATAAAATAACAGTCTGCAGAAAGAGGATTTTTTGCACGATCCAGTTCCTGGATATCCTTGGAGGAAGAAGGAAGAGCCTGAAAAATCTCCTTCGCCACAGCGGCCGTATTTCCGGTGCCGCTTACATAAAGTACCTGTGTATTCATAAAATCACTTCCTGTATGATAAAGATTCCCACAGGGGCAATGCCCCATGACTTCCTTTATTCTACCACAAGTTTTCTTCAAATACATGATGATAATATCAAATATTTATGAAGAAACTATAAAAAACGTTTGTCCTGACGCGTTGGCCAGTCCGGGATCCTGCCGTTCAGCACGGCTGTAAACATCCGTTCCTTTACTCCGTGATTCTGACGGTTCAGTTCCCGCAGAAGCTCCTTGATCTCCTGACGCTTCGTATGGCCGTCTGCTGGGCAGAGATTCTTCACGACAGGAAGCGCATATTTATTTTTAAACCCGATGATATCCGCCTCCCAGACAAACATCAGCGGCCGGATCACGGTGAGCTCCGTTCCGTCCAGATAAGTCACCGGCGGAAAAGAATAGAAGCGGCCCTCGTACATGAGAGAAAGCATCATGGTCTCCACGATATCATCCGAATGGTGGGCATAAGCCACTTTGTTGCAGCCGAGCTCTTTGGCTGCCTGATTGAGGGCACCGCGCCGAAGCTTGGCACAGAGAGAACAGGGATGGCTTTCCCGGCCCGCCGCAGTGATGATCTCGCCGATCTGAGTGGGGACTATGGTATACGGGACATCCAGGCTTTCACAGAGCTCACGGACCGGAGAAAGGTCAAAGCCCTGATATCCCAGATCTACAGAAATGGCATGAAGCTCAAAGGGATGCGGATAAAATTTTCTTAAACCGGCCAGTGCATAGAGAAGCGTCAGACTGTCCTTTCCGCCGGAAACGCCGACGGCGATCCGGTCTCCATCCTGGATCATCTGGTATTCCTCCACTGCTTTTCTGGTCAGATTCAAAAGACGCTGCAGTTTCATAAACGGTTCAGTTCTCCTTTCCTTCCCATTATTGGATAGAATCCGGAAAAAGTCAATTGCTTTTTCACGGTAGTCTGTTGTATACTATGATTACAGTGTCAAAAGGTCTGATCCCACCTGTGCTTGCACAAGGGTGGGAGAATGACCTTGGGACACGCCCCGATATGAGCATAAAAGTGGGATGTTAATCCCACGATATGCGAATAGCGGGAAGGATTGTGGGAGTGCAAAGCACGAAACAATCCGTGTAATCATGATTTTGGTGTTTTGACACCAAAATCATAAGATAAAACGTAACGATAAAACCATAAGGGAGGAACTACCATGGATGTAATCAGCGTAGGAGAAATGTTGATCGACTTTACACCGGGAAAGGAAGCAAATTCATATGTCCGGAATCCCGGCGGTGCACCGGCCAATGCAGTGATCGCCATTGCAAGAAACGGCCTTTCCACCGGATTTGCCGGCAAACTGGGAGATGATGACTTCGGACGTTTTCTGAAAGAGACGTTGGAGAAGGAAGGAGTAAAAGTCCTCTGCCCGGAGCTGACCAAGGAAGCGATCACCACGCTGGCTTTTGTTACCTTATATGAGAATGGAGAGAGATCCTTTACATTTGCCAGAAAACCGGGAGCAGATATGCTTCTTACAAAAGATGATATTGATGAAAATGAGATCCGCCAGGCCAGAATGGTCCATGCAGGATCTGTAAATATGACAAAAGAACCCGCCAGAGGCGCAAACCTCTATGCCATGAAGACTGCCCATGACAACGGCAGACTGGTAAGCTTTGATGTAAACTACCGCGATACCCTCTGGGAGAACGAGGCAGCCTGCAAAGAAGTGGCAGATCAGGTTTATGATTATGTAGATTTCCTGAAGATCTCTGAGGAGGAACTTTATTTCGTAGGCGGTGAGGAAAACATTCCGGACTTTATGAAAGAGCATGGCATTTCTGTTGTCATCGAGACACTGGGAGCAGACGGAGCCAAATACTTCTTCAATGGTCATTCCGAACATGTGCCGGGTCATAAAGTACATGCAGTGGATGCCACCGGAGCAGGAGATGCCTTCTGGGGCGGCTTCCTTTCCAAGATCCTTATGAGCGGTGTGAACAGCAAAGCGGACCTTACCGAGGAGATCGTAAAAGAAGCTCTCCGCTACGGAAATGCTTCCGGAGCTGTCTGCGTACAGCGTATGGGCGGCATTCCGGCCCTTCCCACCAAAGAAGAGATTGAAACGTATCTGAACAAATAAGAGCAAGAAAAAAGAGCGCCTGTGCGCTCTTTTTTTGTGCCGCAAAATGCGGCTTTGTTTCATCAGAAACCTGCTTTTTTCAGGATCTCTTCTGCCTTTGCAGTGTCATCGCAGACACAGAGGACAACGTATTTGCCGGAGGTCTTGATGATGGCATTTTCCAGCTTTGTGGTCTCTCCTGCATTGTAGGAAGAGTAGAGGTCTTTCTGGTTGCTGACACGCTGCTTGAGAAGGTCACTTACCTCGGATACATAGTCGGCATCGCTGCATTTGATGACAGCTGCTTCACAGGCGGAAGCACCGGTGCTCATATAAGCGCTGGAAGCTTCGATCTTGGCAGTGTCCACAAAATAAGTGGAAGCCATGATGTCCGTGCTGATTTCAGAAAGCGTATCGCTGGTGACGGTTTCCTCTGCCAGCTGCTTTGCCAGCTCAGAAGGATCGGCAGTCACTTCGCCGGAGCTCTTTTTGCCGCCGCAGGAGGCAAGAAGAAGCAGGGATAAAAGGGCAACGAGGATCAGTTTCAGTTTTTTCATGGTAAATCTCCTTTGTTAATTACTTGCTGTAGTCTCTGTTTCCGAAGAAGTCTCGGATTCTGTCTCGGAAGAAGCCTCGGAACTGCTCTCAGAGGCTGTGCCTGCTGAAGAAGCAGAAGCTTCTGAAACATAGTGGGTCTTCAGATAATCCAGCATTTTTTTACAATATTCTTCGTACATGTGGACGCCGTCACTGGAAGCTCCGTTGATGAGTGCGTGGTTTCCGTCGGAAAGCACTTCGTTTACATCCAGGAAATAATAACCGCCTTCGTTGCAGATGTTTAAAATGATGTTGTTCATTTTCTCAACGTTGGCATTGTTGATGTAATCACCGGTAGTGACCTTGGCCTCCTCCACATAGGGAACGGCGATGGCATAAATGATGGCATCCGGGAACAGACGGCGGGTCTCACTCATCATCAGACGGTAGCTCTTGGTGAAGTCCTCCCAGACGTTTCCAAGCTCATTGGTTCCAAGCATGAAATAGATCTTTTTGCATTTCTCCGGATACATGGCCTGGAAGACCGTGATGTTTCCATCCGGGGAAGCAATGCTCTGCTTGGTGAAGATATCGCAGACGTTCATTCCCACACTGGTAAGAAAATCTCCTGTGGTGATGCCGGACTGGTTGCGGAAGCCCTCCAGACGGGAATCTCCCACGAAAGTGGCATCGGCAAAGTACGTATCATCGATGGCGGTGGCCTGTTTCTGGACGACCTGCTTGTTTGTGTGGTCGATACCGGTCTCCACATAGCCGGAAGCGGCAGCAGAAGTGTCAGAAGCAGAAGCGGAAGCTTCGGTGTCCGTTGTCGTGCCGGAATCCAGAGTCAGACCGGCTACGGTATCCTCGGCAGCATTTTTCACAACGTCTGTCTTCTTCTCTGTACTTTTCTCGGTCTCGGACGTTTCCGCCTTGATGCCGGCAAACAGCTCATCCAGCTGCTGGGAGATCTGCTCCGCAACCCCGTGCCGCGTGATGATGTTGACGACCATCCGCCCCTCAAAGATCACCAGAACGGCAACGACGAGGATCAATACATGCAAAAAACGACCGGTAGGATTCCGTCGTTTTTTCTTCTTTTGTTCAGACATAAAATTGTTAACTCCCTTATAAAACAATGTGAGATAAAAAATGTTGTTTTTTCCCTTTTCCTATTATATAATAAACCCCGTAATTGTAAATAGTTTTTTGAAAACGTAACAAATTCTTAATGAAACTTAAGGAGTGACCGCATGGTATTCAGCAGCCTTTTATTCCTGTTCCGCTTCCTTCCGCTGGTGTTCCTTCTATATTATCTGACACCGCGCAGAGGGAGGAACGTCGTGCTATTCCTCTTCAGCCTGTTTTTCTATGCCTGGGGAGAACCAAAATATGTATTCCTGATGCTGTTTTCCATTACAATGGATTACACCGTCGGCCGTCTCATTGACAAAGCGAAAAGAGAAGGGAAGCCCGGAAAAGCAAAGGGCTGCCTTTTATTTTCGGTCTTTATGAACCTGGGGATCCTCGGCTTTTTCAAGTATGCGGATTTTATCATCAGCAGTATCAACGCAGTCAGCGGTCTGAACCTGCCCCTTTTGAATATCCCGCTTCCGATCGGTATCTCCTTTTTCACCTTCCAGACCATGTCCTATACCATTGATGTCTATCGCGGAAATACGGATGTGCAGAAGAACTGGATCAGCTATGGAACCTATGTTTCCATGTTCCCGCAGCTGATCGCAGGACCCATCGTACAGTACAAGACCATTGCGAAGCAGATGAAGGAACGCCGGGAAAATCTGGATGATTTCACGGAAGGCATCCACCGCTTTGTGACCGGTGTGGGAAAAAAGGTCCTGCTGGCGAACAACATCGGCCTTCTCTGGGATGCGGCGGCAGCCCTTCCCATTGCCGAGCTTCCCGTGGCGACTGCCTGGCTGGGAGCCCTGGCCTATACCTTCCAGATCTATTTTGATTTCTCCGGTTACTCCGATATGGCCATCGGTCTCGGAAAAATGTTCGGCTTCCACTTCCTGGAAAACTTCAACTATCCGTATATTTCCAGGAGCATCACGGAATTCTGGAGAAGATGGCATATCTCCCTGAGCTCCTGGTTCCGGGAATACGTTTACATTCCGCTGGGTGGAAACCGGAAAGGCCTGGTGAAGCAGATCCGGAACATTTTTGTCGTCTGGATGCTCACCGGTATCTGGCACGGCGCCCACTGGAACTACGTGCTGTGGGGCGTTTACTACGGCGTCCTTCTGATCCTGGAAAAATTTGTACTGAAACGCTTTCTCGACAGACTTCCGGGCTGGATCCAGAACCTCTACACCATGTTTTTTGTGATCATCAGCTGGGTGATCTTCAAATGTGAGGACCTGAGCTACTGCCTGTCCTATCTGAAAGCCATGTTCGGCGGCTTCTCAGCGGGACTCTTCAATACGGAAAGCCTGTACCTTCTGAAAAATTACGGCATCCTTCTGGTGCTTCTCCTTCTCGGAAGCACACAGCTGCCGAAGCATTTCGGAGAAAAAATGGAAAAACGCTTCGGAGAAAACGGAATGGTGATGACTGTGGCAAAGACCGCCTTCTATCTGGCAGTCCTGCTCCTGTCCGTGGCTTACCTTGTGGATGCCACCTACAATCCCTTCCTGTATTTCCGTTTCTGATAGGAGAGTGCAATGAAAAGAAAAAAAAGACTCCGGAGAAAAGAATATCTGGCCCTGGAAAGAAAAAAGAAAAACAGACAGAACAAGGTCCTGACCGGTCTTTTTCTCGCCCTGGTCTTTGGAGGGACAGCGGCGACCTTCCTGGCTCCCAAACGGGAATTTTCCGACCGGGAAAACCGGGCCCTGCAGCAGTTCCCGAAGCTTTCAACGGCTGCGGTCCTGGACGGAAGCTTTGAGTCCGACTATGAGACCTATCTGAGTGACCAGTTCCCCGCCCGTGACGGCTGGATCCGCGTCAAGACGGAAGCAGAGCTTGCCACGGGAAAGGACGAGATCAAAAATATCTATTTTGCCAAAGATGATTACCTGATAGAAAGCCATGAAGGGAGCTTTACGACCGACACGGCAGAGAAAAACATCCAGTATCTGGCGGCCTTCCTGAAAAGCCAGGAGAACCGTTTTGAGACCGGACGGATCACGGCGATGATCGTTCCCAATGCGGTGGAGGTCCTGAAAGAAAAGCTTCCAGAATATGCACCGGACAGCGGAGAAAGCGAGTACCTCTTAAGGATCCGGGCGGCGCTTCCGACCGCCATGTGGTTTGATGCCGCCTCTGTCCTGGAAGCGCACAAAGAAGAAACGATCTATTACCGGACCGACCACCACTGGACGACACTCGGCGCCTGGTATGTCTATCAGGCCTGGGCGGAGCAGAACGGCTTCTCGCCCGCACCGCTCAGCGATTATACGATCGAAGACCTGACTACGGACTTTAAGGGGACCATTGAGTCCAAGGTAGGGGTGGAAGTCGTACCCGATACGATCCAGAGCTTTGTGAAAAAAGACCTTCCTTCCTATACACTGGATTACAACAACGGGCAGAAGACGAGCGAAGATCTCTACGACAGAAGCTATCTGGAAACAAAGGACAAATACAGCGTCTTCTTCGGTGGTAACCAGCCGGTGATCCGGGCCTCCATAAAAAACGGCAGTGACCGGAAGCTCCTTGTCATCAAAGACTCCTATGCCCACTGCTTCCTGCCGTTCACCTTTGAAGACTACTCGGAAGTGGATTTTATTGATATCCGCTACTTCAACGAAAGCCTGAAAAGCTATCTGGAAAAATCCGATTACACAGATCTCCTTTTCCTTTATAATGCTTCCGGCTTTGCAGAGGATGTCAGCCTTGCAAAACTGAACAGCTGAACCACAGCAGAAAAAGAGAACAGACAAACAGAGAAAAAATGTTTGCCTGTTCTTTTTTTGTGTGAAAAAGGCGTTTGACCGTCAATAACACCTTTTTATGAAAACTGACCGAAAAAGAAAACAAAAAAGAACGGAAAACCGTCAACAAATCGTAAACGATTAAGCGAAAAAACACGAAAATAAAGAAAAAATAAGGGAAAAACGAAAAAAAAGAAATTAAAAAATAACAAATTAAGCTTAAAGTAATTAAGCTTAACGCAACTGTTAAGGGGTTTTCAAAGACTAACTCTGTGCATTATGCATAAAATAAACAAATAAACTTGTGAAAAACGGCAAACTTTAATATTTATGTTGAAAAATCCGAAAAGATGAGGTATAGTAAAAGTACGAAAACGATTAAGAACTTCAACAGAGTGGACGAGCAAAAAGAAACGCATCATCAGACGGACAGCACAGACCCTTCACGATTGAGAAGAACATGCGCCAAGGCGCTAACAAAAAAGGAGGATTTACTATGAGAACAAGAACTAAGAGAATCGTTGCTTTACTGGCAGGTACCGCAATGCTGGGATCCAGCTTTGCATCCTTCGCAGCGACCGATGTGGCAGCCAATGATCTGGCTTACAAAGGAGAGCTTGAGATCATGCATTACTCCACTTCCGAAGAGTCCGAAGGAAACGGCGGATCTGATGGATTCCGTACCGTACTCCAGGCATGGGACGAGGCTCACCCGGACATCACGCTGACCCAGAACGTACTGGCAAACGCCGAGTACAAGACCCAGATCGCTACCCTGGCAGCAGCAGGCGACCTTCCGGATGTCTTCCTTCTTCAGGGAATGAACACCAAGGACTGGGCAAAACAGGGACTGCTCCTTGATCTGACCGATTATATCAAAGAGTCTCCTTATTATGATGAGTATGACCAGAACTACTTCACCCCGTTCAAAGACGGCGATTCCGTTTACGGCTACCCGGCACTGACCGGTGGTACCTGTACCGTAGTGATCTACGATAAGGCAATGTGGAAAGAAGCCGGATACGATACATTCCCGTCCACCTGGGAAGATGTAGAGAAAGCATCCGAGTACTTCAATGAGCAGGGTGTTACTACCGTAGCTTTCGGTAACGGCGGAAAATGGCAGGCAAACAGTGATTTCCTTTCCACTCTGGGCAACAGATACACCGGACCGGACTGGTTCTTAAGCCTGATCAACAAAGAAGGCGCAGCTTTCACCGATGACAAATTCGTAGCAGCTCTGACCGAGATGCAGCATCTGTTCCAGGATACTCAGATCTTCAACGAGGACTTCAACGCAGTCACCAATGAGGATGCCCGTGAGTACTACATCTCCGGTGAGGCAGCAGCATTCATCGGCGGTAACTGGGATGAGTCCTACATCTGGGCAACTCTGAAAGAGAATGATACCGATAAATGGAACAACATGGGCTTTGCAGTTCTTCCGCAGCCGGCAGATGCAACCGAGGCTCCGACCTCTCAGAACATCGGTCTTGGTTATGCCATCGCCATCAACGCAAAACTTGCTGATGATCCGGATAAACTGGCAGCAGCAATCGACCTCGCACAGGAAGTTACCGGACCGGCATTCGCAAGCTATGTAGCTGAGAACTACGCTCTGGGCGGACTGACCAACGTCGGCGATGTTGACCTTTCCAAATTTGACCCGATCACTCAGGATTTCTACAACTACTCCTATGTTGATACTGAGAAATGTGAGATCTATGATTCCTACATCACCAACGCTGTATGGGATGTTCTGAACACCGACCTTCAGTCCATGATGAATGGCGAGAAGACTCCGGAAGAAGTAGCTCAGGCTGCTCAGGAAGCATACGAAGCAAACTATTGATCAAATAGTATTGAGAATGGAAACCGTTCTGCCCGCAGCGGTGGGCAGAACGGTTTTTTCATAGGAAAACGAACTGATTACAGCAGGAAGGGAGAGGATGTTATATGTTAAACGCGATCAAGCCAAGTAAAAAGACCGTTATGTTATACCTGCTGGTTCCCGTGGTAATGTTTATCTTTACTGTATTCGTGCCGCTGGTTACTGCACTGGTATACAGTTTCTTTGAATGGAAGGGAGGTCCGCAGAAGACCTTCATCGGTATTGAAAACTATACCCAGCTGTTCCACGATGCGACCTTCTGGGAGGCTTTCAGCCACAATATCTATCTTGTCATTGCCTGTATCATCGGCCAGATCGGCATTGCCTTTATACTGGTCCTGATGATCAACTCCAAACTGGTGAAATGCAAAGGCATTCACCGTACCTTCGGATTCTTCCCGAGCACGATCTCAGCCGTTTGTATCGGCCTGATCTGGAATATGATCTATCACAACAAATACGGTATTCTGAACTGGTTTCTGAAAGCCATCGGAAGACCGGATCTCTGCCAGGTATGGCTGAACAATTCCAAGATTGTCATGCTTCTGGTCACCATTCCTCTGATCTGGCAGTACATCGGATATTATATGGTTATTCTTCAGTCTGCAATTGCTTCCATCGGTACGGACGTTCTTGAAAGTGCAGAGATCGACGGCGCCAACGGCGTACAGAAGGCTCTCTATATCACACTTCCCCTGATCAAAAATACCGTTCTTGTCTGCGTTACCCTCTGTATCGCAGGTAACATGAAAGCATTCGATAACATCTTCGTTATGACAAAAGGCGGTCCTGGAACCTCATCCATGGTTATGGCCATGTACGGATATCAGATCTCCTTTAACCAGAGCAACATGGGATACGGAAGCTGTATTTCCGTAGGAATCTTCGTTCTGTCCCTGCTGGTTATCGGCGGTTCCCAGGCACTCATCAAATATATCACCAGAGAGAAGGAGGCGTGAACGTTATGAAAAAGAACAGCGGTACTCATAAAGTCAGACGCGGGGTTCTCGGAACCATCATGAACCTCATCCTCTGGGTCTTTTCCCTTTCCTGTATCTTCCCGATCGTATGGATGATCTATTCCTCACTGAAAGAGAAGAGAGCCTTCAATGCGGATATCGTCGGTCTCCCCAAGAGCCCGACCCTCATCAACTATACCAGGATCTTAAGCAACTCCGATTACCATCTGGGAGCCTCCATGTGGAACAGTGTCCGGACCTCCGTCCTGTCCATCGTTCTGATCGTTGCCTTCAGCTTTATTGTGGGTTACATCCTTTCCCGTATCCATTTTAAACTGAACCGTGTGATCTACGTGATGTTCCTGATGGGTATGCTGATCCCGATCCATTCCCTTCTGGTCCCGATCTACGTGGTATTCAAAAAATGCGGACTTTCCAACCGGTGGTTCACCCTGCTTTTACCCTATGTGTCCTTCGGTCTTCCGATGGGAATCTTCCTGGTAGAAGGCTATGTGAAAACCATTCCGGTCTCTCTGGAAGAGGCAGCAGCCATTGACGGCAGCAGCTTCAGCTATACCCTGTGGCATATCGTTTTCCCGATCTGCAAGCCGATCCTGGTAACGGTAGCCATCATTCAGGTATTCAGCTGCTGGAACGAATTCTCCTTCGCCCTGGTTCTGATCAAGGACGTAGGCCTTCAGACCGTTCCCCTGGCCCTGACCCAGTTCAAAGGCCAGTTCGCTTCCGACTATCCGAAGCAGATGGCGGCCATGCTTATTACCATGTCCCCCATCGTGATCCTCTACTTCGTCTTCAGCAAACAGATCATCAAAGGTATGGTTGCCGGCGCAGTCAAAGGCTAAACTACATAACAACCGAATAAGAAAAACGAAAGCTTCTGATGCTGCATAGAAATATGCAGGTCAGAAGCTTTTTTTTGCGTGGTGAAAAAAGATTTTCGCAGAGTATCTCACTCTGCGAAATATTTTATCACTCAGTTCATATAAAAGCAAGTATGCAAAGAAAAATCATGTGATA
>CAKRQP010000033.1:0-19264 GCA_934393555.1 uncultured Lachnospiraceae bacterium
GAAGCCCCGACTGAGGAAGTGACGGAGCCGGCAACGGAAGCCCCGACCGAGGAAGCGACGGAGCCGGCAACGGAGGCCCCGACCGAGGAAGTGACAGAGCCGGCAACGGAAGCCCCGACCGAGGAAGTGACGGAGCCGGCAACGGAGGCCCCGACCGAGGAAGTGACGGAGCAGGCAACGGAAGCTCCGAACACAGAGGAGACTCAGGCTTCCAATCTGGGTGCTTTAAACGATGCACCGCTGATCAGCCTGGTACTTCCGGAAAAAATGGAAGTGGGCAAGGCTTATCAGCTCCAGTACAAGATCTCCAACGAGGAGCTGGCAGCTGCCGGTGAGACCAGTGTCAGCTACAGTGTACAGGATGGCAGCGAATTTGTGGATATGCCGGATAAGAGCGGAAACTTCACCGTGCTTGGTGCGGGAACCGTGGCTTTTCAGGTAAATGTGGTTCTTGCAAACGGAACAGAGCTTCAGGCTTATGCTCAGGGCGAGACCGTTCCGGCAGAAGCAGCAGAGACTCCAGCAGCAGAAGTTCCTGATGACCAGGATCCTTCGATTGCGGATGAACCGGCAGCACTGCCTATGGATGGCGATGACCAGAGACCGGTAGCAGAAAACCCGGCGACTCCGGAAAATCCGGCGACTCCGGAAAATCCGGCGGCTTCGACAACTCCGGAAGCCCCGGCAGCACCGGAAAACCCGGCGGCTCCGACGACGCCGGAAGCCCCGACAACTCCAACAACTCCGGAAACCCCGGAAACACACTGGTATGACGGTATGACACTTGCCATCAGTACACCGGGATCCGGCGAGGGAAGTCTGGCAGTGGGAACGGATTATCCTCTTGGTTACACTCTGACAGCTGCAGATGGTTCTGCTGTTTTGCAGGATCAGATTCCTCAGGGTGTGGCTGCAGTTTACAGCGTATCAGATACAAACCTTGCAGAGATCGTCAAAGCAGAAGACGGAAGCCAGCTCCTGCGTGTGAAAGAAGCAGGAAGCTTCACGGTTCAGGTAAGTCTTGACGGACTGACTTCAGCAGCCGTTTCTTATACCTCTGCCAGAAGCAGTGCAGCAGAGCTGTTAAGCTTTGCTGCGGGAGACATCAGTGCAGTACCGGAGAATGGTGAGATCCATATCACACTTCCCTGTAATTCTGCCTTAGATGTGGCCAATATCACACCGGTGATCACAGTCAGCGAGAAAGCAAGCGTAAGTCCCGCATCCGGAACTGCCATGGATTTCTCTGACGGTACTGCAAAGACCATTACGGTTACGGCAGAGGATGGTGTCACTGTGAAAACCTATCAGGTAACCGTTACAAAGGCTGCCCACAGCTTTGGTGACTGGTCAGTGACCAAAGAGGCTACCTGTACAGAAGCAGGCGTGGAGAGCCGGACCTGCAGTGTTTGCGGAACCGTGGAAACCAGAGAGATCCCGGCCAAAGGTCATACCGTTGGCAAGGAATGGGTAACGACAAAGAAAGCGACCTGTACCAAGGAAGGAAAAAAAGTACAGAAATGTACCGTCTGCGGTGAGATTGTAAATACCAAGACCATCAAAGCGCTTGGTCATGAATGGGAGACCATTACCAAAGAGCCTACCTGTACTGAGGCCGGAGAAGAATACAAGAAATGTACGAGATGCAGCGAGATCAAAGATAAGAAAACACTCGAGGCACTCGGTCATGACTGGAGTGACTGGACAACGACTGTTCAGCCGACGACCACCAGCAAGGGAAAGCAGGAACGTACCTGTAAACGTTGTGGAACGACAGAGACCAAGGAAATCCAGCGTCTGAACATCATCGGCAATGCTTCCAACAACTATATCTGGGGCTTTACCAATCCGGCAAAATATCCGGTAAATTCTGTGATCACTTTTGAAGCCATTGGCGACGGCACAGATAATGAAGAGCCGATCAGCGGAGATGTACGTTATGTACCGACATCCACATGGAATCTGGTCAATGATTATAAATGGGGCAACAACGGTTATACAGCCAGCTTCCGTATTACCAAAGCCGGAAACTATACACTGAAGGTTACCTTTATGAAGCAGGTCTATGATGGCAGCAACTGGGTGGACTCCGGAGAAACCGTTGTCAGCACGCAGGACTTTACCATTGCAGGTGAAGGTCAGTTTACGGATGAAAACGGAAATGGTACAGGAAACACCAAGAATCCGGATGAAGTGATTGGCGGTGGAGTAAAGACCGGAGATGATTCTCCGATCGCAATACTGGTTACCGTTCTGGTAATTGCAGCAGCACTGTTGATCATTCTTGGAGTATACCGCAAGAAAAAGAATAAGTAATCAGTAACAGGATCTGAAACGACAGAAGCCGGACATTGAAAGAAAAATGTCCGGCTTCTTTTTGTGCGTAGTTAACAGACACTCTTTTGACAACTCTTTCGTAAATTAGCTTTAACAGACGATTTTTTAGAGGAAGAAAGAGTAAAGAAAAGAAAAAAAGGAAAAAATGGAAGAATGTATCAAAAAAACAGAAGAAATGAACAGAATATCGCTTGCGGAAGGAAAAAGAGTATTATATAATAAAAATGTTCCGGAAAAAGAATTTTTTTTCAGAACATTATCTGGATGAAAAGGAAAGAATGATCGATGACTTGGACAGAAATCATCGGAAGTATGGGATTTTTTTGTTACTTCTTTTATGATATCAATAGCGTGACATGGAAAAATAAATTCCTGCAGCGCTTTTTTCTTGTCGGGACACTGCTGGTAGCGTTTGCTACAGGCAGCATGATTGTCCGCGACTGGAAGACGATTGAAGATCATCCTCTGCAGGCGGTCCTGTTCGGAACCGTTGCACTGGTGTTTTTTTGCCTGCTGGTCTATACGTTGTTTTTTGCACTGCCATTTGAAGAAACTTACGTGGAAGAAAATCATGAGCGGAGAACCTATACGGAGGGCATGTATGCATTGTGCCGTCATCCGGGGGTTCTCTGGTTTGCTTTGTTTTATCTGGCTTTGGTCGGAATGATCGGAACTCTGCGCGCAGCAGGGGCCAGCTGTCTTTTGATACTCTGGAATACAGTTTATATCTGTCTGCAGGATCGGGTGATCTTTCCGCAGACATTTTCTGATTATGGCAAGTACAGAGAGACAACGCCTTTTCTGTTTCCCGACAGGGAAAGTCTTGGTCGATGCCTGCGATTTTTCAAAGGGAGAGGAGGTAGGTCATGAGTCTCAGTGAACAACTGCAGAAACAGCAGTATCAGGAAATCTGGAATCAGTATTGTGGTTTCCTGGATCTGAATATGGAAGAGTATATGAATATTCAGAAGCGGCTGATGGAAGAACAGATCTCCCTCTGGCGCAGCAGTACCATTGGAAAAACAATCCTGAAAGGGAAAATTCCCGGAAACATAGAAGAATTCCGGGAAATGGTGCCGCTGACTAATTATGAAGATTATGCGGACATCCTTCTTCGGAAAGACGGAGAAAGCCTTCCGGGCAATCCGGTGATCTGGATCCAGACGACCTGGGAAGGAGGAAAGCATCCCATCAAAGTGGCACCTTATACCCGGAGTATGCTGGATACCTTCCGGAATAATGTGGTAGCCTGCCTTCTTCTGGCGACCAGTCAGGAAAAAGGAAAGTTTTCTTATGAAGAAGGAGATAAAATGCTTTATGGCCTGGCACCGCTCCCCTATGCAACGGGGCTTCTGCCGCTGCTTCTGGGAGAAGAAACAGATATCCGTTTTCTTCCGGAAGTGAAAGAAGCGGTGAATATGAGCTTCAGCCAGAGGAACAAGCTGGGCTTTAAGCTGGCTCTTCAAAAGGACGTAGAACTCTTTTTTGGCCTGGGGAGTGTCGCTTATGCCGTGAGTCAGAGTCTGGCTTCTTCCGGGGCAGGAAGTAAGGATCTGGCCAGTCTTTTGAAGTGCGATCCGCATATGCTTTACCGGATGGCGAAAGCAAAACGCCTCAGCAAGAAGGAAAATCATCCCATCCGCCCGAAGGATCTGTTCGGGTTGAAGGGCTTTATGGTGGCAGGAACGGATAACCGCTGCTATAAGGATGAACTGGAGGAGCTTTGGGGTATCCGTCCCATGGAGATTTTTGCCGGAACGGAACCTTCTCTGATCGGAACGGAGAGCTGGACGCGGAATGGGATGTACTTCTTCCCGGACAGTTGTTTTTATGAGTTTATCACAGAAGCGGATATGGAAAAAAATGAGGAAGATCCCTCTTTTGTACCGCATACGCTTCTGATGGATGAAGTAATACCGGGAGAAGTTTATGAACTGGTGCTGACCGTCCTTAAGGGAGGGGCCTTTGCAAGATACCGTTGTGGAGATATGTATCGCTGCGTCGGGCTTACCAATCGGGAGGACGGAACCAGGATTCCGCGCTTTGAATACATTGACAGAGTTCCTTCTATTATTGATATCGCCGGTTTTACCAGGATCTCGGAAAACGGGATCACAAGTGCCATCCGGCTTTCCGGACTGCCTGTCCACAACTGGGCGGCAGCAAAGGAATTCAACGAAAACAACCGGCCATTTTTACATATGTATGTAGAAGTGGAAAAGGGGGCACTTGCAGAAAGAGCAGTAAGTTCCGAAATCTTAAAAGAGATTCTTTCCACGTATTTTAAATATATTGATCAGGATTACCGGGATCTCAAGAAGATCCTGGGTATGGATCCTTTGGTGGTTACCATATTGAAATGCGGAAGTTTTGGTGCTTATAGTGAAAAATACGGAAAAACACTCCGGCATATGAATCCGTCACGCAGAGAACTTGCGGAACTGATTCGGATGCAGGAGCGGCCAGAAACGTACGGATGGAGATAAAAAGATGGGAACTTATGGATATATTTCGTGTATTGCACTTTTTTGCTATATTTTCATGCTGCTGCTTATGCTGGCGGCGCGGAGAAACCGGATCGCAAACAGCTTTCTGATCCTTCTCATCGGAATGATCTGCTGGACGGGCGGTTCTCTGCTCATGAGAAATCTGATCTGGCCGGGCTATGTGTTCTGGTATCATGTATCGCTGTTTGGATTGTTTGCACTGCCTCTGGGATATTACCGCTTCATTACAGAATTTGCGGGAAAGCCGAAGGCGGGAGGCTGTATTTTCTACGGTCTGCTTTATCTGCTTCTGTTTGTTTTCAATGTACCTGGCGGCTTTTTCCTGGCTCCGCCGGAGCTTCTGGATCATAATGGAACGGTGTCATTTGTGTATCACATGAACTGGCATACGATCCTTCTGTTTCTGGCAGGCGGATTTACGGTGATTCATATTTTAAGCGTTCTGCTGCACTTCAGCAGGAAAAACAGGACCATGGGAAAGCAGTTTCAGCCGATCGTTGCGGGGATCTTTTTTCTTTTTGCCGGTCAGCTGGCACTGCTACTCCCTGCCTTTGAGGGTTTTCCCATCGATATTCTGGGAGGACTGGTCAATGCATGTCTGATCATGTATGCCCTGATGAGAAGAAGGCTGTTCCAGCTTCGGCTGCTTGCTTCTGAGGGCCTGTGTTACGGCGTTGGTCTTCTCTTGAACTTTGTCCTTTATTTTAATCTTTCGCCTTATATCACAGAAGCGATGAACAGGATCCTTCCTCAGACTTCAAGCTATTATTCACTGGTCTTTTCTATCTGTTTCCTGGGAACAGCCATGGTGCTGGCCCTGGTCTGGAGAGAGATCATGAAAAACGTTTTTGTAAAAGAAGAGCTTCAGCAGGCGGAAGATCTGAAAAATTTCAGCAGTGCGGTATCAAAGAGTCTCTGTGTCAGAGACATCCTGGAGGAGATCGTCCGGGTGATCCAGCGTACTGTGGAGGTGGAAGGTATTTATATCTGCATCCAGCAGGCGGATGGTGACTATCGGACGGAGCATAGTGACCGGCCGCTGAATGACCTGTCCTTTTTCATGAAAAAAGACAATCCTCTGGTCCGCTGGCTGAAAAGCAGAGAAGGGATCCTTATGAAGGAATTCCGCACGACAGTAGAATATAAGGCGATGTGGGAAGAGGAAAAAAATCAGCTGAGAGAGAAAAAGGTCGAGGCCTGTATTGGTTTAAAAGATGGCGATCAGCTGGTTGGCGTACTTCTTCTCGGAGAGAAAAAAGGAAAGAAGAAGCTGGACAATAACGATCTGAAGCTTCTGAATTCCATTGCGTCTGTTGCTTCCATTGCCATCAAAAACGCCCGGCTTTATGAACAGGCTTATTATGAGGCAAGAACGGATGAACTCACCGGTCTTCTGAACCGGAAATATTTTACGGAAGTGCTGAATGAAGAATTTGAGAAAAACAAAGAAGGCTCTCTGGCACTTGTTATCATCAATCTGGATGATTTTAAGCTTTATAACCAGCTTTACGGCACCCGTCAGGGCGACCAGGCCTTAAAACGGGTAGCGGATATCATCCGTGCCAGCGTGGGTGCGAATGGTTATGTGGCCCGCTACACAGGAAAAGAATTTGCCATTCTTCTCCCGAAATATGATGTCTATGCTGCCAGAGGGCTGACCGAAGCCATTCAGAAACAGATTTTCAATATGAACCGTGATTCGGCAGACTGTAAGCTGAAGGTACTGACGATCAGTGCCGGCATCAGTGCGGCTCCCTATGCGGCCCGGAATGTGAAGGAACTTCTGGAAAATGTGGATATGGCGGTTTATCATGTGAAGCGGAATGGCAAAAACGGCATCAAGGTTTTTGATACGCTGGTACAGGAAGAACTGTCAGAGAAGGAAGGAAAGTCCGATCATGAGCATATTTATCAGGAATATGAATCCACGATCTATGCCCTGACAGCAGCGATTGATACAAAAGACCATTATACCTTCCAGCATTCCAAAAATGTGGCGTATTATGCCACCGAGCTTGCAAAGGCACTGCATCTGAACCCGGATGTCATTGAGGTGATCCGTCAGGCGGCTCTCCTCCATGATGTCGGAAAGATCGGTATTCCGGAAACGATCCTGAATAAGCCGGCAAAGCTTACGGATGAGGAATATGAGGTCATCAAAGGTCATGTAGAAGCTTCCATCGGCATCATCCGTCATCTGCCGTCATTGGATTATGTGATCCCGGCCGTCATTGGTCACCATGAGCGTTATGATGGAAAAGGGTATCCCAGAAGGATCGCAGGAGAGGATATTCCTCTGACGGCCCGGATCCTCTGTGTGGCAGATTCCTTTGATGCGATGACATCCAGGCGTTGTTATAAAGCAGGAATGCCGCTGGAACGGGTCTTAAAGATCCTCAGGGAAGAAGAAGGGCACCAGTTTGATCCGAAACTGGCCAGAACATTTGAAGAACTGATCGAGAATGGAACGATCCGTGTAGTAAAAGAGTCCGGTGTGTAAAAACGCAGGGCTCTTTTTTTATACAGAAACCGCATATCTTTTTCTGCTTTTCATAAAATGAGGAAGAGAAGAAATGCAAAGGGAGCGGATCCTATGGATGTAAGAAAATTCCGCGGAGCAGGAGTGCTGCTGCTCTGTCTGTTGCTGACGGCAGCAGGGATCTGGAATTTTCGTCAGACCAGTCAGAACGTGGCAGGGAGAATGGTGTGGAAGACAGGACCGGTGAATGCGGTTGATACGGCAGAATCAAAGATCGGCTTGCTCTTTCAGGTGACAGGAAGCGGAGAGCGGACGGAAGAGGTCTTAAAAATCCTTCGGGAAAAAGGGAAAAAAGCCACTTTTTTTGTGACAGAAGCCTGGGGAGAGCAATGGCCGGAGCTGGTAACGGAGATCGCACAGGAAGGACATGAGCTGGGGATTTTGAGCCAGGAAGGCAAGCGCTCGGACCAGCTTACAAGGAAAGAGGCATCCAGTATGCTGGAACAGGCGGGAGAACGGCTTATGGGGCTTACCGGGAAAAAGATCCAGTTGTTTCAGGAGAGAGGAAACCGTTACGGAGAAGGTCTTTTAAATGCCGTTCAGATGGCCGGAGCACTTCCTGTGGGCTGGTCTGTAGATGCAGAAGACTGGAAGGATTATGACAGTGAGGTTATTTTTCAGATGGTGACCGGAAATGAAAACCTTCGCCCGGGAGCCTTACTGCTTTTCCATACCGGGGCAAAAAATATGGCTCCGGCTCTGGAAAAACTGATTCCAAAGCTTGGAGCCATGGGATATGACATGGTACCCGTCGGGGGGCTTTTTTACTTTTCTTTGTGAGATTTTTCAGAAACGATCTCCTTTAACTCGTTGAGAGCAGCCTGAAACTTCGGAGAAGAGATGGTCGGATGCGCTTCCAGCATTGCTTTGCGGAAAGAGCCAAAACGCTCTGCCAGGGCTTTGCGGTATTCATTATCCACAATGTAGCGGGTTTTCAGCTGATCCAGCTCTTCGCGGAAACCGGTCAGCTGTCTGCCGGAGCGGTTTTCTTCGACCGGTTCATGCTTCTGCAGGAAATCCAGTTTGGATTTAACTGCCTGCAAAGTGCCGGACAGGCGGTCTTTGGAATTGGACAGTGTCTGGACGGCAGCGGTCTGACCGGTAAAAGCGATGATGGCATCCAGACGGGACTGGACCTTTTCCATCTCTTCTCTGACAGCGGTCATCTTTGTCAGCACATCCTTGATATCCAGAGCAGCCTTGAAGGAAAGGGAGAAATCAGCCGCAATGTAGATGGTCAGCACCAAAACCAGGATCCCTTCCGGTTTTTGAGGAATGGCATTTACGACCGTTTCCACCGGCAGCTGCAGGACATGGACCATGGCCAGTGTGAGAAAGCCCCAGGCAATACTGGTGCCCAGACAGATGTGTCCGTTCAGGTTCAGAGGCTGATCACTGTAGTCCCAGTAGCGAACCTTGAAAAGTGCTTCCATGGCAGCTCCGGTAAAATATTCCAGGATCGTGGCTCCGATGGCACCGAAGAGAAAGGTCAGAAAGATATTGTCACGAACCGGAATGGTCACGAAAAGCATGATGACAGCTCCGGAACCATAGAGAGGAAGGAAGGGACCACGCATAAAGCCGCGGTTGACCCATTTTTTCTGATGAAGAGAAACATAGGTAGATTCAAAGCACCAGCCGAGAAAACAATAGATGTAAAAAAACATCAGCCAGTCCACGGTGGTATAAATTTCATAGCTCATAAAAGGACTCCTTCTGAATGATAAGTGGCGAAAGTTTGCGAGTTGCTTTGCAGGAAAGCAGGACAAAAATCACTGTCGGCGTAAAAGATTTTTGCTTCTACCCTGTATTGTAGTGGATAAATGAAAAAAAATCCAGTTATATTTGCGATGACACCGGGAGAGAACTCCGGACCGTGTGATCTTCAGGAGCGGTAATAGCGGAGCACATGGGAAACGTATTCCGGATCGCCGTATTGATTCCATCCCAGTCTGATCTTCATGTTTTCGGAAAATTCCAGGGCGTTGTCCGGAGAATAGCCGCCGTAATTAGTGAGTGCCCAGGAGGCATAAGAATTGCCGTAATTATAAGTCTGAAGGGCCAGCTTGAGCCGTTCTTTCTGATTGGGGGCTGTACAGCCGGCTTCCTCCAGGCAATAAGCGAAGGTTTCCACTCCTACACGGATGGAATAATCCGGATCCGGGATGCTGTTTGGGGTATTGGCATACCAGGTGTTGAAGGGGCTTTCCGAGGCCTGCATGACGTCAGGTACGGAACCTGCACTTTCCTGCTGCATGATGGCCAGGATGATCTGGGAAAAAGCAGGAATGGAATATTCGTCACAGTATTGAAGGACCTGCTCCTGATACTGCAGGACAGAATCCGAGAGATCTACCGCCCTGCCTTTTCCGGAGCCGGAGAGCAGATGAGGGCCAAAAGGCGCGAAAAACAGGAGAAATACGATCAGAATTCCGGCAGCGGAAAGACCAATACGGAAATGAAGCTGTCGTTTCCGCTCCGCCTGTGTAAGCGTGCGCCTCTTTCGGTTTGTGTGTTGTTTTTTCTTCTTTTTTTTGTCAGTTGTTGTCATAAATTTCCTCATTGTCAGATGTTGTTTCCTGAAATCCGGTTTTTCAAGTAGTTCCAGTATAACAGAGAAGACATAAATGTCAAATCAGGATTCCCAAATAAAAACAGTCGTGGTAAAATAAGAGAGCAGAATAACGGCCGGTATCGTGATATCGTACCACGGCAGATGTAGGAGGCAGAAGATGAAATTTACAAAAATGCATGGGATCGGCAACGATTATGTTTATGTCAACTGTTTTAAAGAAGAGGTGAAAAATCCGGCGGCTGTGGCCAGATTTGTCAGTGACCGGCATTTCGGGATCGGTTCCGACGGTCTGATCCTGATCCGCCCTTCTGAAAAAGGAGACTGCACCATGGATATGTACAATCTGGACGGTTCTCAGGGAGCCATGTGCGGAAATGGTATCCGTTGTGTGGCAAAATATGCCTACGATTATGGGATTGTGGACAAAACGGATATTGCAGTGGAAACAAAGGCCGGCATGAAATACCTTCATCTGACACTGAAAGACGGAAAAGTATCGGAAGTGCGGGTCAATATGGGAGAACCGATCTTGCATGCAAAAGAGATCCCGATCCTTTCTGAGAAAGAAAAAGTGATCGATGAGCCGATCGAGGTGGATGGAAAAGAATACCGCATAACCGGTGTTTCCATGGGAAACCCTCATGCGGTGGTTTTTCTGGATCATTCTCCGAAAGAACTGGAGCTTGCAAAGATCGGACCTTCTTTTGAACATCATAAGTGCTTTCCGGATCGGGTCAATACGGAATTTGTTCATGTACTGGACCGGAAAACAGTGGAAATGCGTGTCTGGGAGAGAGGTTCCGGAGAAACCATGGCCTGCGGAACGGGAGCCTGCGCTGTGGCAGTGGCCTGCATTTTAAATGGCTTTACGGAAGAGGAAGTGACGGTAAAGCTTCTGGGTGGAGATCTGAAGATCTTCTGGGACAGAAAGGAAAATCTGGTTTATATGACAGGACCGGCAACCACTGTTTTTGACGGAGAGATCCGTCTTCCGGAAGGAATCGCATAAGAAAAGGAGAAAGAAATCATGAATTATCAGGTAATGGATATCAAAGCAGAAACGTATGAAGAGCCTGCAAAGCTGTATCTCTATCTGCAGGAAAAATCCCCGGAGATCGCTATTGACAAAAGACCGTTGATCTTTATCTGTCCCGGCGGTGCGTATGCCATGACCTCTGACCGTGAGGCAGAAGCGGTTGCCCTGCAGTTTCTGGCAGCCGGTTTCCATGCGGCAGTCCTTCGTTACAGTGTGGCTCCGGCCCGTTATCCGACGGCACTTCTTCAGGTGGCAGCCGGTTTTAAATATTTAAGAGAGCATGCGGAGGAATTCCATATTGATGCGGACAGGATCGTGGTACAGGGCGCTTCCGCAGGCGGACATCTGGCAGCCTCCTATGGTGTTTTCTGGAAGAAAAAGACCTTTTTGGCAGAGATGCTTCATACCACTCCGGAACTGTTAAAGCCAAACGGTATGATGCTGAGTTATCCGGTCATCACTTCCGGGCCAAAAGCCCACAGAGGTTCTTTTGAAAATCTTCTTGGTGATCGTTATGAAGAACTGATCGGGGAAATGTCACTGGAAAATCAGGTAGATGCGGACACACCGCCTGCGTTTCTGTGGCATACGACAGAAGATGACTGTGTACCGGTAGAGAATTCCCTGCTGTTCTATCAGGCACTTCATGATCAGGGGATTTCTGTGGAAATGCACATTTATCCTCATGGTCCCCACGGACTGGGTCTGGCAAATGAGCTGACTGCTGCAGGGGATGGTTTTGGGATCCAGCCTGAATGTGCGACCTGGATCGAGCATGCCAAGACCTGGATGAAAAAGCTCTGATAGGCGTTCTGCCTGCCACAAAAAAATAAGAAAGCTGCGGTGTCAGGAAACTGACAGACCGCAGCCTTTTTGTTTTACAGAAGCTCGATGCCGTGTTCAGCGGCAGCTTTGACCTCTTCTTCGGGCCAGAGAGATGCCTGTACCTCGCCGATATGGGCTTTTCTGAGGTAGAACATACAGATACGGGACTGACCGATTCCTCCGCCGATCGTGTAGGGCAGTTCTTTGTTCAGAATGGCCTTCTGGAAAGGAAGCTCTGCCCGTTCCGGACAGCCGGCAAGCTCCAGCTGTTTTTTCAGGGAATCTTCATCCACACGGATACCCATGGAGGAAAGCTCCAGAGCGATATCGAGAACGGGATAGTAAACGATGATGTCACCGTTTAAGGACCAGTCATCATAGTCCGGTGCACGGCCGTCATGGGGAAGACCGGATTTCAGCTTTCCGCCGATCTGCATGATGAAGACGGCCCCTTTTAATTTGGCAATCTTATATTCACGTTCCTTGGGCGTGCAGTCCGGGTACCTGTCTTCCAGCTCCTGGGAGGTGATGAAGAAGATATTTTTCGGCAGGATCTCTTCGATGTAATCATATTCGATAGCCATATATTTCTCGGTTTTTTTCAGGGCCTGATAGACTTCCTGTACCACCTGCTTTAAGGTATCCACCGTACGGTCTTCTCTGGTGATGATTTTCTCCCAGTCCCACTGGTCTACATAAATGGAATGGATATTATCGGTCTCTTCATCCCTGCGGATGGCGTTCATGTCGGTGTAAAGACCTTCTCCATAAGAAAAACCGTATTTTTTCAGCGCATAACGTTTCCATTTGGCAAGAGAATGAACGATCTCGGCATTGGAGCCTTTCATGCCCCGGATATCAAAGCTTACCGGACGTTCTACGCCGTTCAGGTTATCGTTCAGACCGGAAGAAGGCTCAACAAAAAGGGGAGCCGTCACACGTAAGAGGTTCAGCCGTTCGGTGAGTGCACGCTGGAAAAAATCTTTTACGGTTTTGATGGCAACCTGGGTATCGTGAAGATTCAGATCGGAATGGTAGTTTTCAGGATAAATGGATTTGCTCATAAAATCCCTCCTTTGTTTTCTTTTTCAAAGGTAGAGACGGCAGCATACTTGCGTTCGCTGACGTTCTGAACCGCTACAGTACATGTTAGCATACCAGGAAAAAGGTGTAAACCGGAAATTTCAAAATCGTCGGGATGTTTTTTTAAAAAAACCCTCTTTACGATAGAGGGTTTTTGTTATATGATATAGAAGACTGTTCAAGAATTAGTGCAAAACACACTTGAAATACACAAGATATAGTAGAATTGAAGGAGATTGCCATGTACGTTATCAAGAAAGACGGCACAAAAGAAGAATTTAATGTGGACAAGATCATTGCCGCTGTGAATAAGTCTGCCAGCCGTATCATGTACCGTTTTACAGAGAAGGAGATATCTTTTATCTGTGAGTATGCCAAGGAGAAGGCAAAGGAGAG
Organism: uncultured Lachnospiraceae bacterium; assembly: GCA_934393555.1. Classification (GTDB taxonomy): domain Bacteria; phylum Bacillota; class Clostridia; order Lachnospirales; family Lachnospiraceae; genus Limivivens. Next base: position 13,299 of record CAKRQP010000033.1, read on the forward strand.
AAGTGAGGACGGCATCACGATCCCGGAGATGCACAATATCGTGGAGGGTGCGCTTGATCAGGTAAATCCTTCCGTGGCCAAGAGCTATCGGGATTACCGGAACTATAAGCAGGACTTTATCCATATGATGGATGAGGTTTACACAAAGAGCCAGTCGATCCGCTACATTGGTGACAAAAGCAATGCAAATACGGACAGTGCCCTGGTGGCGACCAAGAGAAGTCTGATCTTCAATGAGCTGAACAAGGAGCTTTACCGTAAATTTTTCATGAACCGAGATGAGCTTCAGGCATGTAAGGATGGTTATATTTATATCCATGACCAGTCTGCGCGGCTGGATACCATGAACTGCTGTCTGTTTGACATCGGAAATGTGTTAAGCGGCGGCTTCGAGATGGGAAATGTCTGGTATAATGAGCCCAAGACGCTGGACACGGCCTTTGATGTGATGGGAGATATCATTCTAAGTACGGCAGCGCAGCAGTATGGAGGCTTTACCGTGCCGGAGGCGGATAAGGTTCTGGCTCCTTATGCAGAGAAAAGCTATCAGAAATATAAGGAAGAGTTCCTGAAATACGCAGATCCGTCCTGGCAGGGAACAGAGGAAAAGGCAGAACAGTATGCCATGGATAAGGTGAAAAGAGACTTTGACCAGGGCTGGCAGGGGATCGAGTACAAGCTCAACACCGTTGGTTCTTCCAGAGGAGACTATCCTTTTGTCACGGTGACCATCGGTCTTGGTACGGAGCGTTTTGAGAAAATGGCTTCCGTCACACTCTTGAATGTGCACATGGGAGGCCAGGGAAAACCCGGAAACAAGAAGCCCGTACTCTTCCCGAAGATCGTTTTCCTGTATGATGAAAATATCCATGGACCCGGAAAATGCTGTGAGGATGTTTTTGAAGCCGGTGTGGCCTGTTCTTCCAAGACCATGTATCCGGACTGGCTGTCCATGAGCGGAAAAGGTTATATTTCCAGCATGTATAAAAGATACAAAAAGGTCATCAGCCCCATGGGCTGCCGTGCATTTCTAAGCCCCTGGTATGAGCGGGGAGGCATGCATCCGGCAGACGACGAGGACAAGCCTGTATTTGTGGGACGTTTCAACATCGGTGCAGTGAGCCTTCATCTTCCCATGATCCTCGCAAAATCCCGTTCCGAAAGCAGGGATTTCTACGAGGTGCTGGACTATTATCTGGAAATGATCCGGAATCTCCATAAGAGGACCTATGATTATCTTGGAAATATGAAAGCGTCCACCAATCCGCTGGCTTACTGTGAGGGAGGCTTCTACGGCGGGCATTTAAAACCCGGAGATCGGATCAAACCCCTGCTGAAGCCTATGACTGCTTCCTTTGGCATCACAGCCTTAAATGAGCTGCAGGAGCTCTATAATGGCAGATCGATCGCCGAGGACGGTGCGTTTGCACTGGAAGTACTGGAATATATCAACAAAAAAGTCAATGAATTCAAGGAAGCAGACGGCTGGCTTTATGCCATCTACGGAACACCGGCTGAGAGCCTGTGCGGCCTTCAGGTAGAGCAGTTCCGTAAAATGTACGGTATCGTGGAGAACGTTTCCGACCGTCCCTATGTGAGCAACAGTTTTCACTGTCATGTGACGGAGGATCTGACACCCATTGAAAAACAGGATCTGGAGGGACGTTTCTGGGAGCTTTGCAATGGAGGAAAGATCCAGTACGTCCGTTATCCGATCGATTATAACATTGAAGCCATCAAAAGTCTGATCCGCAGAGCCATGTATCTCGGGTATTACGAGGGTGTCAACCTATCCCTGGCATATTGTGATGACTGTGGCCATCAGGAGCTGGAGATGGATGTATGTCCGGTCTGCGGCTCAAGAAACCTGACGAAGATCGACCGGATGAACGGCTATCTTTCCTACAGCCGTGTTCATGGAGACACCCGTCTGAATGAAGCTAAAATGGCAGAGATCGCAGAGCGGAAATCAATGTAAGTATTATTTTGAAACAGGCAGACTTTGTGCTGCCTGTTTCTTTGGTGAAAACATCTGCAGAAAAGGATAAGAAAAGCGAAAGAAGGAAAGAAGATGTTTGGAGAAGGGCATGCGCATCTTTTTATGAACGGGTATGATTACCGGAAAGCAGTAGAAACGCATAAAGGCCATATACGCGAAGATATTCTCCGGTGCTATCTGGAAGAATACCGGAAAAGAGGGATTACATTTATCAGAGACGGAGGAGATGATCTGGGCGTTTCTTCTTTTGTGAAAAATATAGCGGCAGAATACGGCATCGATTACCGGACACCGGTTTTTGCCATCCACAAAAACGGACACTATGGTTCCATTGTGGGAAAAGGCTTTGATACCGTGAAAGAATATGAGAATCTGGTGCGGGAAGCAAAGAGACAGGGAGCCGATTTCATCAAACTCATGGTCTCCGGCCTGGTGGATTTTTCAAAATACGGAGTGATCACGTCCACGCCTCTTTCCAGAGACGAGATGAAAGAACTGTTTCAGTTCGCCCATGAAGAAGGTATGGCGGTCATGGTCCATGCCAATGGAGCAGAAACTGTCCGGAATGCGGCAGAGTGTGGAGCAGACAGCATAGAACACGGCCGCTATGTGGGTGAAGAGGCCATCGAAGCCATGGCGGAGGCACATACGATCTGGGTGCCTACGGTAGTAACGGTAAGGAACCTGATCGGCTGCGGACGGTTTCCGGATGAGATCGTCCGGAAAATTTATGAGACAGACTGCAGGAATATCAGGTTTGGAAAAGAAAAAGGAGTGATACTGGCACTTGGAAGTGATGCAGGAGCCTACATGGTGCCGCACGGAAAAGGGCTGGAGGATGAATACCGGACGTTTCAGGATATTTTCGGGGAATCTGAAGAATTGAATGCTTACCTCAGAAGAGGAGAAAAAGAGCTCAGAGAACGCTTTTGGCGTTCCTGAGCTCTTATGCTTGCTTTGCGGATCAGGATTGTCCGTGGGCGACAACCGGAGTCGGACGGCGCTGGTCAAAGACTTCGGAAGCCTTGAACATGTTGTCCAGAACGGTGGTCTGACCGGTACTTGCCTTGTAAAGCATGTAACCGTCCAGGTCAATGCGGCCCTGACGGACATAATGTTCGCGGATCTGTACCCAGTAAGGCTGGGAACCGTCTACGTTGCAGAAGAAGTTGTAACCGGCACTCTTGAAATACTGATATTTTTCGTTGCTGTCGCTGTAGTCGTGCCAGTCGCCGATATCGTTTCCATGGGCAAAAATAATGGTATCGACGGAACCGACGATGTTCTGCACATTGGCAACCCATTTTTCGTTGTCAGTTTTCAGGCCTTCTACACTCTTATCCGTAACACTTAAGTGCCCCCAGGTATGGCTTGCAAACTCCCAGCCTTCTTCCTTTAAGGCATCAGCGATCACGGTTGCCTCCTGGATTTCCGTCTGACGGTTAAAATCAGGATGTTCTTCCAGCCATTTGGCCTGGTCTTCCTGGAGATTGGCTTTTGTTTCATAATCAGAGTCTGTCCGGTAACCGAAGACACCGTTATATCCGGTAAGAGCGATCAGCCCCCGGGCTCCCTTGTAAGCACCGTCCGGATGTTCCTTCAGAAACGTATTAAGCCGGGGAACTACATCGAAATCACCGACTTCCTCGGTGCCGTCAGCCGTGACATAATGACATTTCACATCGCCGTTTTCATCCAGGATCAGTTTGTCCGGATAACCGGCTTTCTGATAGGAATGATAATAGCTCAGATCATCAACGGAAAGTACGACAGCCTTTTTGTCCGGAGGAAGCATCAGATTCTGATTGGGGGAAAAGGTGACATTGCCGTTTTCATCTGTGGTTTCCGTTACCAGATCACGAAGCCGGACGAAGACATAACCGTTGTCATACATCGCCTGTGTGATCTTGTCAAATTCTTCTACGGTGGTCATCCAGGCGTTCATACCGTCTACCTGACTCTGACCGAGAACGGAAACATCAAAAGCTCTGGTCGTGTCATTGAGGAGAGAATGGTAGAAGATGTGAGGAACGGTTGTCACATCCACAGCGACACAGGAAGCTTTAGTGGTCTCAAATTCCTGGATCGCAGTCATGATCTCAGCATTGGACTCATAGGATGCTGTATTTTTCAAAAGTGCAATGGCTCCGTCGTAATCGTAACCGGCAGCCATAAGCCGGGCCTGTTTCAGAAGTTCCTCCGAAGCATCTGCTGAAGTCTCGGATTCCGTTTCCGTCTCCACAGAGGAACTTTTTTCCGGAGCCTCTGTGTCTGCACTGGCAGTCAGATCCTTGTTTTTTGGGTTTTTGCCGGCATTACCGGACGGTGCGAGGATACGCCAGGCAGCTGTGCAGGAAAATGCCAGGATCACTAATAAAATGGCCAGAATGATGCCCTTCATCATCATTACCTGACGGCGTCTTTTTTTCTGGAGTGCACGGCGGCGTGCGGCCCTGCGCTCGTAATCGGATGGATTCATAATTTATAGCCCCCTTTGGATGAATGTGGAATGACGGAGTGTTTCTGCTCCGACAGAAAATTCCAATACCTTCAGTATAATGTCATTTTATGCCGATGTCCAGAAAATACCACACAAATTTTCTGAACGCAGAATCCCCCTTCCCACGTTTTAAGAGCGGGGAAGGGGGATCACATGGGATCAGAGAACATAGGTGGTAGTGTTGATGATGCATGGGGGCTGGGGGCTGCTTTCTTCCGGCTCCTTGTTTTTTCCGAAGAGGTTTCCGAGTATGGAACCGGTCCGTGAAGCCAGAGGTGAGCCGATGGAAACACAGTCTTTTGCAACAGAGATCACTGCACTTTTCTGCTCTTCTGTACAACTGATGTTTACGCAGTCGGAAAAATGGAGATGATTCAGAATCTCTTCCGGTGTAAGGTCGGGATCGATTTTAACCTTTACACAGTCTGTACAGGAAATACCGTCTGCAGAGTGTGAGAGAAGACTTCGGTCAATCGTGACAGAAAGGCGGTCTTTAAAAATCTGACCGCGCAGGATCTTCAGATTTTTGTAAACGGGCCCGGTAGCAAGAAAAGCATCTTTTTGCTCGGCGGACAGAGCAACAGTTCCATCGATGTATGGATTTATCAGTCTGGAGATCAGAGGCGTGGAATCGCGGTTCAGAGTCAGATTTCCGTTTACATAAAAAGAAGGACCGTATTTCTTGAAAAAAGCCTCATCCAGTACTGCGTCTTCTTCCACATAGGTGCTGTTATCAGGCAGGATCACAAGATCTGCCGTGTCTTTGTTCTCCAGGAGTTCCAGAACAAGTTCCAGATCCTTGTCATGGAGAAGCACCCTCTGACAGGAAAAACGGACCTGTTTTTCCAAAAGTGCAGAAAGTTCCAGTTGTGGATCCAGAAGAACCAGAAGCTTTGGGGTAAAATAAAGAGTTTCCTTTCGGGCAGTCCGGTGAAAATAGCGATTGGGAAAAAATACTGACTTTGTCAGAACAGAAGAATCCGGATAAGAAATCAGTCTGCCATTGATTTCCGCATTTCCAAGAGAAGAAGAAAGGCTTTCCGGACAGTAAACGGCACCATTTACGATGATCTTGACATAAGAGGCAAGAACAGAAGCAGCCAGCGGATGAATGGTCAGTTTCCCGTTTACGATAAGGATCGTGGGCTGAGCCGGCTGATTGTCCGCCTTTAGTTCATAAGTTCCATTGTAGGTGGAAATGACAGGATCTTCCACCCTTTTCCAGTCAATAACAGTAGCGGAATTTAAAGTGATCGGATAACGGGCAAAAAGCTGACGGCTTCTGTCACTGCTTAAAAGGACTCCTGTGTTTATGGAGAGAGACTGATAAGATGCAAGTGTTTCTTCGGTTACGTTTCTGGCATCGCAGATAGAACAATTGACGATAAGCTCCTGTTTATCCATAATGGTTTAATCCTCCAATTCTTTCTTTAAATGATGGCGGGCAGAAGAGAGCCTGGCACGGAC
>CAKRQP010000034.1:0-19225 GCA_934393555.1 uncultured Lachnospiraceae bacterium
AGAGCAGCCCCATTATGAGTACTGCCAGTCCCAGAATTTTTCCTTTTTTCATGGGAACCTCCTACATCTGCCCAGGGGCAAATACGGCTTCCGCCTTTCAACCCTTCTGGCAAACTATTTTAACTCTTAATGACAGCAATTCTGCAAAATACTGCTTTTCATTCCTGACCGCATGGTTTCACTGAATTGCTATAGCGTTATATTTTACCACGGAATTTTCTGCTTGTAAAGCAGGCATTGGGGAATCAGATCAGCATCTCCAGAGAATGGAAGGTATGATCCACCCATTTTTTTCGGAAGCGGTCCATGATCCACTGGATCTCTTCCAGCACTTCTTCTGAAACGGTAAAGGCAAAGAGGCGGTTCCATGGTGCGCTGACGATATACTGCATCGCATAGACCGTGGAGGTCTCCACCTTCCTGCCTTCCCCCGGTGCACAGTTTTCACAGAGAAATCCGTTCCTTCCCAGTGAAAAACGGTTCAGATGCTCTGTAGTGCCGCAGGAAGCACAGTGAAAGGGTTCCGGATACTCCCCGTTCAGCACGAGAACACGGAGTTCATAAACGTAGCGTACCAGCTTTCTCGGCTGCTGCCTGCGGATCATGGCCCGAAGAGCCGCGTAAAGAAGCTTTAAAAGCTCCGGCTCTCCTTCCCCCTCCCGACTGTAATAAGATGCCAGTTCCAGAAAATAAAAGCCGTACATCGCAGATTCGTAGTCTTCCGTGATCTCACGGAAATATTGCCGGATCTCTGCCTGTACCAGCCGGTAGGTCCCGCGTCCTTCATAGCAGGAAAACTCCCCGAAAGCAAAGGGGCTGGCCGCTGCCAGAAGCGGACTGTTCTGCCGCCGTACCCCCTTGGCAAAGGCAGTGATCTTTCCGTATTCTCTGGTAAGGATCACCACCCGTTTATCATATTCACCCGCCGGGGCTGCCAGCAGCACGATGCCGGTGAGCTTTAAGAGATCACTCATTGCAGATCCTTCTTGTTATACCCAAAGTTTTTCATCAGGAAATCACTGTCACGCCAGTCTTTTTTCACCTTCACCCAGACTTTCAGGTTTACCTTCATCTCCAGCATATCTTCGATGTCATGCCTGGCCTGGCTGCCGATCTTTTTCAGCATCTGACCACCTTTTCCGATGATGATGCCTTTGTGGGAATCCCGTTCACAGATGATCGTTGCATCGATATCCATAACAGGACCATTGGCTCCTTCCCGCTCCTTCATCTGATCGATCGCCACCGCAATACCATGGGGGATCTCTTCATCCAGACAGCGCAGTGCTTTTTCCCGGATCATCTCAGCAACGATCTGACGCTGAGGCTGATCGGTGATGGTATCTTCATCATAAAAGCAGGGACCATATGGAAGGTACTTGAAAATACAGTCCAGAAGGGTGTCCAGATTGCGGGAACGAAGTGCGGAGACCGGTACGATATCCGCAAAATCACAAATCTTCCGGTATTCCTCAATGAAGCCCGGCACCTCTTCTTTTTTCACCGTATCGATCTTGTTGATGACCAGGATCACCGGTGTTTTGCTGTTTTTCATACGCTCTGCAATGTGACGTTCCCCGGCTCCGATAAAGTGCGAGGGCTCTACCAGCCAGAGGACGACATCTACCTCGTTTAACGTACGTTCTGCCACCTGGACCATATATTCGCCCAGCTTGTTCTTTGCCTTGTGGATTCCCGGTGTATCCAGAAATACGATCTGGCCCCGTTCTCCTGTATAGACGGTCTGGATCCTGTTTCTGGTCGTCTGCGGTTTATTGGAGGTTATGGCGATCTTCTGGCCGATGAGGTGGTTCATCAGCGTGGATTTTCCGACATTCGGCCGTCCAATCAGAGTCACAAAACCGGATTTTACTTGTTTTTCCATCAGCATCCCTCACTGCCGATCAGGGGTTTGATCTCCCCGAACAGCTCTTTTTCTTTCTTTATTCGTTCTTCTCCACCCAGTGCGCAGAGGCTTCCTGTCTTTAAGATCGCTTCCATATAGGGAGCCAGCTTCTGAATGTCTTTTTCTGTTGCGGAAAGGATCTCATCTCTTTCTTTCTGTACCTCTTCCTGGGTGGTATGAGACAGCCAGGCCGTCATGGAACGTAAGCCTTTGCTTCTCGCAGTCAGCGGGGTATCGATCTCACTGATGGTTCCGATGACGTATTTGGTCATGTCTCTTTCATCCACATGGAAGTTTTTCACATAATCGGTAACGCCTTCATAAACCTTGTTGGTCGCTCCGAGATTCGGATCGCGGTAAGAGGTAAAGTAGGAAGCTCCCATCACGCCAAAACCGCTCATGCAGCCGTAAGCGCCTCCTTTGACCCGGATATTGATCCAGAGATAATCATAGCTTAACGCTACCTTCAGGATCCGCAGCACTCCTGTATAGGGAAGACCTGCTTTCCGGTAATTTCCGGTTCTCGCCACAAACTGCACCTGACCGGCTGTCAGGAAGCCTTCATTTTTCTGACCCAGAGCCATATGAAGAGGCGGAAGCTCCGTTTCCTTTGTTTCCAGCTTCTTTTTCAGCTCCAGTGCAAGATTTTTCACAGAGGTGTAAGCTTCTTCCTCGCTTGTCACACTCACCAGCATGGTATCCTGACGGAAAAGCAGTCCCATGAGGGATTTCAGTTTTTTCACCAGTTCTTCTTTTCGCTCTTCAAAATGAGCTTCCAGATCTTCGATGAATTTATAGTAACCGATACCGCTCAAAGCATCGCTGTAGCCATAGGCTTCTGAAGTATAGGCAAGCGCTCTGCCTACGGCGGTCTGATGTCCGGCAGCACTCAGACGCTCCTGGAGTGTCGATTTCTGCTCGCTGACGATCTCATAGAGACGGTGTGTGTCCTCCAGACGGCTCCGGAGCAGGATCTCCTCGATCATAGAAAAGGCAAAGGGCATTTTCTCCGCCAGTGCCTTGGTGCGGATGCCGAACAGTGTGCGGTAGGTATCCTCGTTTTTGTGATCCTGGATCACCTGCGCATTGGCATAGATGCCGCCGGTCTCGATGTTGATCTCGCTGAACAATTCTCCATATTTATAATTTTCCGTATCGATAAAGCCCAGTACAGATTTCAGGAGGCCTGCATAGGGAATGGATTCTGCAGGAACGTATTTCATATCAAAGAGAAGATCCAGATAGCAGACACCGTTGGTCACATAGTCGTGACGGACAAAGGTTGTCCCTTCCGCCTGCTCCTCCAGGTTGCTGAAGGTATGTGCTTCTTTTCCGATATCTTCCCGTTTCAGCATGGGAATGGTTTCCAGCTCTTCTTTGGTGGATGGTGTCTCCTGGAAAGAATGAAGATTCTCTGTTTTTTCCACCAGAGCCTGTTTTTCTTCTGCGGTAAGGCTCTCCTTATAGGCGGCAAGCTTTTTCGCCAGCTCCTCTTCCATCCGGTCATTCAGGCCTTTTTCCGGCTCAATGACTACCAGGGAGGTGTGCGGATTGTTCAGAAGGCCGGTTCGGATCAGCTCCTCATAATAACCGGTGCCCACCTGCTGTTTCAGATAATCAAAAACAGCCAGCTGTTTCAGATAATCAAAGGGACAATGGTCATCATAGAGCCAGGTGTCCATCATATCGATCCCGTACATGAGTCCCTTGGGGAAGGTACCGAAATCTGCTTCCCGGAAACGGAATTCGGAGGAATTGATGCCCGCCATCAGAGATTTCCGGTCCAGGCCTTCTTCCACGATCCGCTCCAGTTCTGTCCGGATCACCTGTACGAAGCGGTCTTTCTCTTTCGCATTGGCATATTTCGATGTAATGCTGAACACCGGCTGCAGAGTGCCGCTGTCATAGGAACCGCTGATGTCTTTTCCAATGCCGGCATCCAGAAGAGCCTGCTTTAACGGGGCTCCCGGAGCAGAAAGAAGTACATATTCGATCACTGCATAGGCATTGGCCTGTCTGACATCCAGGCTGCTTCCGATCGCCGCATTGAAGGAGAGATACGTATTGTCTTCCTCTGAATCTGCCGTGGAAATGGAATACTTTCCAAGCTCCGTATGCATCTTTTCGAATTTTTCCGGAAGGACGATCTCAGAAGGTACTTTAATGGCATCAAAGGCAGAAAGATATTCCCGGTCCAGATATTCCAGACGCTCCTGCATATCTACATTTCCGTAGATGTAGATATAGCTGTTCGACGGATGATAATAGGTTCTGTGGAAATCCAGGAATTCTTCATAGGAGAGTTCCGGAATGCAGGAGGGATCTCCGCCGGACTCGACACCATAGGTGGAATCCGGGAAAAGAGAATTGAGGATCTTCCGCTCCAAGATATCCTCCGGAGAAGAAAACGCACCTTTCATCTCATTGTATACAACACCATTGTAGATCAGCTCCTCTTCCGGACTCTTCAGCTCGTAATGCCAGCCCTCCTGAAGGAAGATCTCTTCCCGTTTGTAAATATTCGGATAAAAGACCGCATCCAGATAAACATCCATCAGATTCTTGAAATCCTGATCATTGCAGCTGGCAATGGGATACATGGTCTTATCAGAATACGTCATGGCATTCAAAAACGTGTTCAGGGAACCTTTTACCAGCTCTACAAAAGGATCCTTGGACGGATATTTGCGGCTTCCGCAGAGAACGCTGTGCTCCATGATATGGGGCGTTCCCTTGCTGTTTACAGGAGTCGTACGGAATGCGATGTGGAACACTTTGTTCTCGTCATCATTCAGAACCACAGCCACACGGGCTCCTGATTTTTTATGGTGGAAAAGACAGCCGGTGGAATGGATATCCGGCAGCTCTTCCTGTAATACCAGCTCATATGTGTCTGGATAATTTAACATACTGATACCTCCGCTGTATGTTTCTTTCATAATGATCTTTCCGGGCAAAAAGCCCACTATCGTTGTCAGTATATCAGACTTTCCAAAAAAGTGCAAAGAAAAACCTCCGGGAAGCACTTTTATCAAAATTCCCCGAAGGTTTTACATTTTTTATAAGATTTCCGGAAGGACGGACAGTCCGTATTCGGCCAGAGAATGATCTTCTTCTCCTGTTCCTCCGCTGATACCCAGACCCCCAATGATCCGTCCATCGATTTTCAGTGGGACACCGCCGCCGAAAATGACGATCTTTCCGCCGTCCATCTTGTCCACCCCGTAAAAGGTACCGCCGGGCTGGGCAAGTACACTGAGTTCTTTCGTGGACATTTTCACCGCCACAGCCGTGTAGGCTTTTTTCATGGCCACATCAAAGCTTACGAGAAAAGCACCATCCATAACATGCACGGAGATCGGATTTCCTTCCGGTCCGCAGACAGCGATCACTGCCTGTTTCCCCCGTCGTCTGGCCTCTTCTTCGATCTTCTCGGTCAGCTTCTTGGCTGCTTCCAGGTGGATCTTCCGGTTGTCGTTGACTCTTCGCAGGATTTCTTCGATCAAAGCATTGTTTTTCTCTGTCATCACGGTCTCCTTCTGGGTTTCCCGTACCGGCTGTTCTTTTTCTTCTGTTTCAGCTTCGGCTGCTCTCGCCAGAACATAAAGGTAATCCCCCAGCCGGTTCATATATTTCCTAGCCACCGCATCCGAACCAAACTTGATGCTGACAGTGGAAAGACGTCTCTCCGCCCTCCTGGCAACGGATCTGGCTACATCCACTTCAGCAGACAGGCTGTTTGCTCCCGGAAGCACCGATCCTTCCCGGACGGGAAGTGTTTCCTTTAAGCGCCCGATCTCTGCCTCCAGTTTTTCCACGGCTCCCTCTTCCAGACGGTTTTTCCGGTTGTGCGGGTCTTCCGTAAGGTCCATGATCAGCCGGAGAGCTTTCTGAACGCTCTCCAGCATATTTTTTTCCTGTTCGGAATTCCATTTCGCCTTGACCAGTCCAAGGTGACTCATCAGTTCATCCAAAGTCCCGAGAAGTTCGATCCGGTCGTCTGATTTGGGGATACTGGGGCCATGGACCAGACTGGTCATGCCGCCGTCTCCGTTTTTGGTATTGATATTCATAGATCCGTCTCCTTTGTGAAGAATCCGTTACACCAGAAAAATCATTAATGCCTACAAATTGCTCCGCTGCAAAGCAGCTCCCGCAATTTTACAAACATTCGAAATCCGCAGATTTACTGCGTAAATCGCTACTTTCTCATGTTTGGCGGGTCCCAAGTTCAAAAGCCTTATCATGCAAGCATGAACGGCTTTTTGAACTTTTGACCCTGGCATCAAATATGGATTTCCTGAGGGAAGGAATTGCGGATAATCGTTCTGCCTTCCTCTCTGTCTTTGATCACGCCCAGAGCTTTCAGCTGCATGGTGATGTTTCCGAGGACAGAACCCTCGATAGGACCTGCAACAACCTTCTTTCCGGTATTCTTTGCAGTCAGTTCGCAGAGCAGTTTGTCCTGGATACCGCCGCCTACCATGTTGATGCAGGGAACGGTCTTTCCAGTCAGATGCTCCAGTTCTCTTACCACTTTACCATACTCCTGGGTCAGTCCGTTGTAAATCGCCATAGCGATCTCTCCAAGACCATTCGGAGTTCCCTGTCCGTGTTCTTCACAGTATGCGATGACTTCTTTCATCATATTGTAAGGAGCGGTAAATCTCGGATCGTTCGGGTCGATGGCAAAATCTTTTCTCTCTGCCTCTCTGGAAGCTTTGATGATATCCGGGAAGGAAACCTCTTCCTCGAATTCGCACCAGTTTTTCCGGAGATTCTGCATGATCCAGAGACCATTGATATTTTTCAGGTAACGGATCTTTCCTTCGACTCCACCCTCATTGGTGTAGTTGTATTTGAAGGACTCATCGGTAAGGATCGGATCATCCAATTCCATTCCCATCAGAGACCAGGTACCACAGCTTAAGAATACCGCATCTTTATCCGAAAGAGGTGCACCAGCCACTGCGGAAGCGGTATCATGGCTTCCGACTGCGATAACCTTCACACCGGAAAGTCCGGTTTCTTCCGTCACTTCCGGAAGCAGATCGCCGATCACGGTCGCCGGCTGTACCAGCTCACCAAAAATATCGGTGCGGAGACCTGCTTTTTTGATGAGATCAAAATCCCAGTCACGGGTCTTTGCATTTAAAAGTTCACCGGTACTTGCCATGGTGTACTCATTGTATTTCTTTCCGGTCAGAAGATAGCCGAAAAGCTCCGGCATAAAGAGCAGACGGTCTGCCTTCTCATAGATCTCCGGACGCATTTTTGTATCCGCATACAACTGGAACAGCGTGTTAAAGTTCATAAACTGGATACCGGTAGACGCATAGATCTCTTTCAGCGGAACGATCCTGCCCACCTCATCGATCGTGCCAATGGTACGGTCGTCACGGTAGTTGATCGGATTTCCGATGATGTTTCCGTCTTTGTCCAGCAGTGCGTAATCCACTCCCCAGGTATCGATAGCCAGACTCTTGATCGGAAGCTTTTTGGCTGCCGCTTTTTTCAGTCCCTGTTTCAGTTCGTGATACAGGCGGAAGGTATCCCAGTAAAAGTTCTTGCCGACGCGCACCGGATCATTCGAAAAACGATGCAGCTCCTCCAGTTCGATTTTTCCATCTGCATATTTGCTCAGGATCATACGGCCGCTTGACGCTCCAAAGTCAAAGGCCAGATTGTAAATTGTCTCACCCATTTTGTTTACCTCTCCTTATTTCCTGTTTTCTTCGGTTCCTGTAACCAGGCGGATCCCTTTCTTTGTCAGAAAATCCACCCACTCCTTTTTCGGGGCTTTATCCAGAACCAGAATATCCCCGTCTGCCAGATCCATCACCTTCACAAAAAAGACGTGCTCCAGTTTGCTGCTATCCGCCGCCAGGATCGTCGTTCTGGCACAATTGTGCATGCAGTTTTTCACATCCGCCTCCATCTCATGAGAATCGGTCACACCTTTGACGAGATCGATCCCTTTACAGGAGAGGATGGTTTTATCCACATAATATTTCTTCAGCACATCCTGCGCCATCTTACCCACCAATGACAGAGAAGAATCCCTCAGGGTTCCTCCGGTTGATATTACCTTGATCCCTTCGCAACCGGAAAGCTCGATGAGAACCTCCACAGAATTGGTGACCACCGTCAGTTTTTTCTTTTTTTTCAGTTCCTGGGCAATCATCAGAGATGTGGAAGAGCTGTCCAGCATAATGCTTTCTCCGTCTTCGATCAGAGAAGCGACTGTCTGCGCGATCTTCTGCTTTTCCTTCCGGTTTGTCTTTTCACGGATCTTCAGAGGCATGTCGATCGTGCTGTTCTTATTTAAGACTGCTCCACCGTAGGTTTTCTTTACAAAGCCTTCTTTTTCCAGTTTTTCCAAATCTCTGCGGATGGTTTCTTCCGTCACATGGTAGCGGGTACTCAGCTCTGCCACCAATACTCTCTGTTCTTTTTGTAAAATTGATAAAATCTCATTTTTCCGCTCAATGGCCAGCATTATAATCGCCTCCCTCTTGTAGTTTTCATTATACTACAAAAAGGAGGCACATTACAAGTTGTTTTTTGTTGCTTTGTTTTGTTTTTATACCATTTTTCATAGGAGTTCTGGACAAAAAGGCAAAAAAGAGCGGCTCACGACCGTTAAGCCGTTTGCCGCTCTTTCTGCACAGGCACATTCCCGTCACTGTCTGCTGCTCTTCGCAACGGAAGCCTGGAACTTACCTGAGTTTGGATCGATTATTTCTCTTCGCCGCCGTACATGGTAACGAGTCTCTGCAGATAATCATATCTCTCGTTTGCCTCTGCCTCAGATTTAGCGAACAGTCTTGCTGCTTTCTCCGGGTTCGCACGTTTCAGAGAGTTGTAACGAACCTCGCCATCCAGGAAATCCTGGTAGCTCTCTGTCGGAGCCTTGGAATCCAGAGTAAACTTCTTCTCAGCAGCCGGGTTGAAGCGGAAGTTGTGCCAGTATCCGCACTTAACTGCCAGCTCTTCCTCAGTCTGAGCTTTTGCCATACCCTTCTTGATACCATGGTTGATACACGGAGCGTAAGCGATGATCAGGGACGGTCCCGGATAAGCCTCTGCCTCTGCGATTGCTTTTACAGTCTGAGCCATATCAGCACCCATGGAGATCTGTGCTACATATACATAACCATAGGACATAGCGATGGAAGCCATATCTTTCTTCTTGGTCTCTTTACCACCAGCTGCGAACTGAGCGATTGCTCCGGTTCTGGTAGCTTTACTTGCCTGTCCACCGGTATTGGAGTAAACCTCGGTATCGAATACCATGATATTGATGTCTTTGCCAGAAGCAAGAACGTGGTCAACACCACCAAATCCGATATCGTAAGCCCATCCGTCACCACCGAAGATCCACTGGGATTTCTTAGCCAGGAAGTCTTTATTCTTAACGATGTCTTTGCAAACATCACAGTCAACACCAGAGAGAACCTCTACCAGTTTATCGGTAGCAGCACCGTTGGTTGCGCCAACGCTGAAGGTATCCAGCCATTCCTGGCAGGCAGCCTTAACGTCCTCAGAAGCTTTCTCGTTAGCCATTACAGACTCAACTTTGGTCTTCAGGCCATCTCTGATTGCTTTCTGAGCAAGCAGCATACCATAACCGAACTCTGCGTTATCCTCGAACAGAGAGTTGCTCCATGCAGGACCCTGTCCTTTTTCGTTTACGGTATACGGTGTGGACGGTGAAGAGTTGCCCCAGATAGAAGAACATCCGGTTGCGTTTGCGATATACATTCTGTCACCGAACAGCTGAGTGATCAGTTTTGCGTACGGTGTCTCACCACAACCTGCACAAGCTCCGGAGAACTCAAGCAGCGGCTGTTTGAACTGAGATCCTTTTACGGTATTCTCTTTGTATTTTGCTACGACATCTGCTTTTGCCGGAAGCTCTACTGCATAGTCGAAGAATTTCTGCTCGCCTGCGTTTGCTTCCATGTTTTCCATAGCCAGTGCCTTTGCACCCTTCTTGCCCGGGCAGACATTTGCACAGGAACCACATCCGGTACAGTCGTAAGCGGAAACTACCATAGCAAATTTGTAATCTGCCATACCGGTCATCGGCATCATCTTCATGCCTTCCGGAGCCTTCTCTGCTTCCTCAGCGGTAAGAGCTACCGGACGGATTGCAGCATGCGGGCAGACATAAGCACAACGGTTACACTGGATACAGTTCTCGGAATTCCAAACAGGAACGTTTACTGCGATACCACGTTTCTCGTATGCGGAAGTACCACTCGGTGTGGAACCGTCAACATACTCTTTGAATGCGGATACCGGAAGGCTGTTACCCTCCTGAGCAGATACTTTACTCTGAATGGTATTTACGAAATCAACAGCATCTTTTCTGCCGCTCTCAGCATGAGTCATCTCAAGTCCTTCGTCAGCTGCGTTCTTCCAGCTCTCCGGAACCTGAACCTCAACAACCTGTTTTGCACCGGCTTCGATAGCTGCCCAGTTCTTCTGAACGACATCATCACCCTTACGGCCGTAGGTTGCTTTTGCTGCAGCCTTCATAAGCTCGATTGCCTGCTCCTCCGGAATGATATCTGCCAGTTTGAAGAATGCAGACTGGAGAATGGTATTGATACGGGTCGGGCCCATGCCGGTCTCGATACCGATCTTAACACCGTCGATGATGTAGAATTTGATGCCATGGTTAGCGATGAATGCTTTTACCTGGCCCGGAAGATGTTTCTCAAGTCCTTCCATATCCCACGGGCAGTTCAGAAGGAAAGTACCTCCGTCTACCAGCTCCTGTACCATGTTGTATTTACGAACATAGGACGGATTGTGGCAGGCTACGAAGTTTGCCTTGTGGATCAGATAGGTGGATTTGATTGCTTTCTTACCGAAACGCAGGTGAGACATGGTAACACCGCCGGACTTCTTGGAGTCGTAATCGAAGTAAGCCTGAGCGTACATGTCTGTGTTATCACCGATGATCTTGATGGAGTTCTTGTTTGCACCAACGGTACCGTCAGCACCAAGACCCCAGAATTTACAGTTGATGGTTCCTTCCGGAGTGGTTACCAGCGGAGCGCCAAGTTCCAGAGAAAGTCCGGTCACATCATCTACGATACCGATGGTGAATTTTGCTTTCTCTGTGTTCTCATATACAGCTACGATCTGAGCCGGAGTGGTATCCTTGGAACCAAGGCCATAACGTCCGGTGAAGATCGGAGTGTCGTTGAATTTTGTTCCTTTCAGAGCTGCAACTACATCCAGGTACAGCGGCTCGCCCATAGCACCCGGCTCTTTGGTTCTGTCAAGAACAGAAATCTGTTTTACAGTCTCAGGGATAGCTGCTACCAGAGCCTCTGCGCAGAACGGTCTGTACAGACGAACTTTTACAACGCCGACTTTCTTGCCAGCAGCTGTCAGGTAGTCAATGGTCTCCTCGATGGTATCACATACGGAACCCATAGCGATGATCACATGCTCGGCATCCTCAGCACCATAGTAGTTGAACAGTTTGTAGTCGGTTCCGATCTTGGCATTTACTTTGTCCATGTATTCCTGTACGATTGCAGGCATTGCATCGTAGTAGGAGTTGCAGGCCTCTCTTGCCTGGAAGAAGATATCCGGGTTCTGAGCAGAACCTCTCTGACACGGATGATTCGGGTTCAGAGCATGTTTACGGAATGCGTCAACAGCATCCATATCCACCATATCTTTCAGATCCTCGTAATCCCATGTCTCGATCTTCTGGATCTCATGAGATGTACGGAAACCATCGAAGAAGTTGATGAAGGGGATACGGCCTTTGATAGCTGCGCAGTGTGCAACCGGAGTCAGGTCCATAACCTCCTGTACGCTGGACTCACAGAGCATTGCGCATCCGGTCTGACGACAGGCATAAACATCGGAATGATCACCGAAGATAGAAAGTGCATGGCTTGCAAGAGCTCGTGCAGATACGTTGAACACGCCCGGAAGCTGCTCACCTGCAATTTTGTACAGGTTCGGGATCATCAGAAGAAGACCCTGAGAAGCTGTATAGGTAGTTGTCAGAGCACCAGCTGCCAGAGATCCGTGTACAGCACCAGCTGCACCAGCCTCGGACTGCATCTCAGTTACCTGAACTTCCTGTCCGAAAATGTTTTTTCTTCCCTGGGTAGCCCATTCATCTGTAGCTTCCGCCATGACAGAAGAAGGGGTGATCGGATAAATAGCCGCAACATCAGAATATGCATAGGAAGCATGAGCTGCTGCATGGTTACCATCCATGGTTTTCATCTTTCTTGCCATTTTGTCAATTCCTCCTTATTTTTTGAGAGCCGGAAGGCTCATTGATACATATTTAGTGAAATCACGGACGGTTCTGTGCATGTTTTCATTCCGCACCTTGCACTTTTTTGTTCTGAACCGAAACAGGATTGTTCACACCATATGGATTTACTATACCATATTTTTTTTTAAAAGTCCATTTCCTTGTATACAGAAAATGATTTTTTTCTTGTTTTTTTCGCTATACAAGACATTTTATCCAGAGCAGACCGGCTCGGGAGCATAAAAAATCCTGCCGTTTTCTGTCACAGCAGGATTCCTTGCTTATTATATTATAAGAAGAACTTCCGGTTGAGTTCTTTCAGGCTCCGGGCATATTCCACAAAATCACAGTAGCCCCGGCGGTACCAGTCGCAGTTTTTACAGGAAGCATCGAAACTTTCTTTATTCAGCTTCTCTTCTGCTCTTTGAAACAGCCGGCTGATCTGATAGGACTCCCCCTCTTTCAGATCCAGCACCGGAAGAAGCATTCGATCCTTGATCGCCACATGATTTCCATCGCTTCCACAGGTCTGGTCCGGATTGCAGTTCGGGCAGCGGCCGCAGATCATATCCGGCTCACAGACCAGCCGCACACGCTCATCCGGATGATTTTTCAGCCAGACGATCTTATCTGCCATATTTCTGGAAAAACCATCGCTGTAGCCTGCACCCCGAAACAAAGGAATGCAGAGCAGATGATGGACCCGGAGATGCTTTTCTTTCTCAGGCATAAGTCAGTATATTTGCTGCATTCAGTGCTTTTTTCACTGCAGCACCTACGATAAAGGCCGCTGCAACAGAAATCACATCTTTCAAAAGGTACGGCACAGATACCAGCATCAGAGAAGCCACAAAATCCATTTTCATCAGGATCATAAACTGAACGGCACCAAGAAGATGGCAGACAGCCAGTCCAGCCGCGGAGCAGAGTACTGTACCAACTTTATTTTTGGAAGGTGTAAAGAGACCGGTGAGTAATGCCATCGGAAGAAAGCCGATCAGAAAACCGCCGGTAGGTCCCGTGATCGTTCCCAGACCACCGGAAAGTCCGGCAAATACCGGTACGCCGAGTGCACCGAGAAGCAGATAAACGGCTACAGAAGCGGTTCCCATTTTCCAGCCAAGCACACAGGCGCAAAGTGCCACGCCAAAGGTCTGCATCGTCACCGGCACACCGGAGGGCATCGGGATCTGGATCTGGGAAAGGACTGCCAGAACGGCTGTCATCATTCCTGTCATAACAATGGTTTTTGTAGAAATCTTTTGCATGATATGAACCTCTCTTTTCTTGGGGCAAAATAGGATTAGGAAAGCCCCGATTTCGAGGTTTAGTATAAGCTTTGAGGGGAGGTTTGTCAACCCGTTTTGTGTTATTGGTTGACAATACATTTTTCGCTTTGGAAAGCGTAGGAAAGATACGCAAGGGGGAAAACCATCGGAGTTGCGCCAGTCCTGGTTTTCCCCCTTGCAACCCCCTTTCCAGGGCACGCAGAAAACAGGAGGCGTACGTCAAATCGGAACTATGTGGAAGAGCCGTAGATTTATATAAAATAACATCTAAAACAAACCGAATCTATATAAGAAAATATAAAACCTTACTAACTGTTCAACACCTTCACTGTTACGAGCAAAAATCGCCTTCGGCGATGGATTTGGGGCATATTCATGACAAAACACCTCGCAGAACAATGGCTCCTAAACAATTACAAAACTTACATCATAGTCCCACTACACGAAATAACATATCATTCTTCACCATGATGCACAAACCACCCGTCATTTCACGCAGTCCTTGTATGACGTAAGCCCCATATTTTCTAAAGCGGGCCCAGATGGGGGAGCTCGAGGGGACCTGCGGGCTCGCGACTCGGAGCGGGCCCCCTCGAATCTAGGTTTCGGTAGGCTTTCCAAAGCCTAAAATCCATTAAAAAAAGGAACAGGCTCTTTCCACCCATTCCTTTTTTCTACAATTTTTACCAAAAATTAAATCAACGTCTTCACAAAATCCTTGGAAGGACTCGGGATCACTGCGTAATCCAGCATGGTTCCTTCTTCTTTCAGATGAGCCACAGAGGACTCAACTGCTTCTGTCACAGCAGCCACACTGCCGGTCAGAAGTACATAGGATTTTCCACACATACCACGGCAGAGACGTACTTCAAATACGGTTACCTCTGCTGTCTTGGCTGCATGATCGGCTGCTACAATAGCAGATGCTCCTGTAAAGGTCTCGATCACGCCAAGTGCCTGGATGGTATCCACCTCTGCTGTACAGTGCAGGGCACGGTACAGAGATTCATGAGGATTACCCAGGACAAAACTATCAATCAGGCTTTCCGGATAGGTCTTGACTGCCGCATCAACGGAGACTCTGATTGCACTTAAATCACCGGTAAAAAGGATAATGAATTTACCGGGGCATACTGTCTGAGCTTCCAGAAGCTCAACCTCTGCTGTTTTTACAATAAGATCAGCCGCTTTGATACCAGAGGAGACTGTCTTATATTCTACCATTCCAATTGCTTTCATCGTTTTTCATCTCCATTATGCTTTAATAGTCACGAAATTATCCGTTACCGCAGTCACGGTTCCTGTAATGCTTGCATGCAGGCAGGTTCCAAGTGCTCCCTCGGGCGGAGCAGCAATCTTCTGTCCTACGCTTACCGCATCTCCTACCTTTACAGAAGGAACACAGGGAGCTCCGATATTCTGACGAAGCATGAGTTTGACTTCTTTTACAGAATCAATTTCCGTCATCGGTGCAGGAATATCAAAATCAACCAGTCCAAGACGGGTGATCAGGCGATGCTCCGGAACTCTTCTTTCCTCACGCATAGGATCTGCCACACCTTTTCCGGGCTTGTCCGGAACCCGGACTCCTTTTGCACGGAGTGCTCCTTTATACTGATCCAGAAGTCTTCTCGGTGAAAGTCCCTGATGACAGGAATACATCTCACAAAGACCACAGGAACAGCAGAAGAAGGAGTTCAAAAACGGTTCCACATCATAAGTCAGACCATTGGCAATCGCTCTCATGAATACATTCGGTGCGATCGACTGTCCCAGAAGATTTCTCGGACAGAGGCTGGTACACATGGAACACTGGGAACATACACTCATAGCGTTCCGGATATCCATCTGTGGAGAGGTCTGACGTTTGCGGATAGGCAGACAATCCGGAGGCAGGATCAGAAGTGCTTTTGTTGTCTTGGTGACAACATCATTCAGACCACAGATCCTTCCTGTCATGGGACCTCCCATCAGAGGCACATACTCCTCCGTGGATACTCCGCCTGCCATATCGATCAGTTCTTTTACCGTGACACCGACAGGAACTTTTACCGTTACCGGTTTCTTTACCAGACCTGCTACTGTCACAAATTTATTTACTACGTTTTCATCACCGGTGACTTTCTGATAAATATTCAGAACGGTCTCCACGTTGCAGACAACGCAGCCTACCAGAATGGGGATCTTACCCTGGGGTACGATTCTTCCGGTCGTCTCATAGATGAGAACCACCTCGTCTCCTGCCGGATAAATATCCGGTAAAATATGAAGACGAAGATTCCTGTAATTTCCAATATTACTTTTTACGGCTTCAATTGAGGCTGTGTAGGATTTTTTCACCGCAATGATTCCTTCTTTTGCTCCCATGGCTTCCACCATCATCTGCATTCCGGAAAGGATCTCATTGATATAGTCAACCATCAGCTGACGGTCAACTTTGATCAGCGGTTCACATTCTGCACAGTTCAGAATCACGGTATCTGCCTGGTCAGAAAGCTTTGCATGTGTGGGGAAACCTGCTCCACCGGCACCTACGACACCGCCCTCAAATAAAGCGTTTTTCAAATCTAACATACTAACCATGTCCACTACTCCAACCTGTCTTTTACTCCACAATCACTATCTTCTGCGGGTCATCAACGATACCAACAATACATGCATCTACCGGGGAATTCGGATCGCCGCAGCCCAGTCTTGCCGCACTGCCCGTCGCCACCAGGACCAGTTCGCCGATACCGGCTCCCACATCATCCACAGCCACGATCCGGTCACAGCCATCAATCTCCATTTTCTCCATAGGATCAATGATCAGAAATTTGCTTCCAACAAGACTGCTGTTCTTTCTCGTACAAATCACGGTTCCAACAACTTTGCCAATAATCATCTTTGTATCAAGTCCTTCCTAAGTCCCCATATTTCAGCTATTTGATCAGATAGCCCATATCTTTGGCGATGCCAAGGCCGTTTGCTTCATCGGTATCAATGTGCATCTCCAGATCAAATGAAGGATCTACACGGATGGGCACGTCTTCCAGTGTACCACCTCTTCCGCTTTCAAAACGAACCTTTACTACCTGTTTGTCCTGAACACCGAAACGAGCTGCATCTTCCGGAGCCATATGGATGTGACGTTTTGCCACGATACAGCCCTCTTTCAGATAAACAGCGCCCTGCGGTCCTACCAGAGTTACCGGCGCTGAACCAACCAGATCTCCTGACAGACGAACCGGTGCTTTCACTCCCAGTCTCACTGCATCTGTCGCAGAAACCTCCACCTGAGTCTGTTTTCTTACCGGTCCAAGAACACGGACATTCTCGATCGCACGGAGCTTGGTTCCGATAATGGTCACACACTCCTGTGCCGCATACTGCCCGCCCATAAGATCTTTCTTTTTATGCAGTTCATAGCCTTTTCCAAACAGAGTCTCAAGATCTGCCTGGGAAAGATGTACATGTCGTGCAGAGATTCCAACCGGAATACGGTCTTTGGGATCACAGACATCTGCATGCTTCAGCTGTTCTACAACCAGCTTCGCTATTTCATTTACTAATTCTTGCTCCTGCATAATCGTTCCTTTCTCCGAAGCTGTCCGCCATTCCGGCGGACATATAAGCAGAAAAGGGCGCCGCCTTAGAGACGCACTCCTGCGGCACCCTTTCTTTTACTTATGCCTGCGGCAGAATTTTCTCTACATCGCTGTGCGGTCTCGGAATTACATGAACGGCGATGACCTCTCCAAGTCTCTCTGCAGCTGCGCTTCCTGCCTCAACAGCAGCTTTTACAGCACCTACATCACCACGTACCATAACGCTTACCAGACCGGAACCGATCTTCTCGGTACCAACCATAACAACATTAGCGGCTTTCAGCATTGCATCAGCAGCCTCGATAGAAGCTACCAGTCCTCTAGTTTCGATCATACCTAATGCCTGAAGTTCCATTCTTATTTCCTCCTTTAACTCCTGTCAGTCAGACAGAAGTTTTTTCCAGGTCTCGCAGATATGGATACTTTCTTCTGCTGACCTCGATCAACTTCCAAGTTTCTTCGTGCGGATTTGCAATCACTGTGGAAGCCACCACGCGTCCGACGGCTCTGTGTTTTGCAGCTTCCACTGCTTCTGTCACCGCGGCAACATTCCCCTGGACGATGAGCGTTACCAATCTTCCGCCTAATTTCTTCTCCCAGGTAAGGAACTGGACATCTGCAGTCTTCAGCATGACATCCAGTGCCTGAATGGCATCCGTACAGTTAGGCAGCTCAACTAATCCAATCGCTTTCATATGTGCTTCCTTTTCCCTTTACTTGTAAATGAGCTTCTGCGATCAGATGGTCGGCAGAATCTTCTGAACATCGTTGTGCGGTCTCGGGATTACATGAACGGCTACGAGCTCACCCAGTCTGGAAGCTGCTGCTCCACCAACCTCGGTTGCTGCTTTTACAGCTCCGACATCACCGCGTACCATAACAGTTACCAGTCCGGAACCGATCTTCTCGGTACCGATCAGAGTAACATCTGCTGCTTTTACCATCTGGTCAGAAGCCTCGATTGCAGCTACCAGACCTCTTGTTTCTACCATTCCTAATGCTTCCTGTGTCATTTCCTATATCCTCCTTGTGCGGGTTAAACCAATCATTCTTCTTACATTTTAATATATCCTGCCTGACATTGCAAGACCATTTCATCTGCTTCAGATCGCGCTGATCCTAAGCATCTTTTCCGTCTCTTCAGACGGACCGGCGATGATATAACGGGATACCACGCCAGTGATATTCTCTGCTGCCGCAGCTGCCGCATCCATTGCCGCCTCCACGTCTGCTACGCTGCCTCTGATCTTCAGGCAGGTGATGAGTGGTACCGGCAACGCATCCGCATTGGCAGGTTTGTTCTTATCAATAGACTGGATGGTGACGTTGGCCGCTTTTGCTGCCGCATCAGCTGCTGCAAAGGCTGCCACACAGCCAAACACCTCCAGAAGACCTGCTGCCTCCTGCATGGCCTGTCACTCCTTTCTGCTTACTTGTTCACGATAGCAATCTTAAGTCCTGTCATTGCCAGGTTGGTCTTGAGGGCCTCGTTGATCTCTTCCAGCGGGAATTTATCCGTGATGAGCTCGCTCATCGGAAGACCGATCTCTTTTGCACTCTTCAGGAAATCAAAGGTTGTTACATAATCTCTCAGAGTGTATACCCAGGAACCAACGATGGTGATCTCCTTGGAGCAGATATCAAAGTGCGGGTTGATGGTAGCATCTCCGCCGTTGATAAAGAAACCAAGCTCACAAAGGCCGCCGCCGTTGCGGATAAATTTATAGATATTGGCATGTGCCACCGGTGAACCGGTACACTGGAATGCAAAGTCTGCCAGATGACCGCCGAAAGCATCCTTAACTGCTCCTGCAAGAGCCTCGATGCCTTTGTGATCCTTGAAGTTGACCGTCTGCTTTGCACCCATTCTCTTTGCAAAGTCAAGACGTTTCTGCTCACCGTCTACTGCACAGATATTCTGAACACCCATGGTCTTCAGGATAGAGATACAGATCAGGCCGATCGGTCCGCAGCCCTGTACAACAACACGGCTGTTGAAACGAAGGATACCTGTGGTTTTTGCTCTCTCAACAGCATGTACCAGTACGGCACAGGGCTCGATCAGGATACGGGAATCCAGATCCAGATCACTTACGTTGAAGAAGGTGGAACCAAAGCTGCCGCCTCTGATCAGGATATAATC
>CAKRQP010000035.1:0-18365 GCA_934393555.1 uncultured Lachnospiraceae bacterium
ATTTTCTATTGTAAGTAAATTCATTCTGTTTTGGCTCCTATCTGTCATGCGGACCTTTCCGGTCCGCTTTCACTGCTTACTCATGAAACGCAGCTGCTCCGTGCTCTTCACAACGAAAACAGGGCACTGCTTTCTTTGCGTTTAAAAAGTGTAACTGTTCAGAACGTTCAAAACAACAGGCCACAGACCCGCGCATTGCATGCGCTCTCGCTGCATTCGCAGCTTTTGTCTGAGGCTAATGGGCGTTCCGCCCATTCCGAAATAAAAAATTCATCCTATTGCAAACAAGTTTGCATAGTCTGATTTTTCATTTCGCTGATGTTCTGAACTGTTACAAAAAAATTTCAAGTTCCACCGGGCAATGATCGGAACCAAAGATCTCCGTATGGATTTTTGCGCCTTTCAACTCGGTTTTCAGTGCTTCAGACACGAGAAAATAGTCGATACGCCAGCCGGCGTTCTTCTCCCTGGCATGGAAACGATAAGACCACCAGGAATAAATGCCTGTTTCTTCCGGATAAAAATACCGGAAAGTATCCACAAAGCCCTCTTTAAGAAGCTCGGAAAACCTGGCTCTCTCTTCATCTGTGAAGCCGGCATTTTTCCGGTTGGTCTTCGGGTTCTTCAGATCGATCTCCTGATGTGCCACATTCAGATCTCCGCAAAAGATCACCGGCTTTTTCTCCTCCAGTTTTTTGAGGTAAGCCAGAAATGCTTTTTCCCATTCCATCCGGTAATCCAGGCGTTTCAGCCCGTCCTGGGAATTGGGCGTATAGACCGTGACAAAATAAAACTTCTCATATTCCAGTGTTATGACACGGCCCTCATGATCGTGCTCCGGTATCCCGATCCCATAAGATACACAGACGGGCTCCTCCTTCGTAAAAACAGCAGTTCCGGAATATCCTTTTTTCTCCGCATAATTCCAGTACTGATAGTAGCCCGGCAGTTCAAGCTCCAGCTGTCCTTCGGAAAGCTTCGTCTCCTGCAGGCAGAAAATATCCGCATCCAGATGGTCAAACGCATCCATAAATCCTTTTGTCAGGCAGGCCCGCAGACCGTTTACATTCCAGGATATCAACTTCATTTATACAGACTCCTTTATCTTCTTTTCACTATCCTTCATTATAGCTGACCCGCTGACGTTTGTACAGTTTTTTATCTTCAGACCGGTTTTCCGAATAGTTGTATATTTATATCGAATAGGGCTTGCTTTTTTCATGGGCATCTGCTAAAGTGAGTTTACACACAAACGTGAATCTAAAGAAAATGAGGTATCCAAATATGAGCGATTTTGAAAATAAGGATTTAACTGCCTGCACTGGCGAAGACTGCAGCGGCTGCGATGGCTGCGGAACTGACGGAGAAGCTACTGTTACCCTGACTCTGGACGATGGAACCGTTCAGGAGTGTGCTGTACTTACCATTTTCCCGGTTGATGACAAACAGTACATTGCTCTTCTTCCGCTTGATGAGAACGGCGAGAACGATGACGGAGAAGTTTACATCTACCGTTTCCAGGAGATTAACGGCGAGCCCAGCCTGGACAACATTATGGACGATGACGAGTATGAAAGAGTTGCCGATGCTTTCGATGAGCTTCTTGATGATTCTGAGTACGACGAGCTGGTTGACGCAGACGACGAAAACTAATGTAAAAAGAGAAAACTGGCAGATGTGAGAGTTCTTCCATCTGCCAGTTTTTTATGTCTGGGAAAGCGGATATTCGCAGTCGCTTCGCAACTGTCAGCGGGAGCTTTTAGCGGGCGGTTTTGCCCGCAGCTCATCCAAGAACCTGGAAATATCCTGTTTTTTCCCGTACCGTTCCTTGGCATAATAGAGATGGAGCCGTTCACGGGCACGGGTCATCCCCACATAGAACATCCGCCGTTCTTCCTCCAGATCTGCTTCCAGAGTCGCTTTCCTGTGTGGAATGGTTCCTTCATTGATATCTACAATAAACACAACGGGAAATTCCAGTCCCTTCGAGCTGTGAAGCGTTGTCAGCGTCACTGCATCCTCTTCTCTGTTTTTCTCCCGGTTCTGAGCCTTCAGTGCTTCCTTGTACTCTTCCATATGATGAAACCAGTCTTCAAAAGAATCAAACCCCTTCGCCGCCTCCTGAAGCTCATTCAAAACCTCCAGAAGCTCATCCGCCCGGATATGACGGTATTCCGCATATTCTGTAAGATATTCTTCATATCCTACGCCGTTTCGAATGTAGTTTACTGCTGCATAAGGTTTCAACCGGCTGATCACAGTCAGATCACTTTCCAGTTTATCCAGACGATCCAGCATCCAGTCCTTATCCTCATAAGCCCTCCGAAGGGCAAGAAAAGAAATTTCACTGTCCTGAAGCACATCCCGGCTCAGGTAACGTTTGGGCCTGTTGGCGATCTTCAGAAAATCCTGTCTTTTCCGGCTGCCCTGAGCCATATGGATATAAGTGATGATATCCTCCGCGATCCAATGTTCATAAATGTTCGGCAGACTGTCACGCATCTGAAACGGAATATTGTATTCCATAAATTTTTCCACCAGAGGACGTGCCGCCGTATTGGTCCGGAACAGAACAGCCATATCTTTGCATGACACACCTTTTTTCTGATATTCCCGCACCTTTTCCAGTACAAATGCATTCTCCTGCCCCTGGTTCACAAACCCGTGAATCTCGATGGGTTCTCCCTTTTCCCGGACACCATGGATATCCTTAGGATAGCGGGCATGATTATTCTTGATCACTTTCCCCGCTGCCCGTATGATATTTTCCACAGACCGGTAATTTTCCGACAAAAGTACCGTCTCCGCTTCCGGATAATCCTTCCGAAAATTCAGCATGATCTCCGGCCGCGCTCCCCGAAACCGGTAGATGGACTGGTCATCATCTCCGACAATAAAAAGATTGTTCTCCGGAGCCGCCAGCAGACGGATCGTATCGTACTGGATCTGGTTGATATCCTGAAACTCATCGATAAGGATATAACGAAAGCGTCTCTGCCAGCCGGCCAGGATATCCGGCCGCTGGGAAAGAAGTTCATAACACATCACCAGCATATCATCAAAATCCAGCAGGCGTTCATTCTGAAGTTTTTCCTGATATCCGTTAAAAAATTTACGGAACAGCTCCTCGGAACAATTCTTAGAGTAATAATTCTCCAGAGGGATCCGGTCATTTTTTACCAGACTGATCTCCCCGATGATGCCGGCGAGAAATTCATTTTCATCTTCGATCTCCAGGTGATGTTGGGAAAGAAGCTCCCGCAAGAACTGATATTTCTGCTCTTCCCGTATGATATTGGCTGCGCTGAGCCCGTATGCCTGACGGAGGATCCAGAAAAAAACAGAATGAAAAGTCCCGAAGGTCACCGGACAGGAATGTCCGCCCATCAGGACCTGAAACCGCTCTTTCATTTCCAGAGCGGCTGCTTTTGTAAAGGTAATGACAAGGATCGCCATTGGAGAAATCTTTTTCTCTTCTATAAGGAAGCGGGTCCGGGCGGTGATCACCGTTGTTTTCCCCGAACCCGGACCTGCCAGACACAGAAGCGGTCCTTTTACATGAGAGACAGCCCTCTTCTGGCTTTCACTTAATGCCATATTTATTTTCCACCAAGTTTCTCAATGGCTGCCTGGATCCTCTTAACGGATTCCTCTTTTCCAAGTACCTCGAGGATCTCTGTAGCTCCGGCCGGAGTCATCTGTTTACCGGAAAGAGCTGTACGGATCGGCCAGAGTACATAGCCATTCTTATATCCTTTTTCTTTTGCAAACGTTACGAGTGTCTCATAAAGAGCATCGTTGGTGTATTCGTCCTGTTTCTCCAGAACCGGCAGGATCTCCTGCAGAACGGTAAGAGAAGACTCTTCTGTAGTCTTCATTTTTTTATGTACATACATAGCGCTGTCATACTCCGGAACTTCCTGGAAGAAATCCACCAGATCTCTGATATCCGGGAATACCTCGATACGGGTCTTCACCATTTCAGCGATCTTCTTCAGATCCAGCTCGCGGGTAATGACCTC
Organism: uncultured Lachnospiraceae bacterium; assembly: GCA_934393555.1. Taxonomy (GTDB): domain Bacteria; phylum Bacillota; class Clostridia; order Lachnospirales; family Lachnospiraceae; genus Limivivens. Next base: position 4,023 of record CAKRQP010000035.1, read on the forward strand.
TTTCAGGTACGGAAGCGCTCTCTCATAAAATTTGTCAAAGTCCATGGCTTTGATATACTCGCCATTCATCCATTTCAGTTTATTGATATCAAAAACTGCCGGAGATTTGCTCATATGATGATAATCAAAAGCCTCTACCAGCTCCGGAAGAGAAAAGATCTCGCGGTTGTCTGTGGGACACCAGCCAAGCAGAGCCACATAATTTACTACAGCCTCTGTCAGAAAGCCCTGATCGATGAGGTCTTCATAAGAAGAATGACCGCTTCTCTTGGAAAGCTTCTTGTGTTCCTCGTTGGTGATCAGCGGACAATGTACGTACACCGGAATATCCCAGCCGAAGGCTTCATAAAGAAGGTTGTACTTCGGTGCAGAGGAAAGATACTCGTTTCCTCGTACTACATGAGTGATCCCCATGAGATGGTCATCCACAACATTTGCAAAGTTATAGGTGGGATAACCGTCCGATTTGATCAGGATCATATCATCCAGCTCGGCGTTCGGCACTTCAATAACGCCATAGATCTCATCCTCAAAACGGGTGGTTCCCTCTGTCGGTGTATTCTGACGGATCACGAAGGGCTTTCCTGCTGCCAGATTTGCCTCTACCTCTTCTTTGGAAAGATGCAGACAGTGTTTATCGTAAACAATGATCTCTTTTCCGGCAACCTCCTGCTTTAAGGACTCCAGACGTTCCTTGTCACAGAAGCAGTAGTATGCCTTGCCTTTCTCTACCAGTTCTTTGGCATATTTCATATAAATGCCGGCTGCCTGACGCTCGCTCTGTACATAGGGGCCACAGCCGCCATCTTTATCCGGTCCCTCGTCATGGATCAGCCCGGTCTCCGCAAGCGTATGGTAAATGATATCTACAGCACCTTCCACATAACGCTCCTGATCCGTATCCTCAATACGAAGAAGGAAATCGCCTCCTTCATGCTTTGCGATCAGATACGCATATAATGCGGTTCTTAAATTTCCCACATGCATTCTTCCTGTGGGGCTCGGTGCGAAACGTGTTCTGACTTTACTCATTTTTCAATCTCCTTTATCTTTTCTGAAAAAGCCTGTGAAGGCTTTGTTTTTTAACTTGCATAAAGTTATGTCATGCTGACATCGTTGGATGTTGGGGTCAAAAGGTCTTTTGCCCCCAACTGATGCCTACGAATTGCTCCGCTGCAAAGCAGCTCCCGCAATTCTACAAACATTCAAAATCCGCTGATTTACTGCGTAAATCGCTGCTTTTTCATGTTTGGCGGGTCCCAAGTTCAAAAGCCTTATCATGCAAGCATGAACAGCTTTTTGACCTTTTGACCCTGACATCGTTTAATTATATAACGATTTTCCCGTTTTGTATAGAACCATTTTTTCAATGTCTGCACAGAAAAAGTCTGTGAAGGCTTTTTCCTCACAGACTTTTCTTTTATATGGTATATTCGTCTTTTAACCGTATCTTATCCGCCACACTCAAGGCGATTCCCATCTCCATCATCAGGAATACGATGGACGTTCCTCCATAACTGATAAACGGAAGCGTGATTCCCGTAGCCGGGATCACATTAAGTACAACGGCAATATTTAAGATCACCTGTAACGCAACCTGGGCAAAGATCCCTGTCACGATCAGTGAGCCTAACAGATCCGGTGCATTCTGGGCAATGAAAAACAGGCGATAAAGCAAGAAGACAAAAAGCATCGTCAAAAGAGCGGCTCCAAAGACTCCCAGTTCTTCACAGACGATCGTAAAGATCATATCATTCTGAGCCTCTGGTACGGCCCCCAGCTTCTGGGCACTGTTTCCAAGTCCTTTTCCGAAGAGACCGCCGGAGCCCAGAGCATAGAGTCCCTGCATGATCTGATAACCCGTGCCGGAGCTCTCACTTTCCGGATTCAGCCAGGCCCGGATACGCTGCCACCGGAAGCTGTCACTGCTCTGAGCGATCTGAACTGCCACACTACGGATGATCAAAACAGCCGGCACTGCCGCAATACCGCCAAAAAGAGCAATTCTTGACCCCCAGGGATGCGCAACAATGACCAGGATCAATGTCATTCCGGCAATGATCATGGCAGAACTCAGGTTATTGGTAAACTTCCATGTGAGCACGGATGTGAACGCCCCAAGGAAAACCAGCATTGCCGGCGCTTTCCAGCCTTTTATATTCCGCCCGAGCTTTACGATAACGGACGGAAGAAAAAGAATGATTGCCAGCTTGGCGATCTCTGCGGTTTGGAACTGAACCGGCCCGATCCGGATCCACCTGGTAGCACCTTTTACGTTTCGTCCTACAAATCTTGTCAGAACCAGAAGAACATTGGAAATGAGATAAAGCCAGGCTCCCCAGTTAGCGATCCAATGATAATCCATTCTGGCAATAACCAGCATTACCAAAATACAGACTGCACTGAGCCCTGCCTGCTTGGCAAAGAACGTCATGTCGGATCCATAGTTCACTTTCGCCGTATAGGCACTGGTACTGTACAGCATGACCAGACCAAAAGAAACCAGCAGGATCACACAGGCCAGCAGATTATAATCATAATACGGTTCTCCACTCCAGCTTTTCCTGTCCGGAAAAATCCCACTGAAAAACCGGCGTAAAGCATTTTGTTTCTTTTTCTTTCTTTTTGAAGCCATAAACTACCTCTTTTTTTCACAACGGGAAGCTCTCCCGTCTCGGAAATTGCCATCCGGCGGAGCTTATCTCCGCATCATCTTGAGTATCATAGCACATTTCCCTGTAAAGGTCAAAGTCCGTTCATCTTTTTTTTGCACTCGGGTAGATCCTTTCCATCCGTGCATTACCAAAGTTTTCATCCATGACTTTTTCCCATTTGTACTTTGCCTGCTTTCCATCCTCTCTGCTGTTGTAACGGACCAGTGCCATAGCGGAAACCACCATATTTACCGCCATAAAGACCACCAGGATCCAGGTGATGATTTTTCCGATCGTCGGCGGTATTTTTCCGATCATCGCGGAAATCTTCGGATAGAGGAACTTGATCCAGACCACAGCCGCGATCCCCCAGAAAAAGCAGAACAACAGATTGATCCTTCCTCCCAGATTAAAAGGAAGCTTGCTGTAATCCCAGAATATTTTACCAAAAACCAGCTGAGTGAAAACGCTGCAGATATATTCGTACGCTCCGCCCAAAAAAGTACCTGCCAGAAACAGGTGACGGTCCGGTCTCTGCTGATCCCGGTAAAGAAGTGCCGTTGCTCCCGCAATCGCAAGCCCCCACACAATACTGAAAGGCCCCCAGACCAGACTGCTTCGGCTCATCCAGCGTCCCATGGAATAACGGCAAAAGACCGTTTCCACCAGATCGCCCAGAAAGGCACTTATGAAAAAGAGCCAGAAAAGTTTATAAAAACCACAGCCATTCGCAAAACCCTCTTCCTCTTCTTTGCAGCTATTCTCCTGTCCCACTGCCGGATAAGCCTTCTCGATTCGGATCTCCATATGATCAAAGATCCACTCTCCCAGTCTTCTGGTCCAACGCCTCAGTTCCCGGTCAAAATCCTGTACCTTGTCCGGCATCTTTTTCTGATTATGAAAAAAAGCCGCATAAGAAACCACAACGTCCAGAACCCCAATACCAAGAGCCGTCCATACCAGGATCCCGGCGATCAGCTTAGGCAGCAGTTTATAAAGGATCGTGAAAAATTCATTTCCATAATAAATACAGAACACTCCGAGTATTCCCCAGAGCAGGGAATACGGAAGACAGATGTAACCGTCAAAATTCCAGCGTTTTCCGGAATAATCCCACCACTTCCGGTGATTCATCCGTTCCAGTGCTTTTCCCGTAAACCATTCCACGACTGTCGCCACGATCATACAGCCAAGAAACAGAAACAGTGGATTGTCTTTCAGTTCCCAGAATGCCAGCGTCATAAATACGGCCGAAAATCCATAGACAAAACAGACCGGTCCGGTAAAAACACCACGGTTGATAAACTTCCTGTTTTTTCCGGATGCTACTGCCGTTTCGATCAGCCATCCAAGAAAAGAATACACGAAAAACAACCATAAAAGCTCATATCCTGAATAATTCATCTCGTTTTCTCCTTCGTTGCAGGAAGCAAATGCAATTTTTTATACTGGTAACTGTTCATTGATTAATCACATATGGTGAATCAGGAGGTGAAAAATTTGAAAATGCCAGGATCGCAACCCTGTTTTTTCACAGAAAGAAGGCGCACCCCATACCGGTCGGGAAGATTGATAGCTGAAAAAAATAATTTTATGCACAAAAAAATGGAGCATACGGGATTCGAACCCGTGACCTCCTGAATGCCATTCAGACGCGCTCCCAGCTGCGCTAATGCCCCTTACAAAGTTTGATTATATCTTATACATCTGCAAAATGCAAGTGATTTTTCACAGAATTTCCATACATTCATATGTTAAAAGTAAACCCGTTTTCGAAAGGAGTTCTTATGCCAAATCATATAGATTGCTGCCAGAAATCCGATCATCCGGATCATTCCGGAGTGGATTCCCTTCCTCTTGCCATGGCCTATGTTCCATGGCAGACGTTCCACAAAACTTATGACTCCGCCACTGCCCTTTCTCTGGGAACTGTATTCCCGGAACTCTGCCTGCCATTCTGTGGAAAAGGAGGTGCCTGCCTGTGAACAGAACCAGCTGCAATGCTTACGGAAACAGAACGCAGACCTGCCCCGGTCGTCCAAACTATTGCACGCCTCCGCAAAACCGGCCAGCCCCGCAAAAATATTCTCTGGATCTCAGAAATATGAACCAGGAACAGCTCCTTGCTTATATCAGCCAGGTCAGCTTTGTTGTCTCTGATATGCTCCTTTATCTGGACACTCACCCGACAGACAGAGAAGCGCTTGCTTATTGTGAAGACCATATTGCCATGAGAAATAAAGCCTTAAAAGAATATGCTGTTCTTTACGGACCTATGACCATCGACACCGCAGATGACGCATCCAGCGAATGCTGGGAATGGGTCAATACACCCTGGCCCTGGGAAGGGAGGTTGAAATAATTTATGTGGAATTATGAAAAACGACTGCAGCATCCGGTCAACATCAAAGAACCAAATGCCAAACTAGCCCAGATCATCATGAGTCAGTATGGTGGACCAGATGGAGAAATGGGTGCTTCCATGCGTTACCTTTCCCAGCGTTTTACCATGCCGAACCGAAAAGCTATGGGGATTTTAAACGATATCGGTATATAAGTATCAAAGTTGCGCACATGAATTAACACATCAAAAGACAAAGAAAGTCACTGTCCAGCCCTTTACCGTCAGGCACTTGCGTAGCAAGTGGGGCTTGACGGTGACTATTATATTTTACAAAAACCCATAATCAGAAAAGAGCTTGAATAGCATTTTACTGCTATCAAGCTCTTGATTACCATTTATATTATAAAACCTAAGTACCCCGTACAGACGCTAATCAAACGGGATAAGCTAAGACAGTTATACTTAAACGAGTATCCTCCCGTTTAAGTGAGTTCCATTTTACCATATTTTAACAGTTGTGTCAATAGGATTTAAAATAAAGTTGTTATTTATACTCAAATAAGCTTACTGTTCCACGATTTCCAGCTTTTCCTGGATACCCTGCGTCGATGCCCCATGCCTTACCATTCTCATCCCAAACTTTAGCATACTCATGAGTGGAAACCGTAAGGGAGATATCCAAATGAGCTTTTAACCCAAGCTGTTCAGCCATGTAGCAAATCATAGATGCAGTACATGTACAGTTACCACCCTCGCCATACATAAAGCAGTAAGCACCATGAGTAGGATTAGCTACATAATCATAGGTGTCAAGTGACCACTGTCCAAGAGCTTTTAACTTCTCAATCTTAGACATGGAGGGAGTCCAAGTACCATCAGCTAAAAAGTCTTTCTGCTTCTGAGAAAGCCAGCTCATGAAGTTTAAATATTCAGTATCATCACTTGTTACGGTAACTGTACATGTCTTTACAACTTTATTACGAACTTTTAACACCAGAGTATCCACACCTCTCCTCCTTCCAGTAAATCCTATTTTTACAATAGTGACACCAGAAGGAGTTTTGGAAAGATAGCAGTCTGTCTCAATGAGACCATTTATGCTATACACCGAAACATCTTTAATGTCAACGGAATTTAACATGTAAAATGGAGAATCTGACCAAGCACCACTAATTTCATAAGTATCCTCCCAATACCCATCAAACACAAACTCTTTCTCAGTTTCTTTTTCGGTCTCTTTTTCAGTAACTTTTTCAGTCTCCTTCTCAGTTACCTTTTCAGTAGACTTCTCAGTCGTTTTTTCAGTACTCTTTTCAGTACTCTTTTCAGTAGTCTTTTCAGTAGTCTTTTCAGTTACTTTCTCTGTTGCTTTTTCAGTTGATTTCTCCGTGCTTTTCTCAGTGGTTTTCTCTGTAGACTTTTCAGTACTCTTCTCAGTACCTTTCTCTGTTTCCTTATTACCAGATTCTACTGTTTCGTTCTTATCGTCTACCTTACCCGTGCTACTGGATTTCACTACAGTCACACCAAAATACAGGTCAATACCGTCAACCGTAACGGTTACAGTCGTGCTACCTACCCCCTTAGCAATGAGGTTTCCAAAGTCGTCCACACCTACTACATTAGGGTTCTTACTTACCCAAGAGGTAATTCCGACTTTGGTATCATAGATGTAAGATGCAATGGGTTTCCTAGACCCAACCGTAAGTTTAAGGTTAGAAGTGTTCACATACGGGGAACTTACAGCCGCAACTGTAATATTGCATGTCTTAGTAGTTTTACCATAAGTAACCGTAACCTTAGTAGTTCCAACTTTTAAACCCTGAAGTTTCACAGAACCATTGCTTACTCTAGCGAGCTTTAAAATTTTAGGATTAGCTACTTTCCAAGTGATATTAGAGCTAACACCCGAAAGCTTAAGTGTTCTAGTCTGACCATAGTTAACAGTCAATTTCGTAGCACTGAGCTTCGGAGCTACGGTCTTGCCCTTAACTACAACCTTACATTTATATGTTTTCTTACCGATAGTGGCACCTACATAAGCCGTTCCAGCTTTAACTCCTGCAACTTTATATCTGTTCTTACCTGTCTTAGTAATCTTAACTACTTTGCTATTAGAACTCTTCCACTTAGCTGTTTTAGACGTTCCATAAAGACCCAGTTCAAAGCTCTTTCCCTGGGCTACGGTTTTAGTGGTATCAGATAACCCGGCTCCCCTCTTAACAACTACTTTGCATTTATAAGTAGTCTTACCTACAGTTACCTTAACGTAAGCAGTTCCAGCTTTTTTAGCTCTCACATAGCATTTCCTACCTGACCCTGAAATAGCAATGTAGTTCTTGTACTTCTTATCAACAGACCATTTCACAGTGGTATTGTTTGTGTTATCAATATTGATAGCAGTGCGCTGATTAACTCTGATTTTTACAATATTGGCACTTAAGAGAACACTTTCGGATGCTTTCGCGGTAAGCTTCTCAGTATTATTACAAGCACCAGTACTTAACATACCTGTTATTATGCAATATGCAACTATTCTTTTTATGTTATATTTCATATTTATTTCTCCACTACAAACACCTTTGAAAGATCAATATGTTGTTTGATATTTTTGCTGCTTATCTGTTTTCGGAGATCTTCTACTTTTTCATTAACTGCATAATAACCTGTTTCAGGATCATATAAATACATGCTTACAATACGTTCATTCTTAGGCAATACGTTGTCGAGTTCTTCTTTGCAATCATTATTAAAGTATACTACATTGCCATTCGTTTTTTCACGATAGTAGTCAATTCTACTTCTCAATGCAACACTGGCATCAGCCATAAGCCATGTAACTTGTACATCCGATTCATCTTGACATTTTTTTATGCAATCATAAATATATTTTCTAAAAGAAATATGATATACCTTTGAAAAACTATAAGAATCTACTTTTTCTTCACAATCTTTATGTGAGATAATTTTATCATAATTTAAGTTAAATTGTTGAGTTAAACTTATGCCTGTTTCACCCACATGCTCACACGTCCAATCGTAACAATTTGTAAGCGCATCCATTAAATCTTTATCTTTAACTTTTAAGTGAATTAGTTCTGTTCGCAAATACTCCCAATCGTAAAGCTCAAGATTTTTATTTAACCCTAATTCCTGGCATAACATGCTGATAATGGAGCGTTCAAGATAAGTCATCCCCTGTTCTAACTGCCGTAATGCATTATCCGCAGATTTTAAATAACTGTAGCGTAAAAAGTATTGTTTGTAATACTCATCTGCTTCATCAGCCAGTAATTTCAAATTCCCTTTCACGCTGGAGTTTCGGCAAAAGCTAGTCCTTTCATCACAAATTTTTTTAATATCCTCATAGCTGTAGTCACTCATCATTTTCAATGCTCCTTTCCGCTTTCCTTCTGTTTTAGGTCTCATCGTCAGATCCATATTTTTTTGATATTTTTATTTTATCACATGTGACCAAAATAAAAAAGGAGGAAAAAACGGGCCCGCGAATTTTAAAAGATGACTACTAATAAAGTAACTAGTTTCGATGAGTTTAAAATGGCCGTTTCTGCCCTGCTTTTACAGGCAAGAAAAGAAGCACATCTTTCCCAGCAAGAAGTAGCAGAATTGATTGGCAAAAAACGTACCACTATTTCACGACAGGAAAGAGGCGAGTTTAAAGATATCACTCTTGGAGATATTTTTGATTACGCTGAATGTTATAAGGTTCCGGTGGAGAAGCTTTTGCCTTGTTCCATTATTAACTTTAGGGGACATGATATTTCCAATATCATTAAGGATCTAAAAGATATAACAGATAAACTTGAAGCAGTATATCATTTTACATATTAAATAAGAAAAGATACTAATTGGAGCCTCCATTGTTTTCTGAACAAATGGAGGCTCTTTTTTAAGGAAAAAATAAATGTGCATTTACAGATACAAATGTGCATATTGGCTATCTATCGAAAATGGAAAGTTATTGGTAGGATAATCTTGTAACAACGAAACGAACATAGAGTAGAAAGGAGATTTGAAAATGAGAGGCTTAAATAGTCAAAACCAAAAAAGCGGTTTGCTACTTGATGTTTATGATCGAGAAGCAGGGGAGTTTACCAATCAAAATGGAAAGCTCGTCACCTATGGTGCTGCAACGGTTCTTGTTATGCTCCCTCTCTGGGATGCCAAAGGAGCTGTACAAAAAATCAAGGTTCATCCCTCAGCAGTTGCGAGCATCAAGGAAGAAACTGAAAATTGGTCCTGGGCTTCTTTAATAAAAGTCGTATTGGCTGGCAAAGAAGCTGTGGCCGTCGAACTCATTCAGGAGCCGTTTGGTAACATTACCTTGGAACACTAAAAGAAAGGAGGAATTACCTATGATCAAGAAGCTTTTTGAACGCTTCACAAACTTCATGAAAAATGCATCCCCGCTTGGCGCGCTGGCGATTCTCTTGTCGCCACTCTTGATTCTATTTTTCATGATGTTCGCAGCCAAACATGCCACAGAGCTCTTAGCTCTATTAACTGTTACGCTGCTTATTATTGCAGAGCCTTTATGTGACTACTTGCAAAATAAAGTTACCATTGCAGCTAAAGGTCGTTGTGGAAATTGTCCCGGTTGCGCCACTTATTATCGGGCAGATCGAAGAATTGTTTTCTCCACACTTCGGATTTGCTGTGATACTTTAGGGCTAAAGCGCCCGGAAACGGAAGAGGAAATAGAGGTCTGCTCTCTGCTTCCTGACAACTTTCCGTGTCCCACTGCATCTTTTCAAGTGATGAAAAATCCCAGCATCAAGCGGGAAGTTTCCACTGAATCTATGCGGAGGCTATTACAGAGGATAATCACGGAACAATTTAAAATGCATTATACATCAGCCTATGCCGGAAGCAGCATCAGTGGTTTGTATATCATTGATATGCAGACAGATGAATTTTCCGTTTCTTTCTCCATCGCGCATATTTGTCCAGGTACACTGGAGTTTTTGCAGGCTTACGATCAAGAGCAGAAACAGAAAATTTGCATTCCTGCATACGAAGGATAAGAGATATGGAGAATAATACCGTATTTATGGACAATTTTCAATCCCAGAACTTTAAAATCTGTCTTGGCTATGATACAGATTTTCTCCGTTTTTCATTGCTGGAGCCGATATATATTGACCCCTTAGTGCCACCTCATCTCGGGGTGGTCGGGGCCTCTGGTTCAGGGAAAACGTACCTTCTGAAATGGATACTTAGCGAACTAAGTCTTCATAAAGAAGTAACTCTCATCATTGGAGATTATAAAGGAATTGATTTCCGCTGGCTGCAAGGTTGTCCTAATTTCCATCAGTATTTGGATGCTTCTGCTGCTGTGGAAAAAGCGTATTCTATTTTGGAAGAGCGAATCATTCACAACCCTTTTTCTCTTAATTATTCACCTGTCTGCTGCCTTATTGATGAATGGGCTTCGGGGATTTCTATGCTCGAGAAAAAGAAAGCTGATGAATTAAAAACCAAAATGGCAATGCTTCTCATGCTTGGCCGTGGTGTCTCTATTTTTATCATTCTGGGATTACAACGTTTAGATGCAGAAAACTTCCCGAAAGGTGCGAGAGACAACATCGGAAATATTGTTTTACTTGGCAGTCCCAGTATAGAAAGCAAACGAATGATTGCTCCTTCCTATTCTGAAAAGATGGTTCCACAGTCCAGAGGAAAAGGCTATCTGTTTACAGATGGGAAGGAACCGCGAAAGCTTACTGTTCCAACCTGTAAACATCCACAGGAAATTCAGGAAAGAATCCGCAAAGCCTTGGAACGAAACACAGACTAAATTTTAGGCTTGGCGCTGCGGCTCTGCCGCAAAGCGCCAAAGCTTTAAAAAATAAGTTGCTAAAATGCCGTAGAATTGTAGAAAAATCTAAAATCTTTCTAACCTTTATAAGGAAATCAATAAATGCTTTCGCGTAAACGCAGGAATTTCGCCAGTTGGGCTTGTCCTGGCGAAATGTAGAAATTGTAGAAAATAAATATCAAAAAGGAGAAAATATAATGAAAAAAAGAAAATATAAAAACGAAAAAGGAACTGAAACTGTGAGAAGAATTGAAATCGTATCTCGACTGACAGACGATACTGGAAAAGCTTTATTCAATATTAACACCATTCCTGATACGATCAAAAAACATTCCTGTATTAAAAAATATGCCTATATCATTCACGACAAGGATGTATATACAGAAGAGGATGAGTTTACAAATCCGAATCATAAAAAGGGCGATTTAAAACCTCCACACATCCATCTTTATTTGAACTTTGACTCTCCACAGCACATCCCTCAGATTGCTAAATGGTTCAATCTTGGAACACAGTTTTTAGAAAAGTGTCACGGAAGGGAAATAGATGTTTTAGCTTATTTAGTACATTTAACTCCAAGTTCTGCGGGAAAGTATCAGTATAATCCTCTTGAAATTGTTTCAAACTTTGATGTTCAGAGATCACTGTGTACATATAATGCACGCAGAAATAATATGCTTCATCAAGCGGATATAAATCTTATCTGTCAAAAAATTATGAGTGGGGAAATTTGTGAATATAACAAAGTTCAAATGATTGGCCCTCAAATCCTTTTTGACTCTGGTTATAAAATTGAAAGAGCTTTTAAAATACAGCAGGAGACTTTTGAAGAAAACTGTAAAAACAGAGACACACTTGCTATCTATATTGAGGGTCCGGCACAAGTTGGTAAGACCACTTTTGCCAAAACAATAGCGAAGGACAAATCTTTTGCTTATTACATCAGCTCAAGCAGCAATGATTTATTAGGTGACTATAAGCAGGAACCTGTGGTTATTCTCGATGATTTACGGCCAGATAGTATTGGCATTTCTGATTTATTGAAGTTATTGGATAATCATACAGCGTCTACATTTAAAAGTCGCTATAAAAATAAATACCTGAACTGCCGTATTATTATTATCACCTCAACCTTGGAAATAAGCAGATTCTTTGAAGAGGTTGCAGCCGGGAAAGCAGAACCCATAGAGCAGTTAAAACGGCGTTGCCGCATACATATCCGTATGAATGAGAAAAAAATCTATATCTCATGTTGGGATGCTGCCAAAAAAGACTATGTTCTTGCTCGTATTCAGGATAATGACATCCCTAAGTTTTATCATGTGGATAAGGAATTGAGCCGTAAAGAAATCAACAAATTCGTTGATGACATTATTCCTCGTTCAATCGGTAGAAGACCCAATAATGGAGAAATAATCTTGGTCTAATTCAAGTTGGAATACTGCTATATAATTTAGCAGTATTCCAACTTATATGACGATTCCGTTCATTTTGCATAGAATAAACAATAAGAATCAGCAGGGAGGCAATCGCCACGGAAGTCCAGAAAACATCTGTAAAACCTCAAGATTTATCTTTAGATGGTCTTCTATCAGCAGAAAATCAAAAAATGTTTCATACCTTTCTTAAACAAGGAATATATAAAGAACTGCACCGCCGAAAGCTTCTTTCAAATGAGCAACTAAATACATTGTTAAAAGAAATATAAATTTATTTTACTTGCGCATCTCATGCTTATCTGGTATAATAAAAGTGTCTTTTGATGTGCTATTGCATTATGGAGGTAGTACATGCAAGAGTTTTTAAAAGTCGCAGCATATGCAAGAGTTTCAACCGACAAAGATGACCAATTAAATTCTCTGGTAAATCAGCGGAATTATTTTGCTGACTACATCACAGGGCATGAACATTGGCAATTGTGTGAAGTCTACTATGATGAGGGGATTAGTGGAACCCAGACCCGGACCCGTCCGGGTTTTAAGAAAATGATTCAAGATGCATTAAATGGTGAAATCGACTTAATTATAACAAAAGAAGTAAGTCGTTTTGCTCGTAACACTGTTGATACCCTTTCTTATACCAGACAATTAAAAGATGCCGGTGTTGGCGTTGTCTTTACGATTGATAATATTGACACCCGTGATTCTGATGGCGAGCTCAGACTTACAATTATGGCAAGTATAGCACAGGAAGAATCTCGGAAAACATCTGAACGTGTTAAATGGGGCCAAAAGCGGCAAATGGAACGAGGAGTTGTTTTTGGCAGAGATTTACTCGGCTATACGGTTCATAAAGGAAAACTTACCATCAACGATGAAGAAGCTCCCATTATCAGAGAAATCTTTCATAAATATACAAACGAAGGAAAAGGAACTCATATCATTGCACGGGAATTAACTCAGCAGGGGATGCGGCCTCAAAAGGTCTCGCTTTGGAATAATGTTACAATTCTTCGCATTTTGCGCAATGAAAAATATGTAGGTGATTTATTACAGAAAAAGACCTTTACCCCCAATTATCTGACACACAAGAAAAAATACAATCATGGAGAAGAGGCGGTTGTTTATTTGCAGAATCATCACGAAGCTATTATAGAAAGAAATTTGTGGAATCGCACACAAGAGGAGTTAAAGCGCAGATCTTTATCTGAAAAAATGAAATCTAAGCACAGTAATCGTTACTGGTGTAGCGGTAAACTTCATTGTGCAGAATGTGGTAATCGCTATGTAAGCCGGACAAAAAAGCTGAAAAACGGAGAAATTTATAAAGCGTGGCGATGTTATGCGGCTGCTAATCACGGTACTTTAAAGGAAGATCTCGACGGTAATCCTATCGGATGTGATAATTCATCAATCAATGAACGCTCATTATACACTTGCATGAATTATTGTATTTCTCTTTTACAGCAAGATGGCGATTCTTTAAAGAATGAAATCTTACAGGAAATCAAGCAATTACAGAAAGATCCGTTGCCTCAAGTTGATTCTTCAAAAGTCACAAAGAAAATCAATATGATTGAGAATAAAAAGCGAAAAGCGATTGATCTGATGCTCGATGGTCTTATCACAAAAGAAGAATTGAAGAGTCAAACAAATTGGTATAATGAAGAATTAGAAGCTTTAAATAATCAGCTTTCTAATGTCAAGGATTTTCAAAAACAATTAAGAAGCCAAACAGACCAAATGCAGCAGTACATAGAAGCTTTGGATGATATTATGAACCTGAACAGCGATAACGAAATGGTTTACAAAGAAATCTTAGATCATATTGACGTTCATAAAAACAATATTATTGACATTTGGCTAAAAGAAATCCCCTTCGGAATCCAGCTCCATTTCAAAGCAACTGGAAAAGGGAAGTTTTTCAAAACAGATATTTTAGAAACCACTTTACTTAGAAATTAACGTGCGCAATAACGATAACGATATAGGTACCGAGGAGCTGGCTCATCTGGAAATGGTGGCTACCATTGTTCATCAACTGACACGGGGACTGTCTCCGGAAGA